>NZ_JACCQB010000083.1:0-23320 GCF_015712265.1 Burkholderia sp. 9777_1386 | reverse complement strand
CCCCACGCCCCCTGCAAGCCTTCTTACGCCTTCCGCGAAATCCTTATCGAAATTGCTTCGTTCGCCTTTGCCGGCCGCGCCGCTAACGTGTTCAAAACGGCGGCGGCACGCCGGATGCCTCGCATCGGGCACGACAGCCGCCGCCATCACGACAACTGCGTCGCGATAACGGAACAGACCGGACGGGCCGCGTGCCCGCACCCCGCCAGGAACGTCCGCATCGCGCGCCATTCGCGATGCCCATGGCCACGAACGACCGCATCATCGACACGACGCCGCTCGACGTCCGCGCGCAGCCGCTGATCGACGCGCTGATCGACGAGTATTCGATCCGTTACGACGCGTACCGCCCCGACAGCCGCGCGTCGGCCCGCGACGAACTCGCACGCTACCCGGCCGAACTGTTCGCGCCGCCCGAAGGCGCGTTCGTGCTGTTGCTGCGCGACGGCGAAACGATCGGCGGCGGCGCGTTCAAGCGCTACGACGCACGGACCGCCGAACTCAAACGCATCTGGACGCGCACCGACCTGCGCCGCCAGGGCCTCGCCCGGCGCATCGTCGAAGCGCTCGAACTGCGCGCCGCGCAGCAGGGCTACCAGCGCCTCTACCTGACCACCGGCTTTCGCCAGCCCGAGGCGTGGGCGCTGTACGACCGCACCGGCTATACGCGGCTGTTCGAT
Organism: Burkholderia sp. 9777_1386; assembly: GCF_015712265.1. NCBI lineage: Bacteria > Pseudomonadati > Pseudomonadota > Betaproteobacteria > Burkholderiales > Burkholderiaceae > Burkholderia > Burkholderia sp. 9777_1386. The sequence goes on along the minus strand of NZ_JACCQB010000083.1, from coordinate 22,640 downwards.
TCGTCGATCGATCCCGAAGCGTATTTCCATCTGCGCTTCGGCAAGGATCTCGTCGATCCGTCGCGCACGTCGACGCTGGCCGACCTGTGGGCGCCCGTGCCCGAACCGGTGCTGCCGCGCTGAGTGCACGACGTCCCGCATTTCATCTCGCCCATTCCGCTTTCCACGCTTCCACGACAGGACGTCTTCATGCATCGAGCCGTACCGTTTTCATCCCGTGCCGTGCGCACGCTGGCCACCGCGCTGATCGGCCTGAGCGCCTTCGCCGCCGCGACGGCTGCAGCCGCCGCGACGTTCGACCTGAGCCCCGAGCAGCGCGGCCGCCCGCGTGGCGCGGCCGATGCGGCGGTCGAGCGCGCGGTGCCCGCGTCGTTCAAGTTCGCCGAGCCCGGCACGCTGACGATCGGCATCGCGCCGAGCCTGCCGCCGATCAGCTCGTATGCGACCGACGCGCGCACGGTGATCGGCTTCGACGCCGACGTCGGCCAGCTCGTGTCCGACAGCCTCGGCCGCAAGCTGAAGATCGTCGCGCTCGCGTGGGCCGACTGGCCGCTGGCGCTCGAATCGGGGAAAGTCGACGCGGTGATCTCGAACGTGACCGTCACCGAGGAGCGCAAGCAGAAGTTCGATTTCTCGACCTATCGCAAGGATCAGGTCGGCTTCTACGTGCGCAACGACAGCAAGATCCAGGCGATCCGCGAGCCGAAGGACGTCGCGGGGCTGCGCATCGTGACCGACGCCGGCACCAACCAGGAAAAGATCCTGCTCGCGTGGGACCGCGAGAACGTCGCGCACGGGCTGAAACCCGTGCAGATCCAGTATTACGACGACCAGGCGATGCGCATCGTCGCCGTGCAGTCGGGCCGGGCGGACGCGGTGTTCAGCGTGAATTCGGTGCTCGCGTATCAAAGCGCGCAGCAAGGCAAGACGCGGCTCGTCGGCGCAATCAGCGGCGGCTGGCCGCGCACGGCCGACATCGCGATCGCGACGCGCCGCGGCAGCGGCCTCGCCGAGCCGCTGACCGTCGCGCTGAACGGGCTGATCAAGAGCGGCCGCTACCAACAGGTGCTCGACCGCTGGAACCTCGCGTCCGAAGCGATCGACCAGTCGCGTACGAATCCGCCCGGGCTGCCGAAAAGCTGAGCGCCGCGCGCCCGCAACCGTCCATCCACGCTCACGCAGGAACGCCGCTCACCATGTCTTATTCGCTTTCGTTGCTGGACAAGAGTCCGATCGCCGACGGCGCGAACGCCGCCGACGCGCTGCGCTTCACCACGACGCTCGCGCGACGCGCCGAACAGCTCGGCTACGCGCGCTTCTGGGTCGCCGAGCATCACGGCACGCCGGGCTTCGCGAGTTCGGCGCCGGAGGTCGTCGTCGCGCACCTGCTCGCGCACACGTCGCGCATCCGGATCGGCTCGGGCGGCGTGATGCTGCAGCACTACAGCCCGTTCAAGGTCGCGGAAACATTCAAGCTGCTGGCCGCGCTCGCGCCGGGCCGCGTCGATCTCGGCATCGGCAAGGCGCCCGGCGGGCTGCCGCTGACCACGCGCGCGCTGCAGTGGTTCCACGACAAGGCGCGCAAGCCCGATTTCGCGGGGCAGCTCGCGGAGCTCGACGCGTTTCTCGGCTGGGGCGTGGCCGAAGATCATCCGCTCGCCGGCGCGGTCGCGATGCCGGTGCCGCCGCAGTTGCCCGAACGCATCCTGCTCGGCGGCTCGCCGGACAGCGGCGCGCTCGCCGCGCGCCAAGGCTGGCGCTTCTGCTACGCGGGCCATTTCAACGGCGACGACGCGAATCTCGAACGCTCGCTCGACGCGTACCGCGGCGCGGGCGGCGAGAAGCCGCTCGTCGCGCTGTACGCGGTCGCCGCGCCGACGCGCGACGAGGCCGAACAACTGATCGGGCCGCTGAAGATCTTCAAGCTGCAGTTCGCGGGCGGCCAGAGCTTCAATCTCGGCAGCGCGCAAGCGGCTGCGGAATTCGCGCGGCAAAGCGGCGCGTCCGACTACCGGATCGACGAGCTGCGCCCGACGGTGCTGGCCGATACGCCCGAGGGCGTGCACCGCGCGCTCGACGCGCTGAGCCGGCGGCTCGACGTCGATGCGTTCGTGATCGATTCGCCGGTCTCCGACTACGCGGCGCGGCTCGCGTCTGCCGAATGGCTCGGCGGCGCGCTGTCCACCACGCCGTTGCAAGCGGCCCTCGCGGCCGATCGCTCCCTCTCCCCTGACCAGAACGCGTGACATTCCCATCATGACGACCCGACGATCGATTCCCTTCGGCCTGATGCTGCAAGGCGCAGGCAGCCACATGAACGCGTGGCGGCATCCGAGCAACCCGCCCGACGCCAGCATCAACCTCGACTTCATGATCGGCGTCGCGCGCAAGGCGGAAGCCGCCGGCATCACCTTTGCGTTCGTCGCGGACGGCCTCTACATCAACGAGAAGTCGATCCCGCATTTCCTGAACCGCTTCGAGCCGCTGACCGTGCTGTCGGCGCTCGCGGTCGCGACGAAGAAGATCGGGCTCGCGGGCACGATCTCGACGTCGTACAGCGAGCCGTTCACGGTCGCACGCCAGCTCGCGTCGCTCGACGCGATCAGTGGCGGGCGCGCCGGCTGGAACGTCGTGACGACGCCGCTCGAAGGCACCGCGAAGAATTTCGGCAAGGCACACCCGGATCACGAACTGCGCTACGAAATCGCCGACGAATATCTCGACGTCGTGCAGGGCCTGTGGGACAGCTGGGACGACGATGCATTCGTGCGCGACCGCGCGAGCGGCCGCTTCTTCGATCGCGACAAGCTGCATACGCTCGATCACCACGGCCGCTTCTTCCAGGTCGCGGGCCCGCTGAACATCCAGCGCTCGCCGCAGGGGCAGCCGGTGATCTTCCAGGCCGGCTCGTCCGACACCGGGATCGGCCTCGCGGGCAAATACGCGGATGCCGTGTTCACGCATTCGCCGTCGATCGACGAAACGGCCGCGTTCACGCGGCGCGTGAAACAGAGCGCGATCGAGCACGGGCGGCAGGCCGGCGACGTGAAGATCTTCCCCGGCGTCGGGCCGATCGTCGGCCGCACGGCCGCCGAAGCGGAGGACAAATACCAGGCGATCCGCGACCTGCTGACGATCGACGAGGCGCTCGCGTACCTCGGCCGCTATTTCGATCACCACGACTTCACGCAGTACCCGCTCGACGCGCCGTTCCCGGAACTCGGCGAGCTCGGCCGCAACAGCTTCCGCTCGACCACCGACCGGATCAAGGCCGATGCGAAACGCAAGGGCCTGTCGCTGCGCGAGACCGCGCTCGCGGTCGCGACGCCGCGGCCGAACTTCATCGGCACGGCCGAGCACGTCGCCGACGAACTGATCCGCTGGCACGACGCGGGCGCCGGCGACGGCTTCATCCTCGGTTTCCCGGTGCAGGCGCAGGGCGTCGACGATTTCATCGAACTCGTGATTCCGGTGCTCGAGGCGCGCGGCCGCTACAGCCGCGACCTGCCCGGCGCGACGCTGCGCGATCACCTCGGTCTGCCGCGCAAGGCGAGCCGCTACGCGACGCCCGGCGCCGCACAGGAAGCGGCGGCCGAAGCGCACGCCTGACGCCGCCGCGCCGCCCGTGCGCGGCGCGCCCGCCGATCGATCGATTCGAGGATTCCCACGACATGAGCGACACGACCCATCTCGGCGGCGCGCTGCCGCCGCTCTCTTCCCCCGGCGCTCGCGAGCCCGGCACGCATTTGCGGATCGTGCCCGCGCGCCACCGGTCGCGCACGGCCGGCACCGTGCTCGCGCTCGTGCTGATCGCGCTCACGCTGCATTCGATTCTCGGCAACCCGCAGTGGGGCTGGCCGGTGTTCGCCGAATGGTTCCTGTCGCCGCCGGTGCTGTCGGGGCTCGCGCGCACGCTGGTGCTGACGCTGCTCGGCGCGGTGTTCGGCTTCGTGCTCGGCGCGTTCGTCGCGCTGGCCCGGCTGTCGCGGTCGCGCCTGCTGTCGGCCAGCGCATGGACCTTCGTGTGGCTGTTCCGCTCGATTCCGCTGATCGTGCTGCTGCTGATCCTGAACAACCTCGGCTACCTGTACGAGCACGTGCGGCTCGGCGTGCCGTTCACCGACATCGTGTGGTTCGACACGCCGACGACCGACCTCATCAGCCCGTTCCTCGCGGCCGTGCTCGGCCTCACGCTGAATCATGCGGCGTTTTCCGCGGAGGTGATCCGCGGCGGCATTCTCGCGGTCGACCAGGGCCAGCTCGAAGCCGCCGCCGCGCTCGGGCTGCCGCGCGGCCGCCAGACGTCGCGGATCGTGCTGCCGCAGGCGATGCGCGCGATCCTGCCGACCGCGTTCAACGATCTGATCACGCTCGCGAAAGGCACGTCGATGGTGTACGTGCTCGCGATGCCGGAGTTGTTCTACACGGTGCAGGTGATCTATCGCCGCAACCTCGAAGTGATTCCGCTGCTGATGGTCGCGACCGTCTGGTACCTGATCATCCTGACCTTGCTGTCCGCGATCCAGGTACAGGTCGAGCGGCACTATGCACGCGGCGCGCTGCGCAACCCGCCGCCGTCCGTGGTCACGTTCGCGCTGGCGCGCATCGGCGGGCTGTGGCGGCGTGTCACGTCGCGCCGCACGGCCTCGATCGCCCGTGCACGAGGCGAGGCCGGCCCGTCTGCCGATACCGTGGCCGCGGTGTCGCGCACCGGCGGCGAAGTGGCCCTGCACGGCGTGTCGAAGCAGTTCGGCATGCAGCGCGTGCTCGACAACGTGTCGTTCGTCGCGCCGCGCGGCAGCGTGACCGTGATCGTCGGGCCGTCCGGCTCCGGCAAGTCGACGCTGCTGCGCACGATCAACCATCTCGAACGCGTCGACGACGGCTTCATCGACATCGACGGCGAGCTGATCGGCTATCGCCGCGACGGCGACGTGCTGCACGAGCTGAAGGAGCGCGACGTGCTGAAGCGGCGCACGGCCGTCGGCATGGTGTTCCAGAACTTCAACCTGTTCCCGCACCTGACGGTGCTCGAGAACCTCATCGAAGCGCCGGTCGCCGTCGCCGGCGTGACGCGCGATGCAGCCGAGCACAGCGCACGCGCGCTGCTCGCGCGCGTCGGCCTCGCGGATAAGGCCGATGCGTACCCGCGCCAGTTGTCCGGCGGCCAGCAGCAACGTGTCGCGATCGCGCGGGCGCTCGCATTGCGGCCGAAGGTGCTGCTGTTCGACGAGCCGACGTCGGCGCTCGATCCCGAACTCGTGAACGAAGTGCTCGACGTGATCAAGGAACTCGCGCGCTCGGGCACGACGCTCGTGATCGTCACGCACGAAATCGGCTTCGCGCGCGAAGTGGCGGACAACGTGCTGTTCATGGAACGCGGGCGCATCGTCGAGGCCGGGCCGCCCGCCGCCGTGCTCGATGCGCCGTCGCATCCGCGCACCCGCGCGTTCCTGTCGCGGGTGCTGTGATGCGCGCCGCTTCCGACTCGCGGGGTGCCGCACGATGACCGATCGACGCCAGTTCATCACGGCCGCGCTGCTCGCGGCATCGGGCCTGCCGTGGCAGGCGGCACGCGCGGCGGCGGCCACCGCCGACCTCGACCCGCGCCAGGCCGGCCGCCCGCGCGCCGGCCCCGACGACGCGGCCATCCGCGCGGCCAGCGGCTACCGCTGGGTGCGCGACGGCGCGTTCACGGTCGCGATCTCGCCGCACGCACCGCCCGTGTCGACCTATGCGACCGACGCGCGCACCGTGGTCGGCGCCGATCCCGACTATGCGCAGCTCGTTGCCGACGCGCTCGGCCGCACGCTCGTGCTGCTGCCGATCGCGTGGGCCGACTGGCCGCTCGGGCTGACGTCCGGCAAGTACGACGCGGTGATCTCGAACGTCGGCGTCACCGAGAAGCGCAAGGAGAAATACGATTTCACGACCTACCGGCTCGGGCTGCACGGCTTCTACGTGCGCACCGCCAGCCCGATCGCGAAGATCGCGGAGCCGAAGGACATCGCGGGTTTGCGGATCATCACCGGCGCCGGCACGAGCCAGGAGCGCATCCTGCTCGAATGGAGCAAGCGCAACGTCGCGCAAGGGCTGAAGCCGGCCGAGCTGCTCTATTTCGACGACGATGCGACGGCGCGCGTCGCGCTGCTGTCGGGCCGCGCGGATGCGGAGCTGAACCCGAACGCGTCGCTCGCGTACGAGGCCGCGCGCACCGGCAAGATCCGCCGCGTCGGCGTCGTCAATGCGGGCTGGCCGGCGAATGCGGACGTCGCGATCGCGACGCGCCGCGGCAGCGGGCTCGCGCCGGCGCTGACGCTCGCGACCAATGCGCTGATCGGCAACGGCCGCTACGGGCAGGCGCTCGCGCGCTGGGGTTTGCAGAGCGAGGCGATCGCGCGGGCGGAGACCAATCCGCCGGGGTTGCCGTCGTTCTGAGCGTTCAAGGCAAGCGCCCCGGCATGCCGTGATGGCGATGCCGGGGCGCGTCAACGTGCGGCAGTTCGGCGGGTTCGCCTACGCCGGCACCGCCGCCCGATAGCGGTCGAGCTCCGCAACATGCGCGTGAATCGCCGGGATCAGGTCGCGCCCGTAGGCCAGCGCATCGTCGAGCGGATCGAAACCGCGAATCAGGAACGTCGATACGCCGAGCCGGTAGTACGCGCCGAGCGCACGCGCGACCTGCTCGGGCGTACCGACCAGCGCGGTCGAATTCCAGCGTGCGCCGGTCAGGTTCGCAACGCCCATCCACAGCCGTTCGTCGAGCACGTCGCCCTGCGCGGCGGCGGCCATCAGCCGCTGCGAGCCCGCATTCTGCGGCGCGTGACCGGCGATCGGCTGACCGTTCGCGAGCCGCGCCGCGCGCACGCGTTCGCGGATCGCCTCGGCCTTTTCCCACGCGGCCGCCTCCGTATCCGCGACGATCGGCCGGAACGACACGCTGATGCGCGGCGCCCGCCCGAACGGCGCGGCGGCGGCCCGCACGCGCGCGATCTGCTCGCGCACCGCGTCGAGCGGCTCGCCCCACGTCATGTAGACATCCGCATGCTCGCCCGCGACGGCGAGCGCGGCCGGCGACGAGCCGCCGAAATAGATCGGCACATGCGGCCGCTGCGCGCCCTTCACGACCGGCGACGCCCCGCGCAGCCGGTAGAACGCGCCGTCGTGATCGACCGGCGCATCGGCCAGCCAGATCCGTTTCAGCACGTCGAGATATTCGCCGGTGCGGCGATAGCGGGCATCGTGCGGCACGAAATCGCCGTCGCGCTGCAGATCCGCATCGTCGCCGCCGGACACCACGTTCAGCGCCAGCCTTCCGCCGCTGAACACGTCGAGCGTCGCTATCTGCCGCGCGGCGGCCGACGGCACGATCACGCCCGGCCGGTGCGCGAGCAGGAGACGGATGCGCGCGGTCGCGGCGGCCGCGAACGACGCGACGATGAAGCCGTCCGCCGCGTTGCTGAAATGGCCGATCAGGATCTGGTCGAAGCCGGCGGCTTCGTGCGCCTGCGCGAAGCGGCGCACGTAGTCCGGCTGGACGGCCGCGCCGCCCGGTACGTCGACCTCCGCGCCGGGTGTCGCGGTGATCATGCCGATGATGTCGACTGGCATGTCGGGATGTCCTCGGGTATGTCGATCGGGAAGCGCGGGAATCGTGCAGCGGGCCGCACGGTCACTGCGCGGCGGCGGTCTTCTGCGCAGGCGCCGCGAACGCGCCCGCATACGAGCGGTCGAGCAGCTTCGACGTGTCGTACGCGGCCGGAATCACGCCGGACTTGTGCAGGAAGTCGGCCGTGTTCTGCGCGTCCTTCGCGGCCGTCTCGTCGACCGGGCCGACGCGCTGCCGAGCATTGTTGAGCCAGCGATACGCGACGTCGGGTTCGAGATTCGCGCGTTTCGCCCACAGGTCCGCGTACTCGCGCGGATGGCTGTCGACCCACTGGCGTGCGGCCACCACGCGCCGCAGGAAATCGGTGATCTCCGCGCGCTTGCCCGAGGCGGCCTGCTCGTTCGCGGCGACGAAGCTCAGCGCCGGCATCAGCCCCTGCGCGGTCGTCACGGGCCGCGCGCCCTGCCGTAACGCCAGCGTGCTGACGAACGGCTCCCACAGCGACACCGCATCGACCGAACCGTTCGCGAGCGCGTTGGTCGCGTCGATCGGCATCAGGTACGCGTACTTCACCGAATCGGCGCGCAGGCCCGCGTGTTCGAGCGCGCGCAGCACGAGTTGCTGGCTCCAGGCGCCGCGCCATACCGCGATGGTCTTGCCCTGCAGGTCGGCCACGGTGCGCACCGGCGAGTTTTTCGGCACGAGGATCGCGACGCCGTCGAGACTCTGCCGCGACACCGCGACGACCTTGACCGGCGCGCCGCGCGCGGCCAGCGTGAGCAGCGCGGAATCGCCGAGGAAGCCGAGGTCGATCGCGTTGCCGTTCAGGCTTTCGGCGACCGGCGCGGCGGCCTGGAAGTGCTTCCATTCGATCGTGTAAGGCAGGTCCTTCAGCACGCCGGACGCTTCCATCGATGCCTGGATGTTGAAGTAGTTCTGTTCACCGACGCGCAGCGTGACGGTGTCCTTGGCGATGCCCGGCTGCGCGGCAAGCGCCAGCAAGAGCGCCGTGACGATTCGGCTCAGCAACATGATCTCCCGGAAGGTTGGCGGGCGGCCGCGCGACGGCGACGCCCTTGGTCCGCCGTGCGCGACCGCCGGCGGAACGGATGGAACCGGTGAAGATACGTCGATCCATTTCATGACACAAACGCAATATTCTTCTATGCAAAGATGCAAATATTTTATGAAGCACGCGCGTGCGGCCACCGCTTCGCCGCCGGCCGCCGCCGCGTGAAGTTCGAACGATTCCTCGATAGATATTTCGCACGCGAAACACATTCCCGACTATATTTCGCATACGAAATAACTGCCCGAGCGAGGACGGCCATGACCTCCGAACCCATCGATTTTTCCGCCGCCGACGGCTACGTACTGCACGGCACGCTGTGGTCGCCGGACGCGCCGCCGCGCGCGCTGGTCCTGATCCATCCGGCGACGGCCGTGCCCGAGCGGCTGTATGCGGGCTTCGCGCGCTTCCTGACCGAGCGCGGTTTCGCGGCGCTGACCTACAACTATCGCGGCATCGGCGCATCGCGGCCCGCGCGGCTGCGCACGCTGCAGGCCCGCATGCGCGACTGGATGGAGCTCGACGTGGGCGCCGCGACCGCGTGGGCCCGGCACACGCATGAAGGGCTCCCGTTGCTGGCGGTCGGCCACAGCGTCGGCGGACACGCGATCGGGCTGTCCGGCGCGACGACGCATCTGCGCGCGGCCGTGCTCGTCGCCGCGCATGCGGGCAGCACGCGGCTGATCGCGCAGGCGGCCGAACGCGTGAAGGTGCGGCTGATCCTGCGCGTGCTCGGCCCGCTGACGTCCGCGCTGCTCGGCTACGTGCCCGGCAAGCGGCTCGGGCTCGGCGAGGATCTGCCGGCCGGCGTGTTCCGCGAATGGAGCCGCTGGACGACGCTGCCGCACTACTTCTTCGACGATCCGACGCTCGGTGCGGCCGAGCGCTTCTCGAAGCAGCAGTTGCCGATCCTCGCGCTCGGCTTCGACGACGATCCGTGGGCGAATCCGGCCGCGATCGGCCTGCTGGTAAGCTATCTGACCCGCGCGAAGGTCGAACGCCGCCAGATCGATCCGCGTGCGGCGGGCAGCGGCCCGGTCGGGCACATGGGCTTCTTTCGCAGCCGGCCCGGCACCGTGCTGTGGCCCGACGTCGCCGACTGGCTCGCGCAGGCGCTCGACACGCCGCGCGCCGCGGGCCGCCCCTCCCTTTCCATTGCAGCCGGGAACCCAGCTTGAGCGAAGACCGACGACTGTTTTTCATGTTGAACATCGGCCAGCGGCGCGTGCAGCGCTGGATCGACCGCAAGGCCGAAACCGAGACGCGCGCGAGCGCCGCGCAGGCCGGCGTGCTGTTCTGTCTCGCGAAACAGGACGGCGCGCTGATCGGCGAAGTCGGCGCGACGCTGCAACTTGCGCCATCCGCGATGACGGGCCTCGCCGACCGGATGGCGAAAGCCGGCCTCATCACGCGTCATGCCGATTCGGACGACGGCCGCGCGACGCGGCTGTACCTGACCGACGACGGCCACGCGGCACTCAAGCGTGCGCGCGTGCTGCTGCGCGAACTCAACGGCAAGCTGTGCGACGGGTTTTCCGACGACGAACTCGACGTCGTCGCGCGCTGGCTGCATGCGTTGCAGGAGCGCTTTCCGGCGGAGCGCTGAACCGCGCTTCACGCGCGCGCGGCCGGCGTGCGCGCGCATCAATCGCAAGCGATTGCGATTCGCGTTTTCGATTCGATTTTCATGCCGCGCAACGGCAAAACTTGCGGGCCCGATGCGCGCTTTCGGCAACGCTTTCCGGCTACGTCCTGTTACAAAAAACCGCCTGTCGCGCGGCATTCGAATCGCCTACATTGCAATCCACTTCGACACATTCGTCGCATGCCCGGACTGGCTTTCCCGTCGGGTCGACATCGCAGACACACCCGACAAGCAATGAAAAGAAGAGGAGTCTTAACCGAAGCGCTGGCGGCATCCAGCGCACGCGGATTGCGATGACTGAAACGGCATGCTGAACGGCACGCAACGACACGCGGCATGATTGCCGCGCCCCGGCTCGCGTTGTCTCGTCGTGCCCCGCCATCGCATTCGCCCCTCACCGAGGAGTCGTCCATGCGACGCATGATCGTGTCCCATCCGCTTGTCACCCGCCTGTCCGCCGCGATGGCGCTGGCCGCCGCTGCCGCGGCGCACGCCGAACCCGTCGTCGTCTCCGGCCCCAGCCCGTTCGCCGCGTGCACCATCGGCGGCCCGGGCACCAACTACGTGAATGCAGAAGTCGAACCGTGGCTCGCGGTCAACCCGGCGAACCCGAACAACATGATCGGCGTGTGGCAGCAGGACCGCTGGTCGAACGGCGGCGCCCACGGGCTCGTCGCCGGCTACACGTTCGACGCCGGCGCGACCTGGGCGCGCACGCCGCAGCCGTTCAGCGCATGCGCGCCGGGCGGGCTGAAATACGAGCGCGCGTCCGATCCGTGGGTATCGTTCGGGCCGGACGGCACCGCGTATTCGGTATCGATCTCGTTCAACCAGTCGAACAACGGCAATGCGGTCGGCGCGTCGGTCTCGACCGATGGTGGGCAAACGTGGAGCAGCCCGGCCGTGCTGATCGCGAACGACGAACCGACGACGCAGTTCTTCAACGACAAGGAATCGGTGACCGCCAACCCGGTGAAGGCCGGCACCGCGTACGCGGTATGGGACCGTCTCGAGCTGCCGAACGGCAATCCGTACGCGAACCTGCACACGAAGGCGTACCGCGGGCCGACGCTGTTCTCGAAGACGACCGACGGCGGCAAGACGTGGAGCGCCGCGAAGGTCATCGTCGACGTGCCGTCGCGCCAGCAGACGATCGGCAACCAGATCGTCGTCGATCCGAAGAGCGGCACGCTCTACGATTTCTTCGACCTGATCCAGCCGCCGTTCAGCAAGGCGGCCGGCAAGGTCGCGTTCATCAAGTCGACCGACGACGGCGCGACGTGGACCCAACCGCAGGTGATCGCCGGACTGCAGACGGTCGGCGTCACGGATCCGAACACCGGCGAACCCGTGCGCACCGGCGACATCATTCCGGAACCCGCGATCGATCCCGCATCCGGGCAACTCTATGTCGTGTGGCAGGACAGCCGCTTCAACGGCGGCGCATACGACGAGATCGCGCTATCGACGTCGAAGGACGGCGGCGCGACCTGGAGCGCGCCGCAACAGGTGAACACGCCGACCGGACGCCCGGCGTTCAATCCGTCGGTGCGCGTCGACAACACGGGTGCGGTGATGGTCACGCACTACGACTTCCGCGACCTGCAGGCCGGCAACACGACGACGCTGCCGACCGGCTTCTGGCGCAAGATCTCGCACGACGGCGGCGCCACGTTCGCCGACGAGCGGCGCGTCGGCGGCCCGTTCGACATGAAGCTCGCGCCCAATGCCGAAGGGTTCTTCATCGGCGACTACCAGGGGCTCGACGTCCTTCCGTCGTCGTCGTTCCATCCGTTCTTCGTGCAGACCAACGCGGGCAACCTGACGAACCGCACCGACGTGTTCTTCGCGCCGTAACGCGAGCCCGACCATCTCGCCGCCGCCCCGCCGCCATGCGTCGCGCGGCGGCGGGCGCAGGTCCCGCGCCTCAATGCATGTCGGTCAGCACGATGCGCCCGTCGACCTTCCCTTCCCGCAGCTTCGCGAATACGTCGTTGATGTTGCCGAGCCGGTCGCGGTGGATGTGCGCGCGCACCAGGCCGTCCGCCGCGAAATCGAGCGATTCCTGCAGATCGCGCCGCGTGCCGACGATCGACCCGCGCACGGTGATGCCGTTCAGCACGGTCGAGAAGATCGGCAGCGGGAAATCGCCCGGCGGCAAACCGTTGAGCGCCACCGTGCCGCCGCGCCGGACCATCCCGAGCGCCTGCGCGAACGCGCTGCGCGACACGGCCGTGACGAGCACGCCGTGCGCGCCGCCGATTTCCTTCTGGATCACTGTTGCGGGGTCGTCGATCGACGCGTCGATCGTCAGGTGCGCGCCCAGTTGCCGCGCCAGCGCGAGCTTGTCGGGGGAAATGTCGATGGCCGCGACGTGCAGGCCCATCGCCCGCGCATACTGCACGGCCACGTGCCCGAGGCCGCCGATGCCGGAAATCGCGAGCCACTGGCCCGGGCGCGTGTCGGTGACGCGAATGCCCTTGTAGACCGTGACGCCCGCGCACAGGATCGGCGCGATCTCGTCGAACGCGACCTGCGCGGGCAACTGGCCGACGTAGTCGGGATCGGCCAGCACGTATTCCGCGTAGCTGCCGTTCACCGAATAGCCGGTGTTCTGCTGACCGTGGCAGAGCGTTTCCCAGCCCGTGCAGCAGTACTCGCAATGGCCGCAGGCCGTATAGAGCCACGGCACGCCGACGCGATCGCCCTCGCGCACGTGCGTGACGCCCGCGCCGACCGCCGCGACGATCCCCACGCCTTCATGGCCCGGGATGAACGGCAGCGACGGCTTGACGGGCCAGTCGCCGTCGGCCGCGTGCAGATCGGTATGGCAAACACCCGACGCCTTGATGTTGACGAGAATCTGGCCGGGCCCCGGTGCCGGAATCGGCACTTCCTCGATGCGCAACGGCGCGCCGAACGCGTGTACCACGGCCGCTTTCATGGTCTGGGTCATGCGTCGCTCCTGTCTGGTCGATGAGCGACTCAGTATCCGGTTCCGGAATCAGAGCACGTTGATACGCGTCAACGCATCGGAACGGATGCAGCAACCGACCCGACGCGCCACGATCGGCATCGTTCGACGTGAAAGCTCGCGCCGTCGATCGCTCGCCGCCCCGCCGCTCGCGCCCCCCTTTCACCGCTCCGACGGAAACCCGACGAGATCCCGCCATTCGGCTTGGAATTTGACATGATATAACATATCATCTCGCGTGCTCGTCCGCCTGACACCGTCCCGACCCGGTGGCCGAGCCTCGCCGAGCCATGTTCCAACGGGTCATTGCGCGTCATAGACGCAACAATATATCGTATCCAGTGGTGACCCGTATCGCTCGTTATCCGATCCGATTCCAACCGATTCACCGACCATGCGCGACCTCCCTCGCTTACCGCTTCGCCCGCTCTCGTCCCTGTCGCTGATGCTGTTCGCCGCCGTCGCCCACGCGCAGACCGATGCACCGGGCGCGTCCGGCACGCCCGCCAACGCATCCGCGCCGCTTGCACCGATCTTCGTGACCGCGAACCCGCTCGGCGACACCGAACTGATCGCCCCGACCGTCCAGCTCTCCGGCGATGCGCTGACACGCCGCCAGGCCGATTCGCTCGGCGAAACGCTCAACGGGCTGCCTGGCGTGTCGACCACCACCTACGGGCCGATGGTCGGTCGGCCGATCATCCGCGGGATGGACGGCGACCGGATCCGGCTGCTGCAGAACGGCGTCGCGGCCTATGACGCGTCGTCGCTGTCGTACGACCATGCGGTGCCGCAGGATCCGCTGTCGATCGAGCGCGTCGAAATCGTGCGCGGGCCGGCCGCGCTGTTGTACGGCGGCAACGCGGTGGGCGGCGTGGTCAACACGATCGACAACCGGATTCCGCGCGAAGCGATCCAGGGCGTGACCGGCGCGCTCGACGCGCGCTACGGCGGCGCGAATTCCGTGCGTGCCGGCGCCGCGCAGGTCGAAGGCGGCAACGGCCGCTTCGCGTTCCACGTCGACGCGTTCGATCGCGAAACGAGCAAGCTGCGGATTCCCGGCTACGCGCGCAGCAGCCAGCAACGCGCGATCGACGGTCCCGACACGCCGCAACCGGAAGGCAACGTGCCGAACAGCGACGGCCGCGTGCACGGCGGTGCGGTCGGCGCGTCGTACACGTGGGCGGACGGTTTCGCAGGCCTGTCGTACAGCGGCTACGAATCGAACTATGGCTCGGTCGCGGAAAGCGACGTGCGGCTGCGGATGCGTCAGGAACGCCTCGCGCTCGCGTCCGAGGTGCGCAACCTGAGCGGGCCGTTCACGACGCTGAAATTCGATTTCGCGTACACCGACTACCGTCACAAGGAAATCGACAACGGCGAGACGGCGACCACCTTCCGCAATCGCGGCTACGAGGCGCGCATCGAGGCGCGCCATCGCAAGATCGGGCCGTTCGAAGGCGCGATCGGCGTGCAGTTCGGCCAGAACACGTTCTCGGCGCTCGGCGACGAAATGCTCGTGCCGTCCACGCGCACCAACAGCGTCGCGCTGTTCGGCCTCGAGGAATGGCAGGTGGTCCCGACGCTGAAGCTGAGCCTCGGCGGCCGCTTCGAGCATGTGAAGGTCGATCCCGATCCGGCCGGCGTCGAGAAATTCGCGGGCGCGCAGCCGCGCGACTTCAACGCGGGCAGCCTGTCGGCCGGCGCGCTGTTCACACTGACGCCGGTCTGGTCGATCGCGGCGAACGTCGCCTACACCGAACGCGCGCCGACCTTCTACGAGCTGTATTCGAACGGCCCGCACGATGCGACCGGCCAGTTCCTGATCGGCAACCCGAACGCGTCGAAGGAAAAGGCCGTGTCGACCGACCTGTCGCTGCGCTATGCGAGCGGGCCGAACCGCGGCAGCGTCGGCGTGTTCTACAACCGCTTCTCGAACTACCTGACCGAGTACAACACCGGCCGCGTCGTGGACGACGACGGCGAACCGGTCGCGCCCGGCACCGACGGCTCGCTCAACGAGGCGATCTACCGCGGCGTGCGCGCGGAGTTCTACGGCATCGAGCTGGACGGCAAGTGGCGGGCATTCTCGCGGCGCGGCCACACGGTCGATCTCGAACTGACGGCCGACTACACGCACGCGCGCAACGTCGACACGGGCCAGCCGCTGCCGCGCATCGCGCCGCTGCGCGCGACGCTCGCGGCCGACTACGGTTACGGCCCGTTCGGCGCGCGCGCGCAGGTCACGCATGCGTGGTCGCAGCATCGCGTGCCCGACGACGACTTCTCGACGGACGGCTATACGTCGCTCGGCGTGATGCTGACGTACAAGTTCCGCGTCGGCCCGACGCACTGGCTCGCGTACCTGCGCGGCGACAACCTGACGAACCAGGAAATTCGCTACTCGACGTCGGTCGTGCGCGGCTTCGCCCCGCAAGGCGGCCGCAGCGTGATGGCCGGATTGCGCACCACGTTCTGACCCTCGCACGGCTCGCGGCGCCCGCCGCGAGCCTTTTGCCGGCGCGCCCCCGAACCGCCCGCGCCTTCCCATTTATCCGTCAATCGATCGCATCGTTTCGCATTGAAACGCACGCCGGATCGCACCCCAATTCGTCCGCAACGAAATTCCGTTATTCACCGGTAAATCAGAAAGAAATCATCAGACAATTATTATAAAGAAGATGGTTTTTGTTTTATCAGTAAAACCGGTTTCAAATCCCCCGCATAACGCATTGAATAAATGCCCTCCCGGCAGCTTATTGATCGGGATCAAGAATGCCCGAGCGACAAGGCTTTCATCACTCGAAAAACGAATATCAGGGTTTTCGAAGGGTAAAGAATCATCGCGAATACCCGTTAAAGCCGGCACGAGCCCGTATCTGGTCGAACTAATAAATTCCATTTGCCAACCACACGCACGGGGGCCCAAACGTGAAAATCGCCAGAATGAGCATCAAAACGAAACTCCTCGGCGGCTTCGGCCTGCTCGCCGCGGTCGTCGTGATCGTGTCGGGCATGGCTCTCAAGGCACTGTCCGACACGAACGCCGAGTTTTCACGCTACATGAACGGCATCAACGCACGGGCGAACCTGTCCGCGCACATCCGCACCGCGGTCGACCGGCGCGCGATCGCCGCGCGCAACCTCGTGCTCGTCACCCGGCCGGCCGACGTCGAGGCCGAGCTGGCCGAGGTGAATCGCGCGCACAAGGACGTGCAGGACCATCTCGCGAAGCTCAAGGAACTCATGGCGAACGCGACCGACACCTCCGATCGCGCACGCGAACTGGTGGCCGACATCGTGCGCATCGAAACCCGCTACGGGCCCGTTGCACTGCGCATCGTCGGGCTCGTGCAGGCCGGCAAGAAGGACGAGGCAACCGCCGATATCGACGACAATTGCCGCCCGTTGCTCGCGCAACTGGTGCGGGCGACCGACGCCTATGCGACCTATACGCACGAACGCGAAACCGAGATCGCGCAGGCCTTCGCGGATCGCTACACGGTCGAGCGCAACCTGCTGGCCGGCATCTGCCTGATCGCCGTCGCGATCGCGGCCTGCGGCGGCCTGTGGCTGACCCGCAAGATCACGGTGCCGATCAGCGCGGCCGTGGACGTCGCGCGCACGGTGGCGAACGGCGATCTCGGCAGCCGCATCGAGGTGCGCGGCAACGACGAAACGCGCGACCTGCTCGACGCGCTGCGGACGATGAACGAACGGCTGATCGGCATCGTCGGCCGCGTACGCGACTCGTCGAACAGCATCGCGCACGCGGTCAGCGAGATTGCGTCGGGCAACCTCGACCTGAGCCAGCGCACCGAGGAACAGGCTGCGTCGCTGCAGGAAACCGCGGCGACGATGGAGGAATTCACGTCGACGGTGCGCCTGAACGCGGAAAACGCGCAACAGGCGAGCACGCTCGCCGCGAATGCGTCGGACGTCGCGCACCGCGGCAGCTCGGTGGTCGGCCGCGTGGTCGACACGATGACGGAGATCGGCCACAGCTCGTCGAAGATCGCCGACATCACGGGCATCATCGAAGGCATCGCGTTCCAGACCAACATCCTCGCGCTCAACGCGGCGGTCGAAGCCGCGCGCGCGGGCGAACAGGGCCGCGGCTTCGCGGTCGTCGCGAGCGAGGTGCGCAATCTCGCGCAGCGCTCGTCGACGGCGGCCAAGGAAATCAAGGAACTGATCACCGCGTCGGTACAGACGATCCGCGACGGCTCGGCGCTCGCGGGCGAAGCCGGCAAGACGATGTCCGACGTCACGCAGGCCGTGGCGCGCGTGACGGACATCATGGGCGAGATCGCGGCCGCGTCGGCCGAGCAGAGCCGCGGCATCGACCAGGTGAACCTGACGATCACGCAGATGGACGAGACGACGCAGCAGAACGCGGCGCTCGTCGAGCAGGCGGCGGCCGCGTCGAAGTCGCTCGAGGCGCAGGGCCGCGAGTTGTCCGAAACGGTCGCCGCGTTCCGGATGCCGTCCGGCGCACATGGCGCGTCGCCCGGCGCGCATGCGCAGGAAGCCGGCCCGCGTCACTGGCAGCCGGCTGCCGCGTAACGGCGGTCGCGAACGAGACGGCGATGCGCACGCTGTTTCGCTTGTGCGCGTGCGCCGCGCTGGCGCGCACCGGACGATGCACGGCCACGCGCGGCACGCGATGCGGCAGCGCGTCGTCGTCACCCGATAACGCGTCCGGAAGTACGCATGCATGGCGACGCGCATCGCCGCTGCGTGCGACGCGTTTCCGGCACGCGCGCGTGTAGGCCGACACGCCGCGCAGCACAGCCGCATTCCGCATCGAAGGTCAGTGCCGCCGATTCGCGTGCCGTCATGCGCGCACATGGATCGCCGACAAAATCGCCCGCCATGCGCGCCACGCGCCGCCTGGCCTTGCACACATTGCGTCCGCAGCCGTGCGCAAGTTTCGGTCCCGCTCCCGCATCGCGCGTTGCCGTGCCGTCGTCACCGATACCGCGCGACAGGCGGGTCCACCTCGTCCGTCGATACAGACTTTTAAAACGCACGAATGACGAGTATCCTAAAAAAAGCACTTCTCGACCGGACGGCGAATCGCATGCCCTGACTCCCGTCCGATCGCCATGCGGCCCCATCGTATCGCGCAGCGCGCGCCGATGGCGGCGTCTGCCTCTCGCGCCTTGGCCGCACGAACCTTCCCCCAACAATCGTCAGGAGAGCTGGTGAGCCGACTCGTCGTCGTATCCAATCGCATCGCAGATCCCCGTAAAGCCGCGGCCGGCGGCCTCGCCGTCGCCGTGAAGGACAGCCTGCAGGAAACCGGCGGCGTCTGGTTCGGCTGGAGCGGCAGGCTACGCGGCGGCGACGATCAGGCCGCGCGGGGCGACGACGTGCAGATCCAGAACGTCGGCGGCATCCAGCTCGCGACGATCGATCTCGATCCGCAGGATTACGACGCTTACTACCTCGGCTACTCGAACAACGTGCTGTGGCCGGTGTTTCACTATCGGCTCGACCTCGCGCAGTTCGATCGACGCTTCGCCGACGGTTACCGGCGCGTGAACCAGCTGTTCGCGCGCAAGCTGAGCACGCTGCTGCGGCCCGACGACGTCATCTGGGTGCACGACTACCAGCTGATTCCGCTCGCCGCCGAGCTGCGCGCGATGGGGTGCACGAATCCGATCGGCTTCTTCCTGCACATCCCGATGCCGCCGCCGCCGATCATGGCCGCGATCCCGGAACACGAATGGCTGATGCGCTCGCTGTTCGCGTATGACCTCGTCGGCTTCCAGACCGAATCGGATCTGCTGCACTTCGAGCATTACGTCGAGGCGGAAGCCGGCGCGGCGCGGTTGCCGGACGGCCGGCTGCGCGCGTTCGGCCGCACGCTGTCGGCCGGCGCGTTCCCGATCGGCATCAACGTCGACGAGTTCGAGTCGCTCGCGCGCGATCGCGACGGCCTCGACATGTTCGAGCGGATGCGCGACGAATATTCGCGCCGCCAGTTGCTGGTCGGCGTCGACCGGCTCGATTACACGAAAGGGCTGCCGCAGCGCGTGCATGCGTTCCGCCAGCTGCTCGAACAGTATCCGGAGAACCGCGACCGCGCGACGCTGATCCAGATCGCCGCGCCGAGCCGCGAGGATCTCGGCGCGTACGACGACCTGCGGCGCGAGATGGACAGCCTGTGCGGCGCGATCAACGGCGACTACGGCGAGCTCGAATGGATGCCGATGCGCTACATCCACCGCACCGTCGCGCGCAAGCGCCTGCCGGGCCTCTACCGCGCAAGCCGGGTCGCGCTCGTCACGCCGCTGCGCGACGGGATGAACCTCGTCGCGAAAGAGTTCCTCGCCGCGCAGGACGCGGCCGACCCCGGCGTGCTCGTGCTGTCGCGTTTCGCGGGCGCGGCCGAGCAACTGAAGTCGGCGCTGCTCGTCAATCCGTACGACACGCAGGGCACCGCGCAGGCGATCCAGCGCGCGCTCACGATGCCGCTCGAAGAGCGCCGCCAGCGTCACGCGGCGCTGATGGCGATCATGCGCAAGACCGACGTGCACTGGTGGCGCACGCGCTTTCTCGAAGCGCTCACCGAAGCGGCCGAAGTGGCGGCCGCGGCCGAATCCTGACGCGCTGACGCGCGCTCACGCGCCGGTCGTCGCGCATTCGAGCACGACGCCGTTTGCATCGCGCGCGTCGACCGAAATCGGGATGCGCGCGCATGCTCCCGGTCACCACGCAATACGCATCGAACCGATCGAGCGCGCGCGTCGCGGCCGCGAGGCCGGCCCAGGTCCGGCCGACCGACAGGCGCACGGCCATCGCGCCCACGCGCACCCTGCCCGCTTCGTTCCGCACCATATCGACATCGACATCGACATGCGCGGTGTCCGGCTGCGAATCGACGTGCCGCCGCTCCAGCGCAAACGCCACGCGGCGGCTTCAGCGATCGTGTTCATGCGGCCGGCCGTACGCGACGAAATCGCGCTCGACCGCCGACGCCTGCTCCGTTTCGATCGCACCGCCGCGCGCGCCGGCATCGTCACCGGGCGACGCCGACGTGGCCGACGACGGTTCGATGCGCCCGTCGATCAGCGCCTGCAGCGCGTCGCGCTCGAGCACCTCGCATTGCAGCAGCCGTCGCGCGATGCGTTCGAGCGCGTCGCGCCGTTCGCCGAGCGTCGCCGCGACGCGCACATGCGCATCGGTCAGCAGCGTGCGCACCTCGTCGTCGATCATGCGCGCGGTATGCTCGCTGCAGCGGCCGTCGGCGCCATGCCATGCGCTCGGCATGCCCTGGCGCGCGTCGCCGTCGTCGAACGTCGCGAGCCCGATCTTCTCGCTCATTCCGTATTGCATGACCATGTGGCGCGCCATCGCGGTCGCGCGTTCGAGGTCGTTCTGCGCGCCGGTCGACACATCGCCGAACACGAGTTCTTCCGCCACGCGCCCGCCGAGCAGTGCGTCGATCCGGTCGAGCAACTCGCTGCGCCGCAGGACGTAGCGATCCTCGGTCGGCACCTGCTGCGTGTAGCCGAGTGCGGCGACACCGCGCGGAATGATCGACACCTTCTTCACCGGGTCGCAATGCGCGCGGCTTTCCGCGACGAGCGCGTGGCCGGCTTCGTGATATGCGATCGTCAGCTTCTCCTGCTCGTTCATCACGCGGCTCTTGCGCTCGAGGCCCGTCAGCGCGCGGTCGATCGCTTCGTCGAAATCGGCCATGCCGATCGCCGGCTTGCCAAGTTCGGCCGCATGCAGCGCGGCCTCGTTGACGACGTTCGCGAGATCGGCGCCGACGAAGCCCGGCGTGCGCGACGCAAGCTCGCCGAGATCGACGTCGGCCGCGAGCTTCACGCGCTTCACGTGCACGCCGAGGATCTGGCGGCGGCCGTTCACGTCGGGCCGGTCGATCGCGATGTGGCGATCGAAACGGCCCGGCCGCAGCAGCGCGGGATCGAGGATCTCGGGCCGGTTGGTCGCGGCCATGATGATCACGCCGGAGCCGGCCTGGAAGCCGTCCATCTCGACCAGCAATTGATTGAGCGTCTGTTCGCGCTCGTCGTTGCCCGACATCGGGCCGACGCCGCGCACCTTGCCGAGCGCATCGAGCTCGTCGACGAACACGATGCACGGCGCCTTCTGCTGCGCCTGCTCGAACAGGTCGCGCACGCGCGCGGCCCCCACGCCGACGAACATCTCGACGAACGCCGAGCCGCTGATCGAGAAGAACGGCACGGCCGCCTCGCCGGCCACCGCGCGCGCGAGCAGCGTCTTGCCGGTGCCGGGCGCGCCGACGACGAGCACGCCTTTCGGGATCTTGCCGCCGAGCCGCTGGTAGCGATCGGGGTTGCGCAGGAACGCGACGAGCTGCTGCAGTTCGGCCTTCGCTTCGTCGATGCCGGCGATGTCGTCGAACGTGATGCCGGTTTCCTGCTGCACGTACACGCGCGCCCGGCTCTTGCCCATCCCGGTGAAGTCCTGCAGCCCGCCGCGCTTGCGCAGCATCATGTTCCACACGAACACGAGCAGCATGAGCGGCAGCAGCCACGATGCGAGCGACGCGATCCAGCCGGTGTCGGGCGTGCCGTGATAGCGGATGCCGGCGGCGGTCAGCGTGTCGATCAGGTGTTCGTCGGTCACGCGGCTGGTCGTGAAGCGCCACGGCGTGCCGGCCTGCTGCACGACCGCGGCGTCGGACGCCGGCAGCAGCGTGCCGGCCTGCGGCATCTTCAGCGTGCCCGAGATCGACGCGGGGCCGACCTCGAGATCGTCGACCAGCCGCG
The DNA here is from genome assembly GCF_015712265.1 of Burkholderia sp. 9777_1386. Lineage (NCBI taxonomy): Bacteria > Pseudomonadati > Pseudomonadota > Betaproteobacteria > Burkholderiales > Burkholderiaceae > Burkholderia > Burkholderia sp. 9777_1386. The sequence goes on along the minus strand of NZ_JACCQB010000083.1, from coordinate 572 downwards.
CGGCGACGAGCCGGTGGAAATCGCTGTATGCGATCGGTGTCGACGTCGGATGCAACATCAGCAACTGCGCGGCGAACAGCACGAAGAAGCCCGCCGCGATCAGCAATCCCGGGTAGTCGAATTTCCTGTCCATGGCATCGGGCCGGCCGTATCTGCTGCGCGGCGTGCGCTCACGCCGGCACGCGCGCGCAACCGGTACGCGGCCGCGGCAGCCATGCGAAAACGCCATGCATCCACGTCATCGTCGCCTCGCTGTCTCGCGTCGTTCGTCGCATCGATGCCGCCTCGGCAACCCGTGGGCCGGCGTCGCCGGGCGATCCTCGCCCGGGCGGCGCGCCGCGACGCGCCGCCCCTGATTCCAGTCTAGTTCGCGCGTGGACGTCGCGCAGCGCTCGCGGCGCAAGCGTCGAATCGTCCGACAAACGGCTTTCATCCGCCCCCTTGCCGCGCTATAGTCGCGCTCATGACATTTTTGTGACAGTCGCATCGTGCCGCCGCGCGCGATGCCGGCCGTTGCATCCCGCGCCGCATTCGCCGCAGCCCGCGCGGCCGCCGGGCGCGCATCGAACGAC
>NZ_JACCQB010000082.1:0-23496 GCF_015712265.1 Burkholderia sp. 9777_1386 | reverse complement strand
GCATCGTTCCGCCCCCGCTCCGGCCGCGTTCGCGGCGGCTCGTCCGATTCCCCGAAATACCCCCCTTTCCCGGCTTTGCTCGACCGATCGGCGTTTGACGCCTCCATGAATAATCGGTGTCACTGGAAAACGGCATTCCGCCGTAGCCGACTGGAGGCCCCGTGGCAGACGAGAGCGATCTCGACAAGACCGAAGCCGCCACTCCCAGGCGCCGCGAGAAGGCGCGCGAGGAGGGGCAGGTCGCGCGTTCGCGCGAACTGGCTTCGTTCGCACTGCTCGCGACGGGGTTCTACGGCGCATGGCTGCTCGCGGGCCCGTCGGGCGCGCATCTGCAGGCGATGCTGCGCGGTGCGTTCACGTTCGATCGTGCGACCGCGTTCGACACCCACCGGATGCTGTCGGCGGCCGGCAGCGCGAGCCTCGAGGGGTTCGCCGCGCTGCTGCCGCTTCTCGCGCTCACCGGTGTCGCCGCGCTGCTCGCGCCGATGGCGCTCGGCGGCTGGCTGATTTCGCAAAAGACGTTCGAGCTGAAGTTCGACCGGCTGAACCCGATTTCGGGCCTCGGCCGGATCTTCTCGATCCAGGGGCCGATCCAGCTCGGGATGTCGATCGCGAAGACGCTGGTGGTCGGCGGGATCGGCGGCATCGCGATCTGGCGCAGCAAGGACGAACTGCTCGGCCTCGCGACCCAGCCGCTCGGCGCGGCGCTGCCCGATGCGCTGCATCTGGTCGCCGTGTGCTGCGGCACGACGGTCGCCGGGATGTTGGTCGTCGCCGGGCTCGACGTGCCTTACCAACTCTGGCAGTACAACAAGAAGTTGCGCATGACGAAGGAAGAAGTGAAGCGCGAGCATCGCGAGAACGAAGGCGATCCGCACGTGAAGGGGCGCATTCGCCAGCAGCAGCGCGCGATCGCCCGCCGCCGGATGATGGCGGCCGTGCCGAAGGCCGACGTGGTCGTCACGAACCCGACCCACTTCGCGGTCGCGCTGCAATACACGGATGGCGAGATGCGCGCGCCGAAGGTCGTCGCGAAGGGCGTGAACCTCGTCGCGGCGCGCATCCGCGAACTCGCGGCCGAACACAACGTGCCGTTGCTCGAAGCGCCGCCGCTCGCGCGGGCGCTGTATCACAACGTCGAACTCGAGCGCGAGATCCCCGGTTCGCTGTACTCGGCGGTCGCCGAAGTGCTCGCATGGGTGTACCAGCTCAAGCGTTTCCGCTCGGAAGGCGGCGCGTTCCCGGCGGTGCCGGTCGATCTCGACGTGCCGGCCGAACTCGACAAGGGCACGTCGGTCGCCGCCGACGACGAACGTGAAGAAGCCGAGGACACGCTCGGCAAACGAGGGACCGCGGCATGAGCACCCCGACCACCGGCCTGTTCGCGAAGCGCCCGAACCTGCTGGCCGGCACGAACCTGCGCGCGCTCGCGGGCCCGATCCTCATCTGCATGATCCTGGGGATGATGATCCTGCCGCTGCCGCCGATGCTGCTGGATCTGCTGTTCACGTTCAACATCGCGCTGTCGGTGATGGTGCTGCTCGTCAGCATGTACACGATGAAGCCGCTCGACTTCGCGGCGTTCCCGAGCGTGCTGCTGTTCTCGACGCTGCTGCGCCTGTCGCTGAACGTCGCGTCGACGCGCGTCGTGCTGCTCGAAGGCCATACCGGCCCGGATGCGGCCGGCCAGGTGATCGAGGCGTTCGGCCACTTCCTGGTCGGCGGCAACTTCGCGGTCGGCATCGTCGTGTTCGTGATCCTGATGATCATCAACTTCATGGTGATCACGAAGGGCGCGGGGCGGATCGCCGAAGTGTCCGCGCGCTTCACGCTCGACGCGATGCCCGGCAAGCAGATGGCGATCGACGCCGACCTGAACGCGGGCCTCATCAACGAGGAACAGGCGCGCAAGCGGCGCCTGGCCGTGTCGCAGGAAGCGGAGTTCTACGGGTCGATGGACGGCGCGTCGAAGTTCGTGCGCGGCGACGCGATCGCCGGCCTGATCATCATGGCGATCAACGTGATCGGCGGGCTGATCGTCGGGATGGTCCAGCACGACATGAGCTTCGCCGCGGCCGGCACCAACTACACGCTGCTGACGATCGGCGACGGCCTCGTCGCGCAGATCCCGTCGCTCGTGATCTCGACCGCGGCCGGCGTGATCGTGTCGCGCGTCGCGACCGACGAGGACATCGGCACGCAGATCACCGGCCAGCTGTTCACGAACCCGCGCGTGCTGACGATCACCGGCGCGATCATCGTGCTGATGGGGCTGATCCCGGGGATGCCGCACTTCGCGTTCCTCGCGCTCGGCGGCGGCGCGATCTGGCTCGCGCGCACGCAGACCCGGCGCGCGGCGGCCCGCAAGGCGGCCGGCGACGTGACCGACATCGCACCGCCCGCCGTGCTGCCGGCCGACAGCCACGAAGCGACCTGGGACGACGTGCAGCTGATCGACCCGCTCGGCCTCGAAGTCGGCTACCGGCTGATTCCGCTCGTCGACAAGAACAGCGACGGCGAGCTGCTCAAGCGCATCAAGAGCATCCGCAAGAAATTCGCGCAGGAAATCGGCTTCCTGCCGCCGGTGATCCATATCCGCGACAACCTCGAGCTGCGGCCGAACGCGTACCGGATCGCGCTGAAGGGCGTCGAGATCGGCGCGGGCGAAGTGTTCCCGGGCCAGTGGCTCGCGATCAACCCGGGCCAGGTGACGGCCGCGCTGCCGGGCGCCGTCACGCAGGACCCCGCGTTCGGGCTGCCGGCCGTGTGGATCGACGTCGCGCTGCGCGAGCAGGCGCAGGTGTACGGCTACACGGTGGTCGACGCGAGCACGGTCGTCGCGACGCACCTGAACCATCTCGTCGTCCAGCACGCGGCCGAGCTGCTCGGCCGCCAGGAAGTGCAGGCGCTCGTCGAACGCACCGGCAAGGATGCACCGTCGCTCGTCGAGGACCTCGTGCCGAAGACGATCTCGCTCACCACGCTGCAGAAGGTGCTGCAGAACCTGCTCGAGGAAGGCGTGCCGATCCGCGACATGCGCACGATCCTCGAGGCCGTGTCCGAGCATGCGGGCCGCGGCGACGCGTTCGAGATCACCGCCGCGGTGCGCCTGTCGCTCGGCCGCGCGATCACGCAGCAGTGGTATCCGGGCAACGGCGAAATGCAGGTGATGGGCCTCGACGCGAACCTGGAGCGCGTGCTGTCGCAGGCGCTCGCCACCGGCGCGAACCCGGGCCTCGAACCCGGCCTCGCGCACAACCTTCTGACCGGCACGCAGCAAGCGATGCTGCGTCAACAGAATCTCGGGCTGCCGCCGGTGCTGCTGGTGCAGCACGCGCTGCGCGCGATGCTCGCGCGCTTCCTGCGCCGCAGCCTGCCGCAATTGAAAGTGCTGTCGTATGCCGAAGTGCCGGACACACGCACGATCAAAGTCGTTAACGTCATCGGGGGTTCCGCTTGAACATTCGCAAATTCACCGGCGCAACGAGCCGCGACGCACTTCGTCTCGTGCGCGAGGCGCTCGGCGCCGACGCGGTCGTGCTGTCGAACCGCACGCTCGATGACGGCAGCGTCGAAATCGTTGCACTCGCCGATTCGGATCTCGCCGCGGTGGCGCCGCCGGCCGCACGTCCGCGCGTCGCCACGTCGCGCGTGCCGGAATCCGTGCCGGCCGCCGCCGTGCCGGGCATCGTGTCGCGCCCGGGCATCGCACCGCGCCCGGCCGTCAATCCGTACGCGGCCGGCGAAGGCGGGCTGCCGGACGTGTTCTCGTCGGTGTTCGGCGCGAGCGCCGACGCGCACGACGCGGATGCGCATCCTCCGTCGAGCGATGCGGACGCGCCCGCCGCGGCAGCGCCGTCGATCGCCGCGCCGGCCGCCGGTACGCCCGCGCCCGGATCGCCGGCCGCCACTTCCGAGCCCGCACCGTGGCTGGTCGAGCACGCGAAGCGCCTCACGCAGCAGCGCGACGCGCTGATCGCCCGGGCGCAGGCGCCGGCCGAGCCGCAGCCGAGCGCGCCCGCGCCGCGCGCCGCGGCCAGCGCGACGCCGCCGGACTGGGCGCGCGACATCGTCCGCGACGCCGAACGCCGGATGCCGGCCGCGGGATCGCCCGCCGCCGGATCGCCGGCCGCCGCGAAGCGCGAACCCGACACGGGTGCCGCGGACGCCGGCAGGGCGACGGAACGCACGCGCCTGTCCGCCGACACCGCCGCCGCGGTGGCCGATGCGGTGAAGTCGCGCCTCGAGCGGATCGTCAACGACACGGTGATGCAGGAGCTGGGCGAGCTGCGCGGGATGATGCAAGAGCAGTTCGACAGCCTGATGTGGCACGACCGCCAGCGCCGCAGCGCCGTTCACGGCGCGCTGACGAAGCACCTGTTCGCGGCCGGCTTCTCCGCGCAGCTGGTGCGGATGCTGGTCGACAACCTGCCGTCCGGCGACGGCGCGCAGACCTTCGGGCAGGCCGCGGAATGGGCGCAGTCGGTGCTTGCGTCGAACCTGCCGGTGCTCGACAGCGAGGACGCGCTGATGGAGCGCGGCGGCGTGTTCGCGCTGATGGGGCCGACGGGCGTCGGCAAGACGACCACCACCGCGAAGCTGGCCGCGCGCTGCGTGATGCGCTTCGGCGCGAGCAAGGTCGCGCTGCTGACCACCGACAGCTACCGGATCGGCGGCCACGAGCAACTGCGCATCTTCGGCAAGATCCTCGGCGTGCCGGTGCACGCGGTGAAGGATGCGGGCGACCTCGCGCTCGCGCTGTCCGAGCTGCGCAACAAGCACATCGTGCTGATCGACACGATCGGCATGAGCCAGCGCGACCGCGCGGTGTCCGACCAGATCGCGATGCTGCACGGCGCGAACGCACCGGTGCAGCGCCTGCTGCTGCTCAACGCGACGAGCCACGGCGACACGCTGAACGAAGTCGTGCAGGCGTACCGCAGCGCGGGCGAGCATCCCGACCTGGCCGGCTGCATCCTCACCAAGCTCGACGAGGCGACCCACCTCGGCGGCGTGCTCGACACGGTGATCCGCTACAAGCTGCCGGTCCACTACGTGTCGACCGGCCAGAAGGTGCCGGAGAACCTGTACGTCGCGTCGACCAAATTCCTGCTGAAGAGCGCGTTCTGTGTGCCGCGCGACGGCTCGCCCTTCGTGCCGCAAGACGAGGACATGCCGACGCTGCTTTCCGCACTGACCGCACGTTCCACCGCCGAGCTGCACGAGGTGCGATTTGGATAAACGGATCATCGATCAGGCCGAAGGGCTGCGGCGCCTGCTGGCCGGGCGCGCGTCGCGCATCGTCGCGGTGACGGGCGGGCCGGCGGGCGTCGGCTGCACGTCCACCGTGGTGAACCTCGCGGCGGCGCTCGCGTCGCTCGGCAAGGACGTGCTCGTCGTCGACGAGCGCGCCGACGTGCACTCGGCCAGCGCGACGCTCGCGGGCGCGTGGCTGCGCGACGGCGAACGCACGCGGGTGGCGGCCGGCTTCGGCCTGTGCGGCGCCGCGCGGCTCGCGCGCGCCGGCTACAGCGACGCGCAACTGAGCGACTTCATCGACGGCCCGGCCGACATCGTGCTCGTCGACGCGCAGCTCGGCGCCGACGGCTCGTTCTCGGCGCTCGCGCGCGAAGCGCACGACGTGCTGGTCGTCACGCGGGTCGCCGCGCAGGCGATCACCGAGGCATACGCGTGCATGAAGCGGCTGCATTTCGCGCACGCGTTCGCGCAGTTCCGCGTGCTGACCAATCAGGTCGGCAGCCACGCGGACGCGAAGACGGCCTTCGACAACCTCGCGGGCGTCGCGAGCCGCTACCTGACCGTGTCGATCGCCGATGCGGGCTGCGTGAGCGCCGATCCGCTCGTCGAGCACGCCCGCGACCTGATGCATGCGGTGGTCGACGCGTTCCCGTCGTCGCCCGCCGCGCGCGACTACCGGCAGATTGCCGCCGACCTGTTGTACTGGCCGATGCGCCCGCGTTCGGGTGCGGGCCGGGCGGTCCACGCCGGCGGCAAGCCGTCGTACGAGGCGGGCGCGGCACACGCCGCGTGAGCGCCACCCGAAGGAGAGAGCCATGATGTACAACGCTCAAGGAAAGATGTCCCAGGCCGACGTGCTCGCGCAATATGCGCCGCTCGTGCGCCGCCTCGGGCTGCAACTCGTCGCGAAGATGCCGGCGAGCGTCGATCTCGACGACCTGATCCAGGCCGGCATGATCGGCCTGATGGACGCGGCCGGCCGCTACAAGGAAGACCAGGGCGCGCAGTTCGAGACCTATGCGACGCAGCGCATCCGCGGCGCGATGCTCGACGAGCTGCGCAGCAACGACTGGCTGCCGCGCAGCCTGCGCAAGACGTCGCGCGAGGTCGAGCACGCGGTGCACCAGGTCGAGCAGCACCTCGGCCGCTCGGCGAGCGAGACCGAGATCGCGCAGCACCTGAACATGCCGCTCGACGAATACCAGGGGATGCTGCAGGACCTGCACGGCAGCCAGCTCATCTACTACGAGGATTTCGACCGCGCGGCCGACGACGAGCCGTTCCTCGACCGTTATCGCGTCGATCACGCCGATCCGTTGTCGGCGCTGCTCGACGAGCACCTGCGCGAGGCGCTCGTCGAAGCGATCGAGCGGCTGCCGGAGCGCGAGAAGCTATTGATGTCGCTGTACTACGAACGGGGTCTGAATCTGCGCGAGATCGGCGCGGTGCTCGAAGTGAGCGAATCGCGCGTGTGCCAGCTGCACAGCCAGGCCGTCGCGCGCCTGCGCGCGCGGCTGCGCGAACAGGCGTGGGTCGGCGCCGAGTCCTGACCCTTTGTCGACGGCCGCGCGCGCCGGCGCCGCGCGCCCGTGCCGCGCTCGTGTGCGGGTCCTTGCGCATTCCGCGCGCCGATTTGCTACAATCCCCTCCGTTTTCCGAGGAGCGTTGCGACGGACCACCAGCGTCCGCCAGGCTCGGAGAGCTTCACCAAGCAGCCGTGCGGCGATTTTTTCGCGCCGGCCCCGCTTCCTGAACGGCGCTCACGTCACCAATCTAGAAACTTTTTAGAAAGGAGGGCGTGATGAACGCCATTATCGATTCCAAGGCATCCACCGATTACGTCGTCGCCGACATGGCGCTGGCCGGCTGGGGCCGCAAGGAACTCAACATCGCCGAGACCGAAATGCCGGGCCTCGTGCAGATCCGCGACGAATACAAGGCGCAGCAGCCGCTGAAGGGCGCGCGCATTGCCGGTTCGCTGCACATGACGATCCAGACGGGCGTGCTGATCGAGACGCTGAAGGCGCTCGGCGCGGACGTGCGCTGGGCATCGTGCAACATCTTCTCGACCCAGGATCACGCGGCGGCCGCGATCGTCGAAGCCGGCACGCCGGTGTTCGCGTTCAAGGGCGAATCGCTCGACGAATACTGGGAGTTCTCGCACCGCATCTTCGAATGGCCGAACGGCGAATTCGCGAACATGATCCTCGACGACGGCGGCGATGCAACGCTGCTGCTGATCCTCGGCTCGAAGGCCGAGAAGGACCGTTCGGTGATCGCGAAGCCGACCAACGAGGAAGAAGTCGCACTGTACAAGTCGATCGCGAAGCACCTCGACGTCGACGCGACCTGGTACTCGAAGCGCCTCGCGCACATCAAGGGCGTGACCGAAGAAACCACGACCGGCGTGCACCGCCTGTACCAGATGGAAAAGGACGGCCGCCTGCCGTTCCCGGCGTTCAACGTGAACGATTCGGTCACGAAGTCGAAGTTCGACAACCTGTACGGCTGCCGCGAGTCGCTCGTCGACGGCATCAAGCGCGCGACCGACGTGATGATCGCGGGCAAGGTCGCGGTCGTCGCGGGCTACGGCGACGTGGGCAAGGGCTGCGCGCAGTCGCTGCGCGGCCTCGGCGCGACCGTGTGGGTCACCGAAATCGATCCGATCTGCGCGCTGCAGGCGGCGATGGAAGGCTACCGCGTCGTGACGATGGAATACGCGGCGGACAAGGCCGACATCTTCGTGACGGCGACCGGCAACTATCACGTGATCAACCACGATCACATGAAGGCGATGCGCCACAACGCGATCGTCTGCAACATCGGTCACTTCGACTCGGAAATCGATGTCGCGTCGACGCGCCAGTACCAGTGGGAAAACATCAAGCCGCAGGTCGACCACATCATCTTCCCGGACGGCAAGCGCGTGATCCTGCTGGCCGAAGGCCGCCTCGTGAACCTCGGCTGCGCGACCGGCCACCCGTCGTTCGTGATGTCGAACTCGTTCGCGAACCAGACGCTCGCGCAGATCGAGCTGTTCACGCGCGGCGAGCAGTACGAGAACAAGGTGTACGTGCTGCCGAAGCATCTCGATGAAAAGGTCGCGCGCCTGCACCTCGCGCGCATCGGCGCGAACCTGTCGGTGCTGTCGGACGAGCAGGCTGCGTACATCGGCGTGCAGAAGGACGGCCCGTTCAAGCCGAACCACTACCGCTACTGATACTGATGCGCGGCCGCCGCCGTGCCGTGCGCGCCCGTCGCGGGCGCACGGCGCGGCGGCGCTCACCGATCGTACCGATCGACAACCGAACCGGAGCACTCCATGAGCGTCATCCTCACCTGGGTCATCAACGCGCTGGCGCTGCTGATCATCACGTACCTCGTGCCGTCGATCCACATCAAGAGCTTCGGCACCGCGCTGATCATCGCGGTGGTGCTCGGGCTGATCAACACGGTGATCCGGCCGGTGCTGATCCTGCTGACGCTGCCCGTCACGATCGTCACGCTCGGGGTGTTCATCCTCGTCGTGAACGCGCTGTGCTTCTGGTTCGCGTCGTCGCTGCTGAAGGGCTTCGAGGTGTCGGGGTTCTGGTCCGCGTTCTTCGGTTCGATCCTGTACAGCATCGTGTCGTGGCTGCTGTCCGCCCTGATCTTCGGCCAGCGCGACATCGGCTGAGGGCGGGCGCAGGCCCAACCCCATCGAATCATGAAACCGATCGAACTCTCGTTTGAATTCTTCCCGCCGAAGACGGCGGACGGCGTCGAGAAGCTGCGCGCCACGCGCGCGCAGCTGCTGCCGCTGAAGCCGAAATTCGTCTCCGTGACGTTCGGCGCCGGCGGATCGACGCAGCAGGGCACGCTCGATACCGTGCTCGACATGCAGAAGGACGGCCTCGAAGCCGCGCCGCACCTGTCGTGCATCGGCTCGTCGCGCGACAGCCTGCGCGCGATCCTCGACCAGTACCGCTCGCACGGCATCCGGCACATCGTCGCGCTGCGCGGCGACCTGCCGTCGGGGATGGGCGAGGTCGGCGAGCTGCGCTATGCGTCCGAGCTCGTCAGCTTCATCCGCGCCGAGCATGGCGACTGGTTCCACATCGAGGTCGCCGGCTACCCGGAGTACCACCCGCAATCGCGCTCGCCGAAGGCCGATCTCGAGAATTTCGCGCGCAAGGTGAAAGCCGGCGCGAATTCCGCGATCACGCAGTACTTCTTCAATGCGGATGCGTATTTCCGCTTCGTCGACGATGCGCGCAAGCTCGGGGTGGACGTGCCGATCGTGCCGGGCATCATGCCGATCACGAACTTCTCGCAGCTGATGCGCTTCTCCGAGATGTGCGGCGCCGAAGTGCCGCGCTGGGTCGCGCGCCGGCTCGAGAGCTTCGGCGACGATCGCGAGTCGATCCGCGCGTTCGGCGCGGACGTCGTCACGAGCCTGTGCCAGCGCCTGATCGACGCGGGCGTGCCGGGGCTGCATTTCTACACGCTGAACGCGGCGACCGCCACGCGGACGATCTGCGAACGGCTCGCGGTGTAAGCGCCGTCACGCGGTTGCCTGTGTGAAAGCCCCGCCGGTTTGCGCCGGCGGGGCTTTTTTTCGTGAAGCGCCGCGCATGCCGCGTGGCGGAAGCCGCCGAATCAGCGCTGCGCCTGCATCAGCGGCGGGCGGCGGTCGAACCACGGCCGCGCCTGTTCGAGCTGCCGCGCGAGCTTCAGCAGCAACGCTTCGTCCGCGTGGCGCGCGGCGAACTGCACGCCGATCGGCAGCCCGCGCGCATTCCAGTACAGCGGCACCGACATCGCCGGCTGGCCGGTCAGGTTGAACAGCTCGGTGCAGCCGGCCCACGCGAACGCCTTCTCCGACGACTTCGCGAGCATTTCCTTCAGCAGCGGCTTCACCGGCAACGCGGCGACCAGCTTCATCTGCGCGGATTCGAACGGCGTCGGCTGCAGTTCGCCGATCTTCACCGGCGGCCCCGCGAGCGAGGCGCACAGGATCGCGTCGTAGCGCGACACGAGACCGGCGACCTGCACGGTGAGCTGGCGCTGCCATTCGAGTACGTCCGGCAGGCGCGTGCGCGCGAGGCGGCGGCCGACCACGGCCATCGCCCACGTCGCGGCCTCGAATTCGCCGCGCCGCGGCGTGCGCCCGGTCAGCTCGCGCGCGCCGAGCACCATTTCTTCGGCGATCGTCGCCCACAGCGTCAGGAAGGTTTCGGCCGCGCGCGCATAGTCGATCTGCAGCGTCGTCGGCTCGACGTGATGGCCGAGCGATTCGAGCAGCGCGGCCGCGTCGTCGAGCGCCGCGCGCGTGTCGTCGGCGAGCGCCGGCGCGAGCATCGGATCGACGACGAGGCCGATCCGCAACGGGCCGGGCGGCGTATCGAGCGCGCCGAGGAAGGTGCCGGGCGCGCCGGGCGGCAGCGTCTGGCCGGTCGTCACGTCGAGCAGCAGCGCACTGTCGCGCACGCTGCGCGACACCGCATGCTGGACCACGAGTTCGCCGTTCGACGGCAGGTCGACCAGCACCGGGTTGCGGCTCGGCTTCAGGCCGAACAGCCCGCAGCACGACGCCGGAATGCGGATCGAGCCGCCGCCGTCGGACGCGTGTGCGAGCGGCACGATGCCGGCCGCGACGGCCGCCGCCGCGCCGCCGCTCGAGCCGCCGGGCGTGTGGTCGAGATTCCACGGGTTGCGGCACGCGCCGAACAGTTCGGGTTCCGTGTACGGCATCTGGCCGATCTCGGACGTGTTGGTCTTGCCGAACACGTTCAAACCCGCCGCGCGGCTGCGCGCGATCACCGGCGAATCGTCGGCCGGCACGAAGTAGCGGTAGTGCCGGCTGCCCATCGACAGCGGCAAGCCGGCGACCGCCGCGCCGAGATCCTTGACGAGATACGGCACGCCCGCGAACGGCGTGGCGGCGCCCGGTTCGGGCGCGCTCGCCGCACGCTGGCGCGCGGCTTCGTAGTCCTGCAGCACGATCGCGTTGATCGCGCCGTTGACCGCTTCGGCCTGGCCGATCGCGGCGTCGAGCAGTTCGCGCGGGCTGGCCTGGCGGTCGCGCACGAGCGCGGCGAGTCCGATGGCGTCATGCGCGAGATAGTCCGAGTGCATCGCGGTCACCCCCGTTGTGACTCATGGCGATGGTGCGAGCATAACGCGGGCCCTGCGTGGCGGGCCCGCGGCCGGCGTTTTTAGAGGTGCTCGGCGAGGAACGTCAGCGTGCGGCCGTGCGCGAGCGCCGCGGCACGCTGGTTGTACGACGCGCGGTCCGTGCAGTTGAAGCCGTGCTCGGCGCCCGGGTACACGTGGAACGACGCATGGCCGTGGCCGGCGAACGCGGCCTTCACCTGGTCGACCGCGGTGAGCGGAATGCCGTGGTCGTTTTCCGCGTAGTGGAACAGGATCGGCTGCGTGACCTGGCCGGCGAGGTCGAGCGCGTTCTGGATGCCGCCGCCGTAATAGGACACCGCCGCATCGAGCTTGCCGGTTGCGGCCGCGCGGTACGCGAGCTGGCCGCCGAAGCAGTAGCCGATCGCGGCGAGCTTGCCGTCCACTTCGGGGCGGGCGCGCAACGCGTCGGCCGCCGCGCCGATGTCCGCGACCGCGAGCCCCACGTCGGTCTTTTTCATCAGCTCGATGCCCTTGTCGCGATCCGCGCCTTCGTAGGTCAGCTCGACGCGCGGCTGCGTGCGCCAGAACACGTCGGGCGCGAGCGCGACGAAGCCGTCGGCCGCGTACTGGTCGGCGACCGCACGGATGTGCGCGTTCACGCCGAAAATCTCCTGGATGATGATGACGGCAGGGCCCTTGCCGCGCTTGGGCAGCGCGAGATAGCCGCCGAAGCTGTCGTTACCGGTCGGGATGTCGATCCATTGGGCAGTCACGTTCTGAACTCCTGGCGTGCGGGGTGCGCAATGCGCGCCCCCAGGGTGAAAGAGGGCGGCCTAGTGTGCCACCAATCGTTCGATGCTGCAGTGCACGCGCCCGTTTCTCGCGCAGCGATCGTTTCGATCTCGATTATTCATTTTTCGGCGCCGCGCCGCTTCGATAGAGTCGATGTGTCGGCCTTTACAAAGCGCTTTCGCGCATCGTCATCGAAGGATTCGCCATGTCTGCCCGCTCGTTGTCCACCCCCTTTTCCGAACGCTTCGGCCTGCGTCTGCCGCTCGTGCAGGCGCCGATGGTCGGCGCGACCACGACCGCGATGGTCGCCGCCGCGTCGAATGCCGGTGCGCTCGGCAGCCTCGGCGCCGGCGCGCTCGCGCCCGAGCGCATCGAGGCCGAAGTCGCCGCGATCCGCGCGGCGACCGATCGCCCGTTCGCGATCAACCTGTTCGTGTTGCCCGATGAAGCCGCGCCCGATGCGGCGACCGTCGCGCGTGCGCTGGCCGCGATCGACCCGCTGAACGCGACGCTCGGCTTGCCGCCGGGCACCGCGCCCGCGCGCTATGCGCCCGATTTCCGCGCGCAGCTCGATGCGCTCGTTGCGCTGCGCGTGCCGGTCGCGAGCTTCACGTTCGGCGTGCTCGACGCGGCCGACGTCGCCCGCCTGAAAGCCGCCGGCACTTATGTGATCGGCACCGCGACGCACGTGGCCGAAGGGCTCGCGTGGCAGGCGGCCGGTGCCGACGCGCTGTCCGCGCAGGGCGCCGAGGCCGGCGGCCATCGCGGCACCTTCATCGGCTCCGCCGACGACGCGCTGATCGGCACGCTCGCGCTCGTCCCGCAACTCGTCGACGCGACGGGGCTGCCCGTGCTGGCCGCGGGCGGCATCATGGACGGCCGGGGGATCGCGGCCGCGCTCGCGCTCGGCGCGCAGGCCGCGCAGCTCGGCACCGCGTTCCTCACGTGCGCGGAAAGCGCGATCGCCGCGGACTGGAAGGCGCGTCTGCTCGCGAGCGCCGATACGTCGACGCAGGTCACGCGCGCGATCACCGGCCGTCACGCACGCGGGCTGCGCAACACGCTGATGGCGCGGCTCGGCGAGCACGTGGCCGACGCGGCACCGTATCCGGTGCAGAACGCGCTGACCCAGCCGCTGCGCCAGGCCGCCGCGCGCGCGAACGACGGCGACTATCTGTCGCTGTGGGCCGGGCAGGGCGCACCCCTCGCGCGGCGGCGCGGCGACGCGCTGACGACGTCGCAACTGGTTGCCGCGCTCGACGCCGAATGGCGCGCCTCGGCCGCCTGAACCCCGCATCGGCCGCGAGAAATCGTTCATGTCGGACGACGAAACGCGTGTGCCGTCACACGCGTTTCATTCAACGATCCCGGGCACAAAATACCGAATCGAAATACCCCGGGAATGCGTTGAAACGACCTTTCAAAAGATCGCCGGGAATTAGCGGAAACCCTTATCCGGCGGGGCTTGCGGCGATATTCGAGTCCTCCTTCCAAAGCGCGCGTATCGGTAGTGTTACCACTACCCCAAAAAAGTCCCACAAATTAATTTGATCACCTACACTTGCGCGCAAGTACGGGCGGGTGGCCGCTAAAAGCGGCTGTTTTCACGTGCTTGAGGCCAAGTGCATGAACGATGCAACCGGCGAATCGTCCAGTGATTGCAAACACGGGGATGGCAGCGGGGCACCGGGCGATGGCGTTTATTGGGACCGAACTGGAGACTTACATGAATATCAAGATGCAAAAGCTGTTGCCGATCACCGCCGCAGCGATGCTGTGTGCTGCAGCTGCAAGCAACGCGTCCGCCGATCAAGTCGTCAAGATCGGCCACGTCGCGCCCTTGACGGGCGGCATTGCACACCTGGGCAAGGACAACGAAAACGGCGCACGTCTCGCAGTCGAGGAGATCAACGCGAAGGGTCTCACGATCGGCGGCCAGAAGATCACGCTGCAACTGGACCCGCAGGATGACGCCGCCGACCCGCGGCAGGCGACGCAGGTTGCGCAGAAGCTCGTCGACGACAAGGTCGTCGCGGTGGTCGGCCACCTGAACTCGGGCACGTCGATCCCGGCCTCGAAGATCTACAGCGATGCGGGCGTCGTGCAGATCTCGCCGTCGGCGACCAACCCGGCTTACACGCAGCAGGGCTTCAAGACCACGTATCGCGTGGTCGCGACCGATGCGCAGCAGGGCCCGGCACTGGCCGACTACGCGCACTCGAAGGGCATCAAGAGCGTGGCGGTGGTCGACGATTCGACCGCGTACGGCCAGGGTCTCGCGAACGAATTCGAGAAGAAGGCGAAGGCGCTCGGCCTGAAGGTGATGTCGCATGACGCGACGAACGACAAGGCAGTCGACTTCCGCGCGATTCTGACCAAGATCAAGGGCGAGAACCCGGACGCGATCATGTACGGCGGCATGGACGCCACCGGCGGCCCGTTCGCGAAACAGGCGAAGCAGCTCGGCCTGCGCGCGAAGATTTTCGCGGGCGACGGCGTGTGCACGGAAAAGCTGGCCGACCTGGCCGGCGACGCGACCGACAACATCGTGTGCTCGGAAGCCGGTGCTTCGCTCGAGAAGATGCCGGGCGGCGCGGCGTTCAAGGCGAAGTACGAGAAGCGTTTCGGCCAGCCGATCCAGATCTACGCACCGTTCACGTATGACGCCGTGTACATCATCGCCGACGCGATGAAGCGCGCGAACTCGACGGACCCGGCGAAGATCCTCGCGGCGATGCCGGCGACGAAGTACACGGGCGTGATCGGCACGACGACCTTCGACTCGAAGGGCGACCTGCAGCACGGCGTGATCTCGCTGTACAACTACAAGAGCGGCAAGAAGTCGCTGCTCGACGAAGTGAAGATGTAACGCGACAAGCGGTCAACAGAAGGGGTGAAAGCGCGCATGCGGCAACGCATGCGCGTTTTCTTTTTGGGCCGGCGTGCGCCGCCGTGCAGTCAGATCTTCAGGTGCGACAGCACCTTCGGCGCGACGAGCGCGACGAGCGCCGCGCACAGCGCGACGACCGACAGGCCGATCGTCAGGTTCGCGGCCTGCGCGACCGCGCCGATCACGACCGGACCGAACAGCAGTCCGAAATACGCGAGCCCGGCCACGTGCGCGAGCCCTTCGGCCGCGTGGATGCCTTTCACGCGCGCGGCGGCCGCGAACAGCACGGGCATCATGTTGGCCAGCCCGAGACCCATCAGCGTGAAGCCGGTCAGCACCGCGGCCGGATACGGCAGCAGCAGCGCGCCGATCATCCCCGCGCACGCGAGCGACGCGCTCGCGAACACGAGCTGCGGCGCGCCGAAGCGGGCGCGCACGGCGTCGCCCGCGAAGCGCGCGAGGGCCATCCCGCCCGAGAACGCCGCGTACGCGGCGCTCGCGAGCGCCGGGCTCGCCGCGACGACGTCGCGCATGTAGACCGTCGCCCAGTCGTACATCGCGCCTTCGGCGATCAGCGCGATCAGTGCGATGCCGCCGAGCATCCACAATGCGGGCGAGCGCCAGCGGTTGCCGCCGCCGTGCGCCTGTTCGTGGTGCGGCACGTGCGGCAGCACGGCCGGGCTCGCGGCCACGAGCACCGCGGCGCTTACCGCCGCCGCGAGCGCGAGATGCGCGACCGGCGCCATGCCGGCCGACAGCAGCGCGCCGCCGGCCGCTGCGCCGGCCATCCCGCCGATGCTGAACATCCCGTGCAGCGACGACATGATCGGCTTGCCGAGCGCGATTTCGACCGCGCTGGCCTCGGCATTCATCGCGACGTCGAGTGTCGCCATCGAGAAGCCGAACAGCGCGAGCACCGCGAGCAGCATCCAGTAGTCGGGCACGACGAGGATCAGCGCCGCGCACGCCGACATCACGAGCCCGCCGGCGAGGCACGCGGTGCGCGAGCCGACGCGCGCGATCCAGCGCGCGATGGTCAGCATCGCGGCGATCGACCCGCCGGCGACCGCGAACAGCGCGATCGACAGCAGCCCGGGGCTCAGCGCGAACTTGTCGCGCACGGTCGGCACGTGCACGCCCCACGACGCGTACATCATGCCGGCGACGAAGAACAGCGCCATCGACGCCGTGCGCGCACGCTGGCGGGCCGGCAGCGGCAGCACGCGGTGCGCGTCGGGCGGCGCGGCGAACGGGGACGACGATTCGGGGGAGGAGGATTCGGACACGGGAAGGCTCGTCAGGAAAATGCGCGGGCGCACGCGGCGCCCGTCGGACCTGTCCGATTCTATCGAACCGCTTACGATCCTGCCGGGCGATGGCCGTTCGGTCGATGCGCTGGAGAGCGGGTCGTCTCGCGGTGGCGCCCCGGTGACGGACTGGCCGTTCGGCCGATGCGCGGCACGCAGCGTGCGCGGGTAACATCGAAACCGATGCGCCCTTTCGACCGCAGGAGTCCCCTTGAACATCGATCCCGCCTTCGCCCTGCATCTGCTGCACCGCTGCGCGCTCGGCACGCTCGCCACCCATGCGCGCGAACCGCAGGGCTTTCCGTATCCGACCGTCGTGCCGTTTGCACCCGATGCGAGCCATCGGCCCGTGATCCTGGTGAGCGGCCTGGCCGAGCACACGCGCAATCTCGTCGCCGATCCGCGTGCGGGTTTCCTCGTCGTCGATGCCGGCGACGGCGACGTCCTGAACGCCGAGCGCGCGACGCTGTTGGGCCGGTTCGTGCCGCTCGGCGACGATCCGCACGTCACCGCGCGCTACCCGCGCTACGAACCGGACGCCGCACGCTATCTCGCGCTCGGCGATTTCGCGTTCTGGGCGCTCGAGATCGAGCGGCTGCGCTACATCGGCGGGTTCGGGCGAATGGGCTGGGTCGACGGCACGCAGCTCGATGCGCTGCCGCCGCTCGCGTTCGACGACGAGCAGGCGCTGTGGCACGCGTACGAGGCGGGCGACGCACGCCGCGACGGGCTCGACCTGCTCGGCGTCGATCGCCATGGCGCGGACTGGCGATGCGACGGCCGCCGGGTGCGCACGCCGTTCGACGCGCCGTCGGCCGACATCGGCGCGCTGCACGACCGGCTGATCGCCTGCGCACAGGATGTGACGTGACGTCGCGGGTCAGTGATGAGTCCGTTTAGCAAACCGCGTCATGTGGTTTTCGCAAAACTGTCGTCCGATGAAAGCTTTGATTTTTTCGAATGCAGGGTAATTGCGTATGTTGATAGACCTAATAGTCAATCGCTAATGTCCTAATCTCTGTGTAGGAGCGTAAAAATTTGAGAAAAGGCCGCGGCCGGTCAAAATGACATGTGTGAATTACAATGGGTCTCGGTATTTTCATGAATCTCGCTTCTATCAAATCTTTTTTGTGCTAATCTCTGCCTTCGAAAATCCGAGGCACATATATTTCATGAATGGTGAGCTGGCTGCAGACCGGCGCCATTGGTCAGATAGAAAGGGAAACTATGTCTTCTTACAAGGACCTGCTGGCCCAGCGGGAGAAGCTGGAGAAGCAAATCGAAGAAGCGAAGTCGCGTGAATACGCTGAAGTGCTGAATGACGTGAAGCAGAAAATTGCCGACTACGGCTTTTCGCTCGCCGAACTCGGTCTCAGCCGCGCGAAGGCCGGCAAGGTCGGTCGTCCGCGCGCAGGCGTGGCGGCAAAATACCGCGATCCGGAAACGGGCGCGACGTGGTCGGGCCGTGGCAAGCCGCCGCGCTGGATCGCCGGCAAGAACCGCGAACAGTTTGCGATTTAAACGTTCGTTTAGGTTGCCCGCTCTTCAAAAGAGCCGCGTGTCCGTCGAGGAGCGCGGCTTTTTTGTTTTCCGGGCGCCGGCGGCCCGCTCGACGCCGTCATAAAAATGTAAGAAACGCCGTGTGAATGAAAATGCGACACGTTCGTATAAGCGGTTGATTTAAATGAGAAATTTGTGGGTATTGGAAGGGCTTGCGGGGCGCTTTTGATAGAATTGCGTATCGCACACCGATGCGCACACCGATATCTCATATTTCATGTCTACGTTTTCCGGCGACGCGCAGAGCGCAGATAAGCACGCAGTTGCGCGCAAGAGCACGCTCGTCAGTATTGTCCTGAATGTCGTGCTTGCGACATTTCAGATCGTCGTCGGCGTGATTGCGCATTCGCAGGCATTGATTGCTGACGGTGTGCATTCGATTTCCGATTTGATCTCGGATTTTGTCGTGCTGGTTGCGAATCGGCATAGCGGCGCCTCGCCGGATGCCGACCACAATTACGGCCATAGCCGCTACGAGACGGTCGCGTCGCTGTTTCTCGGCGCGATCCTGATTGCAGTCGGTATCGGCATGCTCTGGCGTGCCGGCGATCGCCTCGTTAATCTCGAAAACATTCCGGCCGTGCATTTTTCCGCGCTGATCGTTGCGCTGACGGTGCTCGTGTCGAAGGAAGCGCTGTTTCGCTACATGCTGCGCGAAGCGCGGCGCGTACGCTCGGCGATGCTCGTCGCCAACGCGTGGCATGCACGTTCGGATGCCGCGTCGTCGCTCGTCGTCGCGATCGGCATCGTCGGCAGCCTGGCCGGCGTGCGGTTGCTCGACCCGATCGCGGCCGCGATCGTCGGCTTCATGGTCGCGCGCATGGGCTGGACGTTCGGCTATGACGCGTTGCAGGACCTCTCCGACCGCGCGCTCGATACGGCCGACACGGCCGAGATCCGCGCGCTGCTCGTCGCGACGCCCGGCGTGCGCGACGTGCACGACCTGCGCACGCGCAAGATGGGGGATGCCGCGCTCGTCGATGCGCATATCCTCGTCGATCCGAAGATCTCCGTCTCCGAAGGGCACTACATCGCCGAGACCGCGCGGGCGCGCGTGCTGTCCGACCCGCGCGTGCTCGATGCGCTGATCCACGTCGACCCGGAGAACGATGCGGCGCGCCGTCCGGCGCTCGCGCTGCCGCCGCGCGGCGAGCTCGCGGCGCGGCTCGAGGCCGCGCTCGCGCAGCGCGGCCTGCGCGCGGCGGCGATCAACCTGCATTACCTGAGTACGGGGCTCGAGGTCGACGTGACGCTCGACAGCGATCCGCACGACACCGATGCGGCGCTGGCCGGCCGGCTCGACATCGAGACGCTGAAGCGCGAATTCGGCGCGCGCCGGATCGGCTTCACGCGCACGTTGCCCGCGCGGACGTGACCGGCAACCGGCAACCGTGAACGCGGCCCGCCGCGGGGGCGGGCCGGCGCGTTACAGCGGCAGTTGCGTGTCGAACTTGATTTCGCGCAGCACGACGCTCGTGCGCACCTGCGACACGGCCGGGATCTTGAAGATGCGCTCGTGCAGGAACACGTCGTAGGCCTTGATGTCCGGCGCGACGATCTTGAGGATGTAATCGGCTTCGCCGGTCGTGCTGTAGCACTCGGTGACTTCCGGGCAGGTCGCGATCTCGCGCTCGAACTGCTCGACGCCGCCTTCGTTGTGGCGCGTCAGGTGCACGTGCGCGAGCGCGCAGACGTGCAGGCCGAGCTTCTCGCGATCGAGCAGCGCCGTATAGCGCTGGATCACGCCCGACTGTTCCATGTCCTTGATGCGGCGCCAGCACGGCGTGCTCGACAGGCCGACCTGGTCGGAGATTTCCTGAACGGAACGGCGCGCGTCGAGCTGCAACAGGCGAAGGATTTTTTGCGAAAAGGAATCGAGCGTCACCTGCGCCTCCATGCGGCAGCTACAACACGCTGAATGTTAGAGGGCCGGGAAAGGAAAGGCAATCTGGCGACGCGCTGTTGAGCGAGATTCGCTAATTTGCCCGCGGATCCGTGGGATTTTGTCCTGCCCCCGCGCTTTCCGACCGATCGGTATCCGACACGGCCAGGCCCGCCAGCGCGGCCTGCTGCCGGCGCAGGTCGGCGAGCATGTTGCAGAACAGCGCGCCTTGCTCGATCGCATCGTCGAGCGCGACGTGCGTGTGCGGATGATCGTCGAACCAGTGCTTCGGAAAGCGCGGCTTGATCGCCTTGCGGTACGGCAGGCCGGTCATCGCGAACGCGAGCGTCTTGATGTCGAGCGCCGACCACGAGAACGGGCAGCGCCCGGCGAAGCGCATCATGTACCAGAACATGAACGTGAAATCGAAGCCGGCCGGCATCGCGACGAACACCGGCTTGCCAGGCAGCGCCTCGACCCATTCGACGTAGGCGACCAGCGCCGCCTCGGGCGTCTGCAGATCGCGCCGGCACGCGGCCCATGCTTCCGGCTCGGTCTTCCACCACGCTTCCTGCACCGGGTGCGCGTGCGCGCCGGGCAGCGTCTCGAGGTTCGCCGAGAACGTCGCGATCAGCTGCTTGTCCTCGGTATAGGCGGCCGACGCGAAGCTCAGCATCGAGTGCGGACCGGGAATCGGGCCGTCGGCCTCGACGTCGGTGCTGACGTAAATTTCGGGGATGGCGGTCTGGTTCATCCGAATACCTTGTCGGACACGAACGGATTCGTGCGGCGCTCGTCGCCGAACGTCGACACCGGGCCGTGGCCGGGGACGAACGTGACGTCGTCGCCGAGCGGCCACAGCTTCTCCTTGATCGAACGGACGAGGTCCTCGTGATTGCCGCGCGGGAAATCGGTCCGGCCGATCGAGCCCGCGAACAGCACGTCGCCGACGATCGCGATGCGATGCGCGCGGCTGAAGAACACGACGTGGCCCGGCGTGTGGCCCGGGCAGTGATAGACCTCGAGCGTCTCGTCGCCGAACCGCACGGTGTCGCCGTCGTTCAGCCACTGGTCGGGCTCGAAGCTGTCGGCGGCCGGGAAGCCGAAGCGCTCGCTCTGCATCGGCAGCTTCTCGATCCAGAAGCGTTCTTCTTCCTGCGGCCCTTCGATCGGCACGCCGTAGTGCGTCGCGAGCGTCTTCGCGCCCGCGCAGTGATCGATGTGCCCGTGCGTGAGCAGCACCTTCTCGACCTGCACGTTCTGCCGCGCGACTTCCTGTTCGATCCGGTCGAGATCGCCGCCCGGATCGACGACGGCCGCGCGGCCCGTCTTCTCGCAGACGAGCAGCGAGCAGTTCTGCTGGAACGGCGTGACCGGAATGAGCGTGACTTTCATGGGGGCACCGGCGGCTAAAAGGAGCGATTGTACCGGTCGCGCGTGCCGGCTGCCGGGCGTGCGATGCATGCCGTGGCGCGCGGATGAGGGCATTCCCGGAGCATGTCGATTGTTACAGCCATAGCGAGAATCAATGGTGCGCCGGGGGTGCTTTTCGAGACAAAGTTTTGATTTATGTATAATGCGCCCCATTGCGCGTGAATTTCACGCAATTCGCTGGTGTTTCGGCCCCGTTAAATGAGGCGTCCGATTCACCGTCAAGCATCGGCCGCCGGGGAGTCCGGCGGTGTATCCAGCACCGAGCATTCGGTGCTCACGTCTTGTCCGGCCGGGTGCTGCGCGCCCGCCTGCGGCCCTGCTGCCGCGCCGCCGGATGAGGCCTGTGCCGCCGTTCCTGTGCGTTGGTCGTATCGACGCGCGCGAACGTGAAGCCATGTTCGATGGCGGCATGTGGGGTCTGGTCAGGCTGTTGGGGACAGGTTGCGCCAGACGTGAAAACTAATCAGGACGGTTGCGGCCTAGACGAACGCCGCGCCCATGCTAGCCGCCTGCTCGCCTTCGAGCGGGGCGTGCACGCATTTGCCGTCCGGGCCGCATCTCTGCGTTGTGTAGCAGCGTTGTATCGATGCGGCCCGAACCAGAAGGCGACACGTCGATGAATTTACGTTTTCCGAGCCGATTCGGAACCATTGCATTGTTTTTTGCGCTGACGGGCTGTGCGGTGCCACCCAGCCAGACCACCGGCAGCGTGAACCAGAAGAAGGCGGTCGACAAGACGGCCGCTGCCGCGAAGGCGGACGACGACAAGCAGCCCCTCAGTTTCGATTCCGCGCTGGCATCGATGCCGGCGGCCGACAGCAAGGACGCGAAGAAGTCGTCGCTGGCGGACGCCGAGCCGATCGACGGCAAGGATGTATCCGATTTCCGCCAGACCGGTCGCGCATCGTGGTACGGGCGGGACTTCCACGGCCGCCGCACCGCGAACGGCGAACGCTTCAACATGAACGCGTTTACCGCCGCGCACCGCACGCTGCCGCTGTCGTCGTACATCAAGGTGACGAACGCATCGACCGGCAAGTGGGTCGTCGTGAAGGTCAACGATCGCGGGCCGTTCAAGCGCGGTCGCGTGCTCGACCTGTCGTACGCGGCGGCCAAGGTGATCGGGCTCGTGCACGCCGGCACGGGCCGCGTGAAGATCGAAGGGTTGTCGCCGCAGGAAGCACGCGAGGCCCGCGACGAAATGTTCGCGTCGATCTCGGCGAAGTAACGCGGCCAATCGTCCGCTCATGCACAAAGGGCTGCCTTCCGGCAGCCCTTTGTCGTTGTGCGCCCAGCATGGGCGCACTCCTGCGGGTGCAAGTCCCGCCATAAGCTGGTCACAGCGAATGAAGTGAAGCGCAACTGCATGAGGGCGACCGAATGTGGAGAGGAAGCGTGGAGCGTAAATCGTGAGCCGATGGACAAGAACTGCATAGAAGGCGCTGCCGTGCAGGGCGAGCGGGCAACGCACCGCGAAGCTCTCGTGACCAAGGCGAAGCAGCGTAAATGCGGCGGTTGTGCGATGAAGGAGTGCGCTCTTACCCAATGGGATGGACGCCCCCACTCGTAACGGCATCAATGTGCCAAAGTGGAAGTGTCGAGCAACCACTTGAACCGAGGGGAGCGTCATCATGCAGATTACGACGATAGGCATCGATCTGGCAAAGAACGTATTCCAAGTTCACGGCGTAGATGTTCGAGGCAAGGCGGTGCTGAAGAGGCAGCTCAAGCGCAGTCAAATGGTGACCTTCTTCGCGAATCTGCCTGCGTGCCTGATCGGTATGGAAGCGTGTGGCAGCGCCCACTACTGGGCGCGCAAGCTCCAGACGCTCGGGCACACCGTGAAGTTGATGGCTCCCCAATTCGTGAAGCCGTATGTAAAGACCGACAAGCACGATGCGGCTGACGCGGAAGCCATCTGCGAAGCGGTCAGCCGGCCGAACATGCGATTCGTACCGCTCAAGCATGTCGAGCAACAAGCGGTGCTCGCGCAGCATCGTGTTCGGCAAGGGTTCGTCAAGGCTCGGACCGCGCAGGCCAATCAGATTCGGGGGCTATTGGGCGAGTTTGGCTTGGTCGTGCCGCAAGGCATCGTGCGCCTCTTCGAGCTTGTGCCGGCGTTGCTGGAACAGCAACCATCTTGAGACAGCCCATGTCATGCGCAATTGAAATCCGGCTGCCAACGCTCGCCAGTGCGAGCGATGGCGTTGAGCGTGATGAGCAGCTTGCGCATGCATGCGACGAGGGCGACCTTC
>NZ_JACCQB010000081.1:0-24416 GCF_015712265.1 Burkholderia sp. 9777_1386 | reverse complement strand
GATGTGGGGATGGGGCGGGGTCCGGATCGCGCGCCGCCCGCTTCATGTGACGACGTTGCCGCGATAAGCTTGGCCGGCCATGCATTGATACCCGACAGAAAACAATGACCACCACTTATCCGCTGCACGACGCATTGAGCCACGCCGCTACGGCGTTTCCGGTCGAGGCCGACGTCGTGATCGCCGGCGCCGGCATCATGGGCTGCGCGGCCGCTTACTACCTCGGCCTGCGTGGCCTGAAAGCCGTCGTGCTCGACAAGTCGCGCATCGCCGGCCAGCAATCGACGCGCGCGTGGGGCTTCGTGCGCCAGCAGGGGCGCGAATCCGCCGAAGTGCCGCTGATGATGGCCGGCATGCGAATCTGGGAAGGCCTGGAGCAACAACTCGGCTTCGATCTCGAATGGCGGCAGGGCGGCTGCCTGTACCTAGCCGACAACGAAGACGACTGGGCGTCGTTCCAGGCATGGCTCGCCGTCGCGCGCGAGCACGGGCTCGACACGCGCACGCTGACGCGCGCCCAGATCGACGAACGCGTGAACGCGCTGTCGACGCAGGCGCGTACCCTCGGCGGCTTGTATACGGCGACCGACGGACAGGCCGAGCCGCGCCGCGTGGCCGCCGCGTTCGCGGCGCGCGCGACCGAGGCCGGCGCGCGTTTCTTCGAAGGCTGCGGCGTCACCGCGATCGAGACGGCCGGCGGCGCGGTCGTCGGCGTCGCGACCGAACGCGGCACGATCCGCACGCGGCGCGTGATCTGCGCGGCCGGCGCGACCAGTTTCCGGCTGCTCGACGGCGTCGGCATCCGGCTGCCGCAGCAGGCCGTGCGCGGCACCTGCATGCGCACCAACGTGGTCGCGCCGGTGTCCGCGGCGACCGTGTGGGGCCATGGTCTCGGCATCCGGCAGCGCAAGAACGGCGCGATCAATCTCGCCGACGACATGCAGGTCGACGTCGATCTGACGCTCGGCCACCTGCGCGGATTGAGCCTCTTCTGGCCGGAGTTCTGGTCGCAGCGCGACAAATTCCGGCTGCACCTGAATGCATCCGCATGGCGCGACGTGCTCGCCCGCATCCACGGCACGACCGGGCCGATCGAGCCGCGCGATCCGCAACCGCAACCGAATCGCGCGCATGCGCCGCGTGCGCTCGCGAAGCTCAAGGCGATCTTTCCCGCGTTGAAGGATGCGCAGATCGTCGAGGCGTGGGCCGGCCTGATCGACGTGCTGCCCGACGGCATTCCGGTGATCGATGCGCCCGGCACGCCGTCGGGGCTCGCGATCGCGACGGGGTTCTGCGGTCACGGTTTCGCGATGGGGCCGATCGTCGGCCGGCTGCTCGCCGAATGGATCGACACGGGCGCGCCGTCGCTCGACCTCTCGGCGTTTCGTGCACGGCGTTTCGTCGACGGCACGATGGTGCGGCCGCGCAGCATGCTGTGACGGCCGGGCGCACGCGTTCCCGTCGTAGAATCGAGCCCGCATCCTTCAGGAGATTCCCCGTTGGCCACGCCATCCGATCAGCGCCGCTCGTTGCGCATGCGCTTGCGCCGCGCCCGCAATCCGTGGCAGGCGCCGCGTGCGCGCACGCTGTTCACGCGCCCGGCGACCTCGCCGCGGCGCACGCTGCTGTTCCGCCTCGGTGCGGTCGTGCTGCTGTGCACGCTCGCGTTCCTCGTGCTGTATCTCGATCGCGACGGCCTGCGCGATTCGACCAAGAGCACGCCGATGACCGTGGCCGATCTCGTGTACTTCACGATGGTCACGGTCGCGACGGTCGGCTATGGCGATATCGTGCCCGTCACGGCGCGGGCGCGCCTGCTCGATGCGTTCTTCATCGTGCCGATCCGCATCGGCATCTGGTTCATTTTCCTGGGCACGGCGTATCAGTTCGTGATCCAGCGCGTCGTCGAGGAATTCCGCATGAAACGCCTGCAGAAGCAACTGTCCGATCACATCGTCGTGTGCGGTTATGGCCTGTCGGGATCGATCGCGGTGCGCGAGTTGCTGGAGAGCGGCGTCGATCCGGCGACGATCATCGTGATCGATTCGCAGCAGCAGGCTCTCGAGGCGGCGACGTCGCTCGGCGTGACGGGATTGCTCGGCGATCCGGCGCACGAGGATCTGCTGCAGCAGGCGCAGGTGCGCGCGGCGAAGGCCGTGATCATTTCGGTGACGGACGATCCGACCGCGATCCTGTTGACGCTGTCGGTGCGCAGCATCGCGCCCGATACGAAGATCGTCGTGCGGATCCAGGAGAACCTGTACCAGCGGCAACTGCGGCAGGCCGGCGCGGACGTGATCGTGTCGTCGACGAAGATCGGCGCGCTGTTGCTGGCGGACGCGGTCCATAGCCGCTACATCGTGCCGTTCGTGAACGACATGCTGTCGACGCGCGGGCGCGCGACGCTGCTGGAGCGCGAGGCGTTGCCGCATGAAATCGGCTGCCTGACGAACGTCGTGCCGGGCGCGATCGTGGTCGGGCTCGACCGCTGCGGGAAGATTCATTCGTTTTACGAGGATCCGCCGTGCCGGATCGAGGCGGGCGATACGCTGGTGGTGATTCAGTCGGCGCGGATTCCGGATCCGGATGTGTGACAGAGAAGCGGGTTGCGCCGAGCGCGATGCGTCGCATACGCCTGCTGGCCATACCTAGCGCCCCATCTCCCGCGCAACTTCCACGATCTGCTGCCGCAGCCAACCATGCGCGGGATCGTCGTGTGTGCGTTCGTGCCAGATCATCGACGGCGAGAAAGACGGCACCTCGACCGGCAACTTCACGAGTGTGACCGGCATCGACAACGCGACATGCCGCGCCAACCGTTGCGGCAGCACTAGCGTCATGTCGCTCTTCGCGACCACCATCGGCGCCACCAGGAAATGCGGTAGCCGCATTGCAATCCGCCGGTGCAGCCCTTGCCGCGCGAGCGCTGCGTCGACGAGTTCTCCACCCCGGCCGCCGATCGTCACCAGCACGTGCGACAGCGCGGCGAAACGCTTCGGTGTCAGCCGCGCCGACAGTGCTGGATGCCCGTTCCGCACGATGCAGACCAGATTATCGTCATAGAGCTTTCGACGATAGATGCCGGCGGGCAACGTATCGTCGTCGAATACGCCGAGCGCGATACCTGCGGTGCCATCCGTCACGAGTTCGACGTTATTGCTGCGTGACGGCGGAACATCGAGATCCAGTCCCGGCGCGCTTCGTTCCAGCCGCGCATTCACATCCGGAATCAGCGTCAACGCCATGTGATCAAGGCTCGCGATCGAGAACAGTCCGCGCGCGGTGGCCGGGTCGAACACCGCAGGCGCGACGATGCCTGCCGCTTCCGTCAGTACACGCGACACGCGCTGCGCAAGCGATGCCGCGCGCGGCGTGAATTCCAGCCCCTTCGGCGTGCGCACGACGACACGATCGTGAAGCAGCGTGCGCAGCCGGCCCAACGCGCGGCTCGCAGCGGGCTGGGTCAGGCCGAGCCGCATGCCGGCACGCGTGACGCTGCGTTCCTTGAGCAATGCGTCGAGCAGCTTGAGCAGGTTGAGATCGACGGACCGTAAATCCGCTTCGTGCATGTTTGACATGATCGGTATGCATTTGAGTTATGTGAGGTCAGCGTACATCATCGAAACCATCGCTCCAACCGGTGGAGCGGCTATTGGGAGAACACATGTACGTTGTCACGGGTGTCACAGGACGCACGGGGGCCGTCGCCGCCCGGGTGCTGATCGATGCAGGGGTTCCGGTTCGCGTGGTCGTGCGCGATCGAGCGAAGGCGGTGCGCTGGACGGAGCTGGGTGCGGAAGTGGTGGTTGCCGATCTGGCCGATTCCGCTGCGTTGATGCAGGCGTTCGCCGGCGCGCGCGGTGCATATCTGGTCAAGCCGCCCAACTATGCGCTGGAAAATCTGTTCGAGCACGCGGACGTGACGGCGCGTGCCGTCGCCGCGGCGGTTCGCGCGACGGGCTTGCCGAAACTCGTGTTGCTGTCGTCGGTCGGCGCGGACCGGTCGGCCGGCACCGGCGTGATTGCGACCAACCGGACGGCCGAGCAGCGGTTGGCCGAACTGGGCATACCGGTCGCGTTCCTGCGGGCCGCCTACTTCATGGAGAACTGGGCGCGCGTCGTCGAGCCGGTCCGCGTGCAGGGTATCCTGCCGAGTCTGCTCGGGCCGGTCGAACGGGCGATCCCGATGGTCGCGACCGAAGACATCGGCCGCGTTGCGGCGGAAATGCTGCAGGAAGACTGGAACGGTGTCCGGAAGGTCGGGCTGGCGGGGCCGAGCGCGTATTCACCGGCCGACATCGCGGATGCCTTTGCGCGCGTGCTGAATCGGCCGGTGCGACCGGTGGCGCTCGAGCCGTCCGCATGGGCCGGGGTGCTCGCGATGAACCCGTTCTCGACTGCCGCGATCGATGGTTTCATCGAACTGAATCGCGGGCTGAACAACGGCCATATCGGCTTCGAAAGCGACGCAACGGTGGAACTTCGCCACGGGCGCGTGCCGTTCGAGCATGTCGCCGAGGATATCCTGCGGGCGTAACGCCGCGCGTTCGCATTCCATCCGGCTCTATTGCGGGGCCGCTCAATCCTTTCGTACCCGCGCCGTGCCTATGTCGTTCAGGGGCAGGACCGTCGTCGGTTCGTCGTATGTAAGCCGCCGTCGACCGGCGAGAAAAAGAAGATACGTTGACGGAACACGCGCGGCGCGGCGTGCTGCACCGGCCCGACCGGTGACGCGCATCGAGCGACGGGAGGCATTGCATCCGTTCGTGGACGAGGCCTCCCGGTACGACCTCGGCGCCCGCTATCCGCGACCGACGAACGGCATCGCCGTCGCCATGATCGTCATGTTGAGGATGTTGGTGTCGAGCGGCAGATTCGCCATCTGCACGATCGCGTTCGCGACATGCGCGACGTCCATCCGCGCTTCGGGCGCCAGGCTGCCGTCCGCTTGCGGGACGCCTTGCGTCATCCGTTCCGTGAGCGACGTCGCGGCGTTGCCGATGTCGATCTGGCCGCATGCGATGTTGTACCGGCGGCCGTCCAGCGCCAGCGACTTCGTGATCCCGGTCACCGCGTGCTTGGTGGCCGTGTACGCGATCGTGTCGGGGCGCGGCGCGTGCGCCGAGATCGAGCCGTTGTTGATGATTCGGCCGCCCTGCGGCGTCTGCGCTTTCATCATCCGCCATGCGGCCCGCGCGCACAGAAACACCCCGGTCAGGTTCGTCGCGACGACGCTGTTCCACACGTCGAGCTCGTATTCATCGAGGGAAACGACCGGGGCGTTGCGGCCGGCATTGTTGAACAGGACATCGAGCCGGCCGAATTGTTGCGCGATCCGTGCAAACGCGTGGTCGACCGACGCTTCGTCGGTGACGTCGACCGGAAACACCTGCGCGTCGCCGTCGGCGGCGCGGATCGCGTCCTGCGTTTCGCGTAACGACGCCTCCGTGCGCCCGAGCAGCGCGACGGTGAAGCCGGCCTGGGCAAGCGCGAGGGCCGCGGCGCGGCCGATGCCGGAGCCGGCGCCCGTGACGGCGGCGAATTTCTTCGAGACAGACATGGCTGGGTTTCCTGCGGGTCGAGTAAGGGGAGGCCGGCGATGACCGATGTCATCGCCACTTCGGCAATGTAGTCGAAATGCGCGCCGCGCCGGTTCGCGCACGCTTGCAAAGCGCGATCGATCCCGCGGCGCTGGTCGAGCACTCGCTGATTATTACCCGAATGGCAATTCTGTATCGATTTAGTGTATCGATACAGAAGATGATATAGTGCGGCCACGCCAAGCGGTCGGTGCCTTCGAATGAATAGAGGGCCGCATCGCAAAAGCGCCCGAAACCGCTTTTTCCACCGGATTCCTCCAGGAACGATTTCCATGCGTTTGCCCGGCCTTTCCGCCCTTGTCGTGCTTTTCCTCATCGCGACCTCCGCGTCGGCGGCCGGGCAGGCGGCCGATCGCGTCGCCGCGGGCAAGGCGCTGGCCGTCGCGGCCGACTGTGTCGCGTGCCATACGGTGCAGGGCGGTCAGCCGTTCGCGGGCGGTCTCGCGATGCCGCTGCCGATGGGCAACATCTACTCGACCAACATCACGCCGGACCGGCAAACGGGGATCGGCCGCTACTCGGAGCAGGACTTCGCGAACGTGCTGCGCAAGGGGCTGCGGCGCGACGGCGGCAACCTGTACCCGGCGATGCCGTACCCGTCGTACACGAAGTTCAGCGACGACGACATCGCGAACCTGTACGCGTATTTCATGCAGGGCGTCGCGCCGGTGCGTCAGCCGAACCGCGCGCCGGATTTCCCGTGGCCGCTGACCGTACGCTGGCCGCTGAAGATCTGGAACGCGCTGTATCTGCGCGAAGGCGCGTACGTGCCGAAACCCGGGCGCGACGCCGAGTGGAATCGCGGCGCCTACCTCGTGCAGGGCGCCGCGCACTGCGGTACCTGCCATACGCCGCGCGGCATCGGGATGCAGGAGCTGGCGTACGACGAAACCGGCGTCGGTTATCTCGCCGGCGCGCCGCTCGCCGGCTGGCAGGCGTTCAACATCACGCGCGATCGCGACGCGGGCATCGGCACGTGGACGACCGCGCAGATCGTCCAGTACCTGCGTACCGGCAACGTCCCGGGCAAGGCGCAGGCCGCGGGCCCGATGGCGGAGGCGGTCGAGCACAGCTTCAGCCGGATGAGCGCACGCGATCTGAACGCGATCGCCGTGTATCTGTCGACCGTGCCCGCCGCGAAGGGCGCCGATACCGCACCGCGTTCGACCCAGGGGCGCCCCACCGACGACTACCTCGCGATCCGCGCCGCGGCCGCCGCGGGCGGGCAGACGCCGGCCGGCGCGTCGCTCTACCTCGATCATTGCGCGAGCTGCCACGGGATGACGGGCGCCGGCACGACGGACGGCTTCTTCCCGTCGCTGTTCGCCAACAGCGCGGTCGGCACCGCCACCGCGTCGAACCTGCTGCAGGTCGTCATGCATGGCGCGAGCGTGAACAACGGCGCCACGCACTATTTCATGCCGGCGTTCCAGACCGAACTCGACGATGACGAAGTGGTGACGCTGGTGAACTACCTGAGCGAACGATTCGGCAACGGCCGGGCCCGCGTGAGCGCGGCCGAGGTCGCGAAGATTCGCACGGCGCCCGCCCACTGACAGGAGAGGCACGCGATGAACGATTTCGATGTGAGCGGCGCACCGGATGTGCAGCGCCGCCGGCTCGTGAAGCTGTCGGCCGGTGCGGCGCTTGCCGCCGCGTTGCCGGCCGGCATGCTGATCGCGCGCGCGGCCACCGCGCCGCAGGCCGTGCCGCTGCGGGACTTTGCCGGAGTGGCCGCGTACCTGACGCGCCGCTCGGCGCTGCCGTCGCGCTACGTGCAGTCGGTCTACGACGGCCTCGTCGAGCAGGACCGCGAATTCCCCGCACGGCTGCGCGCGCTGGCCGTCGCGATCGGCACGGGCACGCAGCCGGTCGATAGGTTCGTGCGCACGCTGGGCGTCGCCGCCCCCGAATTGCGCGCGACGGCGCTGGCCATCATCGAAGCCTTCTACACCGGCAGCGTCGGTCACGGCGGGCAGGCGCGCATGGTCGGCTACGAAACCGCGCTGATGTTCGAGCCGACCTCCGACGTCACGGTCATTCCAACCTACATCCGCGCGCGCCCCGAGTACTGGACCGCACGCCCGGCCGCCGACGCCGGCTGAGCCGCCTTCGAACGAGGATCGAAATCATGAGCAGTTCCTATGACGCGGACGTCATCGTCATCGGCGCGGGCATCCTGGGCGGCGCCGTGGCGCAGTCGCTGACGCAGCAGCGCAAGTCCGTCATCGTGATCGAGGCGGGGCCGGACGTGAAGCGGGCCGAGCTCGTTCGCGCGTTCCGCAACTACGGCAACAAGTCGGACTACAACGGCCCGTATCCGGATCTGCCGTGGGCGCCGAAGTCGTCCACCGGCCGCTATTCGGATCGCTACATCGACAGTGTCGGCCCGGTGTTGCAGAAGCCGTCGTTCCTGCGGCTCGTCGGCGGTACGACGTGGCACTGGGGTGGCGCGACGTGGCGCATGCTGCCGAACGATTTCCGGCTGCAGAGCCTGTACGGGCAGGGGCGCGACTGGCCGATCGGTTATGACGAGCTCGAGCCGTGGTACCAGCTCGCGGAAGAACAGATCGGCGTGTCGGGCTCGGACACCGACGACCAGAGCGGGCAGGGCGGTGCGCCGTTCCCGCCGCGCTCGAAGCCTTACCCGATGCGTCAGCAGCCGTGGTCGTACCTGACGCAGCAGGTCGCGGAAAAGGTCGCGACGATCGGTCATCGTTTCGTCGACGAGCCCAACGCGCGCGCGACGCGGCCCTACGAGGGCCGGCCGACCTGCGCCGGCAACAACAACTGCGCGCCGATCTGCCCGATCGGCGCGCAATTCTCCGGCGATCGTCCGGTGCTGCGCGCCGTCGCGCAGGGCGCGCGGCTGCTGACGAATGCGGTCGTCTACAAGATCGAGCGCGGCGAAAATCGCAAGATCGCCGCGATCCACTACATGACGCCGGATGGCAACAGCACGCGCCTGACCGCGCGGACCTTCGTGCTCGCGGCGCACGGTGTCGAGATTCCGAAGCTGCTGCTGATGTCGGATGTCGCGAACACGTCGGGCCAGGTGGGCCGCAACATGATGGGACACACCGGCCGCGCGATCGCGATGCTCGCGCGCGAACCGTTGTGGGCCGGTCGTGGTCCGACGCAGCAAGGCAGCATCAACACACGGCGCGACGGCGCGTTTCGTCGCGAACACGGCGCGATCCGGCATTTTCTCGACAACACGGTGCCGAACGAGATCGTCACGCGGCGGCTGATCGCGCAAGGTGTCGTCGGCGACGCGCTCGATGCACGGATCCGCCACGACGCGGCGCGCTATCTGAAGATCGCGAGCTACGTCGAGATCCTGCCCGACCCGCGCAACCGCGTGACGCTTGGCGATCGCAAGGATGCGCTCGGGCTGCCGACGCCGCGCACCGACTACGACGTGTACGACTATTCGTTGCGTGCGGCGTCGCAAGTGCTCGACGATTACCGCGATTTCCAGCAGGTGTTCGGTGCGACGGAGATCGTGAACGACATCCATGCGTGGGTGCCGAGTTCTCACATCATGGGCACGACGATCATGGGCAACGATCCGGCCGATTCGGTCGTCGACCGCGATTGCCGGACGCACGATCATCCGAACCTGTTCATCGCGAGCACGGCGGTGCACCCGAGTTCGTCGGTGGTCAATCCGACGCTGACCGGGTATGCGCTGGCGCTCAGGATGGCGAAGACGATTGGGGCGGAGGTGTGACGCACGCGGGGCGGCCGGCATCGCGCACGTGCTGGCGCCGTGCCCGGGCGCGTTCAGCCCCGTTTTACTTCACACACTCCAACGCATACCTCAACCCCTGCCCGAGCAACCCGCGCCACACGTCCCACGTATGCCCGCCGTCGACGATGCGCAGTTCGGCCGGATTCTGCGCGCGGCGCAAATGCGTATACAGCACGCTCGACTCCGCCTGGATCGTCAGGTCGTCGTCGCCGGCCGCGATGAACATCGGCACGCGCCAGCTGCGCGCGAAATAGCCGCGCAGCAGCGCCGGGTAGTTCAACTCGTGCCATACGCGTGAATCGAACTGCCGATCGCCGAACACGCCGACGTAGCGCGCGGCGGAATTGAGCGGCGGCTCGTTCGCATAGATCGCGGGGCTCAGCAGCATCGCGCCGCAGAACAGCCCCGGTTCGAGCAGCGAGAAGCGCAGCGCGCCGAAGCCGCCCATCGACACGCCGCCGATCGCGCGGCCCGCGCGCTGGTTCGACACCGCGAAGTGCGCTTCGACTTCCGGCAGCAGGTCGTTGAGGAACGCGCTCTGCATCTTCTCCTTGCGGTCGACGTACCAGTCGGTGCCGCCCTGCGGCATCACGATCACGACGGGCGGGATGTCGTGGCGCTCGATCAGCGTGTCGGCGGTGGCCTGCAGCCGGCCCTGCGTGACCCAGTCGTTCGCGTTGCCCGCGTTGCCGTGCAGCAGGTACATCACCGGGTAGCGCGCGCCTTCCGGGTTGTAGCCGGGCGGCAGGTAGACCGTGTACGACCAGTCGCGCTTCAGCGACGCCGAGCGGAACGTGCGCAGCACGACGCTGCTGCCCGGATTGACGGACGGCTCCTGCGCGGTCGACGGGGTCGTCGCGGTCTGGACGGCCGGCGGCTGCGCGGGCGATGCCGCGGGCGCCGGTGCCGGCGGCGTGGCATGGGCGGTGGCGATCGCGCCGGCGATCAGGGCGAGGGCGAACGGAAGGGCGAGTCGGCGCATGGCGAATCGTTTCAGGGGAGGCGCCGGCTATCGTAGCAGCGGCGCATGACGGCGCGGCGCGTCATGGCCGCGAACGGAACGGCAGCCGCGCGACGAGCGGACCGTAGAGCTTGGCGACGAGATACAGCAGCCCCATCGCGACGGCGTCGGCGGTCAGGCCGAGCGGCACGTCGAGATAGCCTTCGGTCGCCTGGTAGAGCAGCGAATCGACCGCGAGCGAGATGCCGGTGCCCGCGACGAAGCACAGCAGCCCCTGCCGGCCGATCGTGCCGATCCACGGCATCGCGTGCGCGACCTTCTTCATCCAGCCGAGGTGCACGAGCTTGGCGGCGAGCCACGCGATCGCGAGGAAGTTCACGAGCCGCAGCGCGCCGAGATTCTGCTTGATCGACGGATCGGTCGGGAACGGCTCGATGCGCAGCCGGTAGTACGCGCCGGCCGCGACGATCGCGAGCGACGCGGCCGTCAGCAGCCAGCCCTGCGGCCGCGGCGCGAGCGTCTGGTAGACCGGCTGGCAGCGCGCGATCACGCCGAGCACGAACAGGAACTGCCACGCGAACGGGTTGAAGTCCCACGGCGCGCCTTCGACGGTCGGCAAGAAGCGCGCGACGTGCGGCGCCGCGTACCACAGCGATCCGCTGAACGCGAGCATCAGCCACGGCTGCGTGCGGGCGAGCGGCAGCGCGAGCGGGACGAGCAGCGCGAAGAACGCGTACATCGGCAGCACCGACGCGAGGTACGGCTGGCGGCGGAACAGCAGGATGTCGCGCAGCGCGGCGAGCGGCTTGTGCAGCAGCCCGTCGAGATCGTTGGTCGGCATGTTCGGGCCGTCGATCGCGAACGCATTCAGCGCGGCGGTAATCAGCAGCATCAGGCCGGCCGTCACGAGGAACGCGCGGTAGATCTCGAACGCCCGCCGGATGAAGCGCTGGCGTGCGGCGGCCTCGTCGTGCCGCTCTGCGAGCGAGTTGTACGCAATGGCGGTCGCGAAGCCGCCGAGGAACACGAACACCTCGGCCGCGTCGCACAGCGCGTACGCGTGCAGTGTGACGCGCGACAGGATGCTGCCGCCGATGTGGTCGACGACGATGACGAGCAGCACGAGGCCGCGGAAGAAATCGAGCTCGGCGTAGCGGCCGGCCCGGGCCGGCGCGGTCATCGGAGCGCCTTCCGGCGCGGGCCGCGTGCACGGCCGGCACGCGCCGCGCATGAATCGGGGTGAAGCATGACTTCGTGAAGAAATGGCGAACGGATGCGCATTGTGCCATCGAAGCGACGCCTGCCGGGTTTACGCGGATGGCGGTCCGGCCTGCCGCTGCCGATAAGCCCGGTCAGGCTGTCCGCGCAACGGCGCAGTTGGGCGAGCGCAACGCTTTGCATGCGACGACCCGCACCCGATGGACGGACGGTTTCCGACGTGACACCATTTTGTCCTCACGCGGCCGCACACCGCGTCGTCCGCCCTGCGGGCCACACATACAACAGACCAACATTCGCCGGGCGCTCGGCCTGCCCGGCCCTCGGCTCCGGAGATCCGTCATGAAGAAGCACGTCATTTTTGCCGCCGCGCTCGCTGCCTTTGCCGCGCCGGCCTTTGCCGAGACCAGCGTGACGCTGTACGGCCTGATCGACGAAGGCTTCAATTACACGAACAACGTCAACGTCAATGGGGTCGGAAAGACGAATTACCAGCTCGCGAGCGGGTATGCGCAGGGCAGCCGGTGGGGCCTGAAGGGCAGCGAGGATCTGGGCGGCGGGCTGAAGGCGATCTTCACGCTGGAAAACGGGTTCGACGTGAACAACGGCCGGCTCGGCCAGGGCGGCCGCATGTTCGGCCGTCAGGCGTTCGTCGGGCTGTCCGAATCGCGCTTCGGTACGCTGACGTTCGGCCGCCAGTACGATTCCGTCGTCGACTATCTCGCACCGCTGACCGCGAACGGCAACTGGGGCGGCACGCTGTTCTCGCACCCGTTCGACAACGACAACACGGACAACTCGTTCCGCGTCAACAACACGGTCAAGTACGCGAGCGCCGACTGGAACGGCCTGACGTTCGGCGGCACGTACAGCTTCAGCAACAGCACGGGCTTCTCGAACAACCGCCAGTACAGCATCGGCGCGCAGTATTCGCTGGCCGGGCTGCAGGTCGCGGCCGCGTACCTGCAGGCGAACAACCCGGGCATCGGCAGCGCGGGCGCGATCGCGGCCGACGACGCGAACTTCGTCGCCGACCGGCTGCGCATCTTCGGCGGCGGCGTCAACTACACGTTCGGCCCGGCCACGGTCGGCTTCGTCTACACGAAGACCGACGTGAAGAACCCGGTATCGACGGTCTACCTGCCGGCGTCGACGTTCGCCGGCCTCGGGTTGACCGCGACGAAGTTCCAGAATTTCGAGGTCAACGGCAAGTACCAGCTCACGCCCGATTTCTATCTCGGCGCGCAGTACGTGTACACGGACGGCAAGTACGATGCGGCGGCCGGCTCGTTCAAGCCGAAGTACCACACGGTCGGCCTGATGGCCGACTACAGCCTGTCGAAGCGCACCGACGTATACCTGCAGGGTGCATGGCAGAAGGTGGCCGGCGACAAGACGGGCACGGCGGCCGACGGCGGCTATGTCGTCGGGACGGATGGCCCGTCGGCATCGGCGAACCAGTTCTCGGTGCGCGCCGCGATCCGTCACAAGTTCTGACCGGGTGTCGTGCCGGGGCGCACGGCCCCCGGCACGACCGTCGTCAGTCCGCCCGGCGCAGGCCGCCGAGCGTTTCCGCGAGCCAGTCGACGAAGATCCGCACACGCGGCGCGAGATGCCGGCCGGTCGGAAACACCACCGATACGGGCAGCGGCCCGGCACGCCATTCCGGCAGCACCTCGACCAGCGAGCCGTCGGCGAGCAGCGGCGCGAGCCCGTCGCGCGGCGCCTGGATCAGCCCGAGGCCCGCGAGGCAGCACGCGAGATACGCTTGCGAACTGTTGACCGACACGACGCTGTGCATCTTCACCGTATGCATCTCGCCTGAATCCATGTCCGCATATTCCCAGTCCAGCTCGCGGCCCGTGCGGCTCGAGAAATAGCCGACCGCGACGTGGTCCGGCAGATCGTCCGGCGAGCGCGGCGTGCCGTGGCGCGCGAGATAGGCGGGCGACGCGCAATTGATCTGGGCCATCTCGCCGACGCGCCGCGCGACGAGCGACGTGTCGGACAGCGCGCCGACCCGCACCGCGCAGTCGATGCCGTCCGCGACGAGATCGACGAAGCGGTCGGTCGTGCTGATCGCGACGCGCAGGTCGGGGTAGCGCGCGTGGAAATCCGGCAGCGCCGGAATCACCTGGTTCAGCGCGAACCGTTCGGGCAGGTCGACGCGGATCACGCCGCGCGGCGACGCGCCGGCATCCTCGAACAGCGTTTCGGCGTCGTCGAGATCGGCCAGCAACCGCACGCAGCGTTCGTAGTAGGTCGCGCCCTCGGCGGTCAGCGCGACGCGTCGCGTCGTGCGTTGCAGCAGCCGGATCTTCAGGTGTTTTTCCAGATACTGGACGGCGTTGCTGACCGTCGGGCGCGGCAACTGGAGCTGCTCGGCCGCCTTCGTGAAGCTGCCGAGATGGGCGACGCGCGCGAAGATGCGCATTGCTTGCAGATGATCCATGCGGGCGAGAACCTTGGCGGGAGGAAACCAGGCTCCATTGTTAATCAGCGTCGAATGGTTTGGTGGAGCGTTTCGCGTTTATCGCGCGGCGTCGCGCGTCCAGAATCCGTTTCATCCACTCACCATTTGAAGGAACGGACATGGACAGGCGTCAACTGGGCCGCACGGGCCCGCAGGTATCGGCGATCGCACTCGGCTGCATGGGGATGTCGGATTTCTACGGGCCGGCCGACCGCGACGAAAGCATCGCGACGCTGCACGCGGCGCTCGACCACGGGATCACGATGCTCGATACCGGCGACTTCTACGGCATGGGCGACAACGAGATGCTGATTCGCGACGCGCTGCGCGGCCGCACCCGCGACCAGGTGCGGATCAGCGTGAAATTCGGCGCATTGCGCGATCCGGCCGGCGGGTTTGCCGGCTACGACGCACGGCCCGCGGCAATCCGGAACTTCGTCGCGTACTCGCTGAAGCGGCTCGGCACCGACTATCTCGACATCTATCGCCCGGCCCGCGTCGATCCGGCGGTGCCGATCGAGGAAACGGTCGGCGCGATCGCCGATCTCGTGAAGGCCGGCTACGTGCGCCATATCGGGCTGTCGGAAGCCGGCGCGGACACGATCCGCCGCGCGGCGGCCGTCGCGCCGATTGCCGACCTGCAGATCGAATACTCGTTGTTGTCGCGCGGGATCGAGGCCGAGATCCTGCCCGTATGCCGCGAGCTCGGCATTGGCGTGACGGCCTACGGCGTGCTGTCGCGCGGGCTGCTGGGCGGCCGCTGGACCGCGGCGCGGCAGGGCGAGCGCGACTTCCGCGCGGCGAGCCCGCGTTTCCAGGGCGAAAACCTCGCGCACAACCTCGCGCTCGTCGACGCGCTGCGCGCGATCGCCGACGAGAAAGGCAGCAATCCGGCGCAGGTCGCGATCGCTTGGGCGCTGTCGCGCGGAACCGACATCGTGCCGCTGGTCGGCGCCCGCAAGCGCTCGCAACTGCAGGACGGTTTGCTGGCGACTGAATTGCAACTAACGGTCGATGATCTCGTCCGTATCGAAGCGGCGGTTCCCGCCGGGGCGGCTGCCGGCGAGCGTTATCCGACCGCTCAGATGGCCCACCTCGACAGCGAGCAGGGCCGGGGGTGATCCACGGGGTCGAATCGCCCGGCTGACAGGCCCGGCGGGCGGGCCCGAGCCAGCCTCAGGCAAAACCAGATGGCGGGCGGCATGGCGGGCAGGCACCATCGGCGCCGTACTCGACGGACGGAATGCCTGCCATGCAAATTCATACGCTGACGATCATCGTGCTGGTCTTCCTGCTGGCCGGCGCGGTGAAGGGCATGATCGGGCTCGGGCTGCCGACGATCGCGATGGGGCTGCTGACGCTCGCGATGCCGCCGTCGGCCGCGGCGAGCCTGCTGCTCGTGCCGTCGTTCATCACCAACGTGTGGCAGTTGTGGCTCGGTCCGTCGTTCGGCGCGCTGCTGCGCCGGCTGTGGCCGCTGCTCGCGGGCCTGACGGTCGGTACGCTGACGGGCGGGTTGCCGGCGCTCGCGGCCGGCAGCACGTGGACGCACGCGGCGCTCGGCGTGGTGCTGGTGCTTTACGGGCTGTGGGGGCTGGCGGCCGCGCGGCTGCCCGCGCCGGGGCCCCACGAAAAATGGCTGTCGGCCGTGGTCGGCTACCTGACGGGCGTCGTGACGGCCGCGACCGGCGTGTTCGTCGTACCGGCGGTGCCGTACCTGCAGGCGTTGCGGTTGTCGAAGGACGATCTGATCCAGGCGCTCGGGCTGTCGTTTACCGCGTCGACGATCGTGCTCGGCCTGCAATTGCGCGTGACGGGCGCACTGCAGACGGTCGATCTCGGTGTGTCGGCGCTCGCGCTCGTGCCCGCGCTGGCGGGGATGGCCGGCGGGCAATATGCGCGGCGCGTGATGAGCGAGAAGACGTTCAAGCGCTGCTTCTTC
The DNA here is from genome assembly GCF_015712265.1 of Burkholderia sp. 9777_1386. NCBI lineage: Bacteria > Pseudomonadati > Pseudomonadota > Betaproteobacteria > Burkholderiales > Burkholderiaceae > Burkholderia > Burkholderia sp. 9777_1386. The sequence goes on along the minus strand of NZ_JACCQB010000081.1, from coordinate 8,468 downwards.
GTCGGGCTGATCGCGCTCGGCGCGTATATGGCGGGGTCGGGGTGGTGGTGAGCGCGCGCCCGGATGCTGAATGATCCCGAAGCCGGTTTCGGCAACCGGCTTCGGGAACGGTCACGGGATGGTGCTTGCCCCGCTCACGCCGGATCGGCGTACTTCAGCGTCCATCCGACCGTGCGGGTCGCGCCTGCGCCGAGTGCGAACGGCTTCGTCGTGCACGCGAAGTTCGAATGCAGTTGCCCGACCGGCGTCGTCGACAACGGATTCGTCGCGCCGTTCACCGTGTCGAAGGCGGACAGCGCGCAGGTGTCGAACCCGGATGCCGCATAGCCGGTCGCGGCGCTGTTCGCGTACGTCACCGACACGCCGTCGCCATTGGCCTGCGTCGACGCGAAATCCGCGAACGACGTGAAATCCGTCTCGACCGCGAGGTTGCCCGCGAGCGTGCCCGAGCTCAGCGTATCGCTGCGCGAGACCGAGCCGTGCGCGAAGGTCAGCACCGTGTGCACCTGCAGGTCGAGATCCGTCGTGTACGCGGCGTTCTTCGACGCGAGCCGGAACTTCGTCGTATCGAACGACACGATCACCTGGCCGTTGCTTTCCTGCACGTTCAGGTTCCTGTAGTACGTGACCGGAATGTAGGTCTTCGCGTTGTACGTCACCTGCGGCACCAGCAGCGCATAGCCGAGGTCGGTCGTGCCGTAGATCAGCTTGTCGGAGAACGGCACCGGATAATACGGCGTGTACGAGTTGTAGTCGGGCGCCTGGCTGAGATTCAGGTTGATCACGCGACGGCTGTCGCGCACGGTGAGCAGCGCGGCGCTGTACGGATGCGCGGCATCGCCCGGCTGGTTGTACCAGGTGAGCGTGTAGCGCGGCAGCGCGTCGAGCCACGCACGGTAGTCGGCATCGGCCATCGGCGCCTGGCCGCCGAAGCCGAGCTTGTTCCACCACGCGTTCACGTACAGGTACTGGTGCAACAGGCTGAAGTTCTCGCCCATCACGCGCGGCTTGCCGCGATACGTGTCGGTGCCGCGACCCTTGACCCACATGTTCACCGACGGCGTCGGCAGCGACGGGTCGTACCAGTACGTGTCGAAGCGACGCGCGGCCTGGTAGATGAATGCATACGCAACCTGTTTCTCCCGGTCGGTCAGCACGCCGGCATTGGCCGCGGCCGTCAGCACCTCCATGAACGCGGAATCGCCGTACGGGCCGATCGAGCGGCCGTAGTTGAAGCCCTGGCCGTCGGGGTTCAGCTGCGGCAGGATCAGGTCGACCGATTTGCGCAGATAGCCCTTCAGCTCCGGCGTGAGGTTCGCTTCGTTGCCCATCTCGAACGTGCGCTCGACCACTTCGCCGATCAGCAGCGTGCTGTAGCGGTCGAAGCGCGCCTGGTCGTAGTAGGTCGTGTGCGTGTTCGATGCTTCGTCGGAGAACCCGCCCGACGAGTCGTTGCGAATGTGGTTCGTCAGCGTGTACAGCAGTGCGTCGCGCGCGTTCATCGTCGCGACCGCCGGGTCGGTCTTCGATGCGAACGACGGGCTGCTCCAGCCGAGCTTCTGGCGCAGCCCGGCAATGCCGTAGGACACCGCATAGTAGTTCTGCGCGGTGTTGAGCGACGCGATGTCGATCGGCGTGCCGGCGGCCGGGCACGTGCTGGTCTTGCCGCTTGCATCGGGGCCGAACATGTCGCAGAAGGTGAGCCGCTGCTGCAGCGTCGCGAGCATCGCGTCGCTGAAGACTTCGTTGAGCATCCCGTGCGCCTTCAGGTTGTTCAGCGCGACGAGGTAGTAGTACTCGCCCCACGACGTGTTCGCATACGTGTAGTTGCTGCCCGACTGCGCCATCATCGCGGTCGTGATCGTCTGGTACGTCGCGAGGTAGCTTGCGTATTGCGGGTCGTTCTTCGACTTCATGTCGATCAGGATGTACGACAGGCCGAGCGCGAGCTTGCCGGGCAGGAATTTGTCGCCGGTATTCGTGTCGAGCACGTGGACGGGCGTGCCGTCGCCGAGATCCATCACGACCTGCGTGAAATCGGGCGATTTCCGGATCAGGTCGAACAGCGCGCGCATCTGGCCCATCATCGTGACCGGGATGTTCGTGCCGGCCGGCACGCTGGTGTCGGGCGCGCCGTAGACGAGCGCCTGCAGCGAGTTCGCCGCGAGCGCGGGCGTGCTGGACGAAGGAGGTGGCTGCGGCGTATCGGTCACGTCGTTGCCGCCGCAGGCGCTGACGAACACGACGGAAAGGGCGCCGAGCGCGGCGCCGAGCGTGAATCTGCTGCGCGGATGCATGGTGTCTCCAGTTTTGAATAGTGGTGAAGGCCGGGCACATGTAGCCGATGCGGCGCACGATGCCCGTACCCGGCCTCCGCCTTGCAACCCTGATCCCTGAAGACGGACGGCCTGAATCACAAATCGAGCGCGCAAGCGTTCCCCCTGCGCGGGCCGTCACCGGCGTCGCGCTCCAGTAATGGAAAACGTTTTCCAAATTTAGGCATCGATCGACGCGATGTCAATGAACTTTCACATCGGATGCGCCGGTAGAAACCCGAATGGCGGGAGGGAGTGGTGCGGAGGGTAAATCGGAATTACGCGAAAATCTCGGGGATTTTTCTCGGTGGCTGGGCTGTCATTGCACGCGCGAAGGGCTTTGAAGCGGCGGGCGAGCGCATCGGATGGAGGCGGGTCTCCGACGCCTTCTGAAAGAAAACGTTATCCATAAGGATCGAGGTGCGTTCGACCTGCCACCGCGGGCTGTCAGCCACCGCCCGCCGTGCGCGCCGACCCGCCGTTTCGACGGCGCTACAGCTGCTGCTCGATCGCCGCCTTGTCGATCACCGACCACACCTGGCGGATCTTGCCTTCGTGAAATTCGTAGAACACGTTCTCGGCGAACGTGACCTTGCGGCCGTCGGCGGCGAGCCCCATGAACGTTCCCGTCGGCGCACACGCGAAGCGAAGGCGGCACGCGACGTGCGGCGGCTCGCACGCGAGCAGCCGGATGTCGAAGCGGAGATCGGGAATGTCGCGGAAGTCCTGTTCCAGCATCGCGCGGTAACCGGCGAGGCCGAGCGGCCGGTCGTTGTGGATCACGTCGTCGGACACGTACTCGCCGAGCGACGGCCAGTCCTGCCGGTTCAGGCAGTCGATATACGCGCGATAGCGGGTGGCGAGATCGGTGTCGGTCATGGTCATGTCTCCGTCAGTCGATGGGGCAGGTCGAACGCGACGCGCGTCATTGCGGCGGGGCGTCGCCGGACAGGAACGCGACGAACTCGCGCGTGTACTTCGGCAGCGCGTCGAACGATCGCGCGCAGAGCGTCAGTTTCCGGTGGCTCCACGGATCGGACAACTCGACGAGCCGCACGTCCATCGTCTGCATCGCGCGCTCGGCCGCATGCCGCGACACGATGCCGATGCCCACGCCGCTCGCGATCACGCGGCAGATCGCGTCGAAGCTCTTCAACTGCACGCGATAGCGGATCCGCCTGCCGAGCGCGCGCGCCTGGTCGGCGAGATGCACCTGCAGCGCGCTGCCGTCGGTGAGGCCGATGAAGTCCTCGCCGGCGATGTCGTCGAACGCGACCTTGTCGCGCGACGCGAGCGGATGCGCGGCCGGCACGACGACGATCAGCCAGTCTTCGCGGAACGGCTTCTGCTCGAGCCCGCCGAGTCCGACCGAATCGGCGACGATGCCGACCTCGGCGGTCTTGTTGCGGATCGCATGGACGATCTCCTGGCTCGAGCGCTCCTCGACGCTGATCGACAGCTTCGGATGGCGCGGCAGGTAATCGGCCAGCGCGTCGGGCAGGTATTCGCTCAGCGACGCGGTGTTGCACAGCAGCCGGATATGGCCGCGCAGTCCCTGGCCGTATTGCTGCAGTTCGCCGCGCATGTGATCGATCTGCTGCAGCACGGTGCGCGCGTGGTGTTCGAGCGCACGGCCCGCATCGGTGGCCTGTGCGCCCGACTTGGTCCGGTGCAGCAGCGGCACGCCGAGCTCGTCCTCCATTCCGCGAATGCGCTCGCTCGCGGCCTGCAGCGTGATGTGTGTCCGCTCGGCGCCGCTCGTGATCGTGCCGGCTTCGCAGATGTTCAGGAAGAGCCGCAGGTCGGTCAGGTCGAAGCGCATGATGGGCGGAGCGATGGGTGGGGAATGGCCGATAAGTTAGCAGGAACCGCGGCGCCGGTCTCAGGGCTGGCCTGAGACCCGGTTCGCCGCTTCCGCATTTTCGGGGCGCGATCGATGGTCGATCATGGACGCACATCAACCGGGGAGCCTGTCATGCAGATCGATTCGTCATGGGGCGTGTCGTTCAAGATCGCGCTGCATCTGTTGTTCCTGTGCATCGGCGTCGCGTGGGCCGGTGCCGAACTTGTCGCGTGGTGGCGATGAACGTCGCGGTGCGTGCCTATTGAAATAAATGAGCCATAGTTTTTTGCGACGAAAATTCTTCCGTTTTTCTGCGAAAACACCATCAAGTTTTTCCGGATCGGACCGTATTACCGGTAGCGAATGCCGGCCGGCATCCGGTCCGTGATCGTTTGTCATCATTGTTTGCATCCGGTTACACGTCGGCCGTTCCGTTTTTGAGATGCTTGAAAGATTGTCAAACCGGAGTCGGATCGTCCATGAAAACGCGCGAGATTCACCGCAAGGCGGCGTGGCTGTCGGGCCTGGCCGCCGTGCTCGTCATGGCCGGTTGTGCAAGTCCGCAGTCCGTTCCGCCGAGCGACACGCTGGCGGGAAAACCCGCTGATTCGAGCCCGCCTGCCGCGCCGTCGGCCGCCGCGATGCCGCCCGCGCCGATTCTCGTCGCGCAGAAGTACGTCGTGAAACGCGGCGACACGCTGACGGGCATCGCTTCCGCGAACGATTGCAGCGTGGCCGACTTGCGCACCTGGAACAAGCTGGCCGCGAACGGCAGGCTGCGCAGGGGGCAGGTGCTGCGCATCGTCAGGCAGCAGCCGTTGCCGCCCGCGGGAGCGGCTGCCACGCAGGCCGTCGCGAGCAATGGCGCGGCGGGTAGTCAGGGCAATTCGCAGACAACCGCGCAAGCCACTTCGCAGGCCGGCGCATCGAGCGCGAGCGACCGTCAGGTCGTCAAGGAAACCCGTCGCCATGCGGGCGGCGTCGCGCTCAAGTGGCCGGCAACCGGCAAGATCGTCGACGGGTTCCGGCCCGGCCAGAACCGCGGCATCCAGATCGCCGGCCGGCCGGGCGACCCGGTTCGCGCCGCGGCCGACGGCCGCGTGATGTACGCGGGCACCGGCCTGAACGATTACGGCAGCCTGATCATCGTCCAGCACAACGCGGATTTCCTGACCGCCTATGCGCACAACCGCAAGCTGCTCGTGAAGACGGGCGACATCGTGCATCAGGGCGATGCGATCGCCGAGATGGGCGATCTCGACAACTCGCGCGTCGCGCTGCTGTTCGAGGTGCGACGCGACGGCAAGCCGGTGAATCCGATGCCGTACCTGCCTTCGTCGCAAGGGTGAGGCGGGGCCGTTTCGCTGGAACGCGACGGCGGTCGCTGCTACGCTAGGGTCTGTTCATGCGAATCCCGCCATCGCGCGGGGCCGACGGGCGTCTTTCGGGGATGCGCGGCGAATGCCGTCGCGGGCCGGCCGTCGGCGTGAACGGTCGCGCGTCGCGGATGCGCGGCCGCGTTGCTTCGCGCCACCGTTTCCGACAGAACAGACCTCATTCATGGAACACTCTCCGACACGCCGCTCGCTGTTGCTTGCCGCCGTTGCCGCGCCGTTCGTTGCCGCGTGCACGTCCGCGCCGGTCGCCGACCAGGGGCGCGCCCACACCGCACAAGCCGAACTCGCCGCGCTCGAAAAGGCCTCGAACGGGCGGCTCGGCGTCGCCGCGCTCGATACGTCGAACGGCGTACGCATCGCGCATCACGCACGCGAACGCTTCCCGCTGTGCGGTACGTATGCGGTGATGGCGGCCGCCGCGATGCTCGCGCGCGGTTCGCTCGACGCATCGCTGCTGCCGCGTCGCATCCTGTATCGCCGCTATGAAATCGTGTCCGGCTCGCCGATTACGGAGAGCCACGTCGACACCGGCATGACGATCGCGCAGCTGTGCGCCGCGATGCTGCAGTCGGGCGACAAGGGCGCGGGCAACCTGCTGATGGGCGTGCTCGGCGGCCCGCAGGCCGTCACCGCGTTCGCGCGCGAAAGCGGCGACACCACCTTCCGCCTCGATCACTGGGAACCCGAACTGAACAAGGCCGCGCCCGGCGACGAGCGCGACACGTCGACGCCGGTCGCGATGGTCGACACGCTGCAGCGGCTGTTGCTCGGCGACGCGCTGCGCGAACCGCAGCGCGCGCAACTGACGGAGTGGATGGTCGGCGGCGCGCGCGGCGCGACCGGCATCGCGGCGGGCGTGCCGCCCGGCTGGCGCGTCGCGGACAAGGCCGGGACCGGCGGCTTCGGCACGACGACCGACGTCGCGGTGCTGTGGCCGCCGGCGCGCGCACCGATCGTGATGGCCGTGTCGTTCACGCAGCCGCAGGCCGATGCCGCGGCGCGCGCGGACGTCGTCGCCTCGGCGGCGCGCATCGCGGCGGGCGCGCTCACCGCGACGGCCTGAGTACCCGGCGTCTCGCGCAAAGCCGGCGTTTGGCTTATCGTGTCGGTCAGCGCGCGCCGGCGTCGGCGCGCGGTCCTTCCGCGCCGTTTTCCGTTTCCCGTTCGCCATGCGCCGACTTCCGCCCCTGCACGCGCTGCAGATCTTCTCGACGGTGGCTCGCCACCGCAGCTTCACGCGCGCGGCCGAGCAGCTGTGCATCACGCAGGGTGCGGTGAGCCGCCAGATCCAGACGCTCGAGGCGCATTACGGTTTTCCGCTGTTCAGGCGGCATGCGAAGGGCCTCACGCTGACGGCCGAAGGCGAGCAGTTGCTGCCGGTGGTCGACGAGAGCTTCGCGCGGATCGAGGACATCTCGATGAAGCTCACGCGGCAGCGCACCGATCTCGCGCTGAAGGTGCCGACCTGCGTGATGCGCTGGATGCTGCCGCGCATCATGCGCTTCCAGGGCGAACATCCCGATCTCCACGTGCAGATCACGACCACGTGGCAGCACGTCGTCGATTTCTCGAGCGAGCCGTTCGACGCGGCGATCGTCTACGGGACGTCGCCGGGCCCGGGCGTCGTCGCGCTGCCGCTGTTCGACGAGCGGCTGACACCCGTTTGCGCGCCCGAGTTGCGGCAGGCGTCGCCGCTCGGCGCGGTCGGCGATCTCGCGCATCACACGCTGCTGCACCCGACGCGCGACCACCGCGACTGGCGTGCATGGCTCGACCATGCGGGCGAGCGCGGCGTCGATCCCGCGCGCGGGCCGACGTTCGACACGCTCGATCTCGCGACGAACGCGGCGATGCAGGGCTTCGGCGTCGCGATCGGCGACGTGACGCTCGTCGACGACGACGTGAGCGCACGCCGGCTCGAACGGCCGTTCGACATCGTGCTCGAAACGGGCGCACGCTACTTCTTCGTCTACCCCGAGAACCTCGGCAGCCAGCAGAAGATCCGTGCGTTCAGCGACTGGATCGCGCGTCACCGCGACTGACGCGCGGCGCCGCGGCGGGCTTTACTGGTAGGTCACGACGGCGATCATCGGTGCATGGTCGTTGCCCGGACGGTCAGGTAAAACGATTGCGCGGGAGGCTTGCGTAAAGAGCGCGGTCTTCAGCGAGCGCTGGGTCGCCGCGTCGACGAACGCGATCTGGCCGGCGGCCGGACGCGGGCAGTCGGGGCGCACGTGTGCCCGGACCGCGTTGGTCGTGTCGAGCGCGAACGAGCAGGGCGGCTCGACGATCATGCCGGAAAAGTAGATGATGCCGGACGCGCCGGCGGCGAATGACGAGGACGAGGCCAGAAGCGAGGCAGCCAGGGCGAACGAGGCGAACACGCGATGCTTCATGACAGGCTCCAGAGAGGAAGCGCGTCGCAGCGGGGCCGCTCGGGTGGCAGTCCGTCAACGCTGCGATGCTATCTGCGTAAACGGCAAAACCATCGGACCTCTTGAATCAAAAAACGAAAATATAGGTAATAAGCAAATGACCGCGCAGTGCTTCAACCAATGTAGGCCGGATCTGCGCATCCGCAAGGTGGGGAAACGCGGGATGGGACAAGATCGCATGACGAACGATCGCGGTAACCGTTGCGCCGGCAACGGTTAGCGTCGTCCGGAAAGCAAAACGGCCGCTCGTGATGAACTGCACCCCAAAAGTTGGACTAGATCCAACCTTTGGGGTGTTTTTCATGACGAAGTACGACGAACGTTTTCGGCGTCGAGTGGTTCAGGCGTACCTGGCTGGAGAGGCCGGCACCAAGACACTTGCTCACCGTTACGGAGTGGGCAGGACGATGGTGCGACGTTGGGTGGCGAGCTATCGCGAGCATGGTGAACAGGGGCTGCGCAAGAAGCACAGCCACTA
>NZ_JACCQB010000080.1:0-25059 GCF_015712265.1 Burkholderia sp. 9777_1386 | reverse complement strand
GAGCTGTGATTCGAGCTTAACGGCTCGCAGGAGACACAAGCTGTGCCGTAGCCGCCAACCGGCAAAGCAGCGCGCCAAACGGCGCGCCACCACTGAAGTTTGAAGCAAATCGAAGATATAAGGAGACCTTTCACGCATGAGCGCCCCCGATACCGCCCGGCCCGCCGCCCGACTGCTGCTCGTCGACGACCACCCGCTCGTACGCGACGGCTTGCGGATGCGGCTCGAAGCGGCCGATCTGTCGGTGGTCGGCGAGGCCGGCAACGCGGACGAGGCGCTCGCGCTCGCCGCGTCGCTCGAACCCGATCTCGCGCTGATGGACGTCGGCATGAACGGCATGAACGGCATCACGCTCGCCGGCGTATTCCACGAGCGCTTTCCGGGCATTCGCGTGCTGATGCTGTCGATGCACGACAACATCGAGTACGTGACGCAGGCGGTGCGTGCCGGCGCGAGCGGCTATCTGCTGAAGGATTCGCCCGCGAGCGAGATCGTCCGCGCGATCGGCGCCGTGCTGGCCGGGCAGACGTTCTTCAGCGAAGGGCTGGCCGCGCGCATGATCCAGGCGAGCGCGACCGCGTCGCCGCTGGACCGGTTGACGCCGCGCGAGCGCGACATCCTCGACGCGCTGGCCGAGGGGCTGTCGAGCAAGCAGATCGCGCAACAGACGGGGCTGTCGGTGCGCACGGTCGAGACGCACCGGCTCAACCTGAAGCGCAAGCTGGAGATCGAAGGGCAGGCCGAGCTGATCAAGTTCGCGGTCGAGCATCGGCGGCGGTAGGCCCGCCTGTCGAACCGATCCGCCGCGACCCGCCCGCGCGCCTTCTCATTCCGGCTCCGGCCGTGAAGACGTCACGCACGACACGGCCGCTTGCTGCGCCTTTTCACGTCGCATCGTCAACATCAGCGCGATCACCATACTGAGGATTCCGGAACACAGGATCGCGAGCGAAAACCCGTGCGCCATCGCATCCCGATACGCGCCGAGCATGTCGGGCCGCCCGGCCGCGAGCACGTGCTCCATCACGGCCTGCCGCGCAAGCGTATCCGCGTGCGCACCGCCCGCCGCGTGCATCGCGGCCGTCATCCGGTGCAACGCGCCGACGCTCATCATGCTGCCGAGCACCGCGATGCCCAGGCTCATCCCGGTCTGGCGCAATGCGTTCATCGTCGCCGACGCCATGCCCGCGCGCTCGGCCGGCGCCAGTTCCATCACGGTCATGCCGGTCGCCGGCACCGCGAGCCCCATGCCGACGCCGAGCAGCGCCAGCACCACGCCGACCGCCGCGTAGGGGGTTGTCGCACCGAAGCCGGCCATGATCGCGAGCATCGTGCCGATCAGCCCGTACCCGGCCACCATCAGCGTATGCAGCGGCATGCGTGCCGCGATGCGCCCGAACAGCATCGACGTGATCGCCGTCATCACGAACTGCGGCATCAGTTGCCAGCCGGCCGCGGCGGGCGCACGACCCTGCGCCTGCTGCAGGAACAGCGACAGGAAGAACAGGCTGCTGTACCCGGAGAACCCGAGCACGAACGACGCGAGATTCGCGCGCACCAGCCGCCGGTCGCGAAACAGCCACACCGGCAGCAGCGGCCGCTCGACCCGCGTTTCGACCCGGACGAAGACGACGAACGCCACCGCGGCGCCCGCCAGCGGCGCCAGCACCTTCACCTGCGACACACCGGCTTGGCCGATGCCGATCAGCCCGTAGGTCAGCAACCCGAGCCACACCACGCTCAGCGCCTGCCCGAACGGATCGAACGCCGCATGCGCCGGATGCCGGCGCTCCGGAATGCCCCAGGCTCCGAGCAGCACGGCCACGATGCCGATCGGCACGTTGACGAGGAAGATGTCCTGCCATCCGCCATGCTCGACGAGCAGGCCGCCCAGCAGCGGCCCGAGGATCAGCGCGAGCGCACTGAACGCCGACCAGCCACCGATCACGCGGGCGCGTTCGCGCGCATCGGGAAACGCATGCGTGAGGATCGGCATCGCGCCGGGAATCAGCAACGCGCCGGCGAGCCCCTGGATCGCGCGGCCGGCCAGCAGCGGCCCGATCCGGCCCGCGCACGCACAGACGATCGAACCGGCCGTGAACAGGATCACGCTCGCGAGCCACACGCGCTTGTGACCGTAGCGGTCGCCGAGCGGGCCGGCCGACAGCATGAACGCGGACAGCGCGAGCGCGTACGCATTGACGACCCACTGCAGGCCGCCGATATCGGTATCGAGCGCCGTCTGCAGCGTCGGCAACGCGACGTTGACGATGCTGATGTCGAGCGTGGCGAGAAAGGTGCCGAGACAGGCGGCCAGGACGAGTGCGGCGCGACGGTAGCGAGACATGGCGGTCGACCCGCGACGGGTCCATTGATGAGAATGATTCTCATCTTACATATCGACTGACCGTCGGTCAATGGATCATGTTGGCCGTAAACGGGGGCGCTGGCCTAAACTGCGGGCTTTGCATGAACGGGCGTCGAGCCGCGCGATGACGGACAGGACCAAGGCAGGGATCAGGACAGTGAAAGACGACGCGCCGGCGGGCAAGCCGCGCACGAAGCCGGCGGAAGTCCGCCTCGAGGAGCTGATGGCCGCGGCCGAGACGCTGTTCCTCGCGCAGGGCGTCGAAGCGACCACCATCAGCGAGATCGTCGAGCACGCGCAGGTCGCGAAGGGCACGTTCTATCACTACTTCGAATCGAAGACCGACATGCTCGCGGCGCTCGCGCAGCGCTACACCGCGTCGTTCCTCGACCAGTTGCAGCAGGCGGTGGACACGTGCGACGCCGACGACTGGCTCGCGCGCCTGCGCGCATGGATCCGCGCCAGCATCGACATCTACGCCGCGACCTATCGCACGCACGACATCGTCTACACGAACCATCACCACCACGATCGCGAGAATGCCGACAAGAACGCGATCCTCGAGCAGCTCGGCGCGATTCTCGACGGCGGCGCCCGGGCCGGCACGTGGCGGCTCGCGCACCCGCAGGTCACCGCGCTGCTGATCTATGCCGGCGTGCACGGCGCGACCGATCACATCATCGCGGCGCCGCAAACGGATCGCGCCGCGTTCGTCGATGCGGTGGTCGACGATTGCCTGCGGATGCTCGGCGTCGGCGCATGACGCGCGGCCGACGCGCCGCGATGAAAAAAGGGCGCCCGAGGGCGCCCTTCGTCCATCCCGACCGCAGCCTTGCAGCGGTCGTCAGTTGGTCCGCGAATTGTGCTTCTGCAGATACGCGATCAGGCCGTCGATCCCGCCCGTCGCGAGCTGGCTCTTGAACTGGCCCTGGTAGACCTGGATCAGCCACGCACCCGACATGTCGATGTCGTAGATCTTCCAGTCGTTGCCGACCTTGCCGAGACGATAGCCGACCGACTGGCTGTCGCCCGGCGTCGTCACCGTCGACTGCACCAGCGCATCGGCGCCCGACGCGCCGCCGGCCTTGAACGAGAACTTCGCGTCCTGGCCGCCGAGCTGCGCGAGCGACGCGGCATAGGTGCGCGTCATCAGCAACCGGAACTGCTTGTACAGCTCCTGCTGCTGTTGCGGCGTGGCCTGCTTCCACGCGTCGCCGACCGCGATGCGGGTCGTGCGCTCGAAGTTGGTCGCGGGCAGGAAGCGCTGCTCGACGACCTGCGTGACCTTCGCCATGTCACCGCCGCGCGCGGCCGGATCGGCCTTCATCGCGTTGACGGTGCCCTCGACCGCCGTGCGGACGATATCGACCGGCGCGCTCTGCGCGAAAGCGGAAACCGACACGGCGGCCGCCGCGACGAAAGCAAACAGATGACGTTTCATACGAATTTCGCACTCGATGGAAAAAAACGGCCGGCTCTTTGCATCGGCCGGTGGAGCAAAGTATACCGGGCCTGACGCCCCGTTGCCGCCCGGTGACCGACTGTTACCTTTCAGCGCCGTTTGTCACAGGCGGCGCGGCGGCGTGGCGGCGCAGCGCCGCGTCGATTATGTAAATATCCCCATACAAATGGACCGGCCGCGCGATCCGATTCCAACGTCGCGAGCAAATATCCTTCCCGCCCCGAATCTCCCCAACGTCACGACCGTCGCCGCCCCGCGCCGGTATACTTGGCTACTTTGCCCTTGCCAGCCGCTCCCCACCGCCACATGGTGACATCTCTCATCGTCCGACTCGTTGCGTGGTCGGTGCGCCGCCCCGTCTGGGTCGTCGTCCTGTCGCTCGTCATCGCCGCCTTCAGCGGCGTCTACGTCGCGCAGCATTTCAAGATCAACACCGACATCAGCAAGCTCGTCGATGCGGAGCCGCAATGGGCCGCGCTCGGGCAAGCCGTCGACAAGGCGTTCCCGCAACGCAACGGCACGATCCTCGCGGTCGTCGAGGCGCCCGCGCCCGAATTCGCGACGGCCGCCGCGCACGCGCTGACCGAAGCGCTGCAGAAGGACGCCGCCGCCGGCCGCATCGGCCCCGTCGCCGAGCCGGGCGGCGGACCGTTCTTCGAGCACAACGGGCTGCTGTTCCTGTCGCCGCAGGACGTCACCGATACGACCGCGCAGCTCGCGAGCGCGCGCCCGCTCGTCAACGAACTCGCGAAGAACCCGAGCCTCACCGGGCTCGCCACCACGCTGTCCACCACGCTCGGCCAGCCGCTCCTGACCGGCCAGGTGAAGCTGCCCGCGATGGCGAAGCTGCTCGCGCGCAGCGCCGCGACGGTCGACGATGTGCTGGCCGGCAAGCCGGCCGCGTTCTCGTGGCGCGCGCTGGTCGACAACGATGCCGCGCGGCAGCCCGCGCGCGCGTTCGTCACCGTGCAGCCGGTGGTCAACTACGGCGCGCTGAAGGCCGGCGCGGCGACGAGCCAGGTGATCCGCGACGCGGCCCGGTCGCTCGACCTCGAAAAGCGCTACGGCGCGGCCGTGCGCCTGACCGGCGAACAGCCGCTCGCCGACGACGAATTCGCGTCGGTCGAAGACGGCGCCGCGCTCAACGGCGTGCTCACGCTGCTTGCCGTGCTCGTGATCCTGTGGCTCGCGCTGCGCTCGAAGCGGATGATCGGCTCGGTGCTCGTCACGCTGTTCGTCGGCCTCGTCGTGACGGCCGCGCTCGGCCTCGCGATGGTCGGCTCGCTGAACATGATCTCGGTCGCGTTCATGGTGCTGTTCGTCGGCCTCGGCGTCGATTTCTCGATCCAGTACGGCGTGAAGTACCGCGAGGAACGCTTCCGCGATTCGCGCATCGATCACGCGCTGATCGGCGCCGCGCACTCGATGGGCATGCCGCTCGCGCTGGCCACCGCGGCCGTCGCGGCGAGCTTCTTCTCGTTCATCCCCACCGCGTATCGCGGCGTGTCCGAGCTCGGGCTGATCGCGGGCGTCGGGATGTTCGTCGCGCTGCTGACCACGCTCACGCTGCTGCCCGCGCTGCTGCGCCTGTTCGCGCCGCCGGGCGAATCGAAGACGCCGGGCTTTCCGTGGCTCGCGCCGGTCGACGATTACCTCGATCGCCACCGCAAGCCGATCCTGATCGGCACGCTCGCGGTCGTGATCGGCGCGCTGCCACTGCTCGCGTTCCTGCATTTCGACTTCAACCCGCTGCACCTGAAAGATCCGAACAGCGAATCGATGGCGACGCTGCTCGCGCTGAAGGATTCGCCGGAAGCCGCCGTCAACGACGTCACGCTGCTCGCGCCGTCGCTCGCGCAAGCCGATGCGGCCGCGAAGCGCCTCGACGCGCTGCCCGAAGTCGGCCGCACGACCACGCTGTCGACCTTCATCCCCGCCGACCAGCCGGCCAAGCGCGCGGCGATCGCCGCGGCCGCGAGCGAGCTGCTGCCCGCGCTGACGCAGCCGGCCGCGCCGCCCGCGACCGACGCGCAACGCGTGGCCGCGCTCAAGCGCGTGTCGGATCTGCTGAGCTATGCAGCCGAAGATCACCCCGGCCCGGGCGCCGCCGCCGCGCAGCACCTGTCCGCGTCGCTCGCGAAGCTCGCCGCCGCCGACAGCGCGACGCGCGACCGTGCCGAACGCGCGTTCTCCGATACGCTACGCATCGCGCTCGACCAGCTCGCTTCGCTGCTGCAGCCGCAGGACATCACGCGCGAATCGCTGCCGCCGCAAGTCGTGCGCGACTGGGTCGCGCCGGACGGCCACGCGCTCGTGCAGATCTCGCCGAAGGTGCCGATGGGCGTCGACCCGAACGACGACACGATGCTGCGCCGTTTCGCCAAGGCCGTGAAGGCCGCGGAACCGGGCGCGACCGGCGGGCCGATCTCGATCCTGCATTCGGCCGACACGATCATCAACGCGTTCCTGCATGCGGCGCTTTGGTCGATCATCTCGATCACGATCCTGCTGTGGGTCACGTTGCGCCGCTTCGGCGACGTGCTGCGCACGCTGGTGCCGCTGCTCGTGTCGGGCATCGTGACGCTCGAGATGTGCGTCGTGCTCGGCATGTCGCTGAACTTCGCGAACATCATCGCGCTGCCGCTGATGCTCGGCGTCGGCGTCGCGTTCAAGGTGTATTTCGTGATGGCGTGGCGCGCGGGACAGACGGGGCTGCTGCATTCGAGCCTCACGCATGCCGTGCTGTTCAGCGCCGCGACGACGGCGACCGCCTTCGGCAGCCTGTGGCTGTCGCATCATCCGGGCACGTCGAGCATGGGCAAGCTGCTCGCGCTGGCCCTGACCTGTACGCTGATCGGCGCCGTGGTGTTCCAGCCCGTCCTGATGGGCAAACCGCGCGTCAAACGCGCCAAGAACCAATCGCAAGGAATCAATGAATAAGGTGCGAATCATTGCGGCGACCGTCGCCGCCAGCGCGATGCTGACCGGCTGCGCGACGGGACCGAACCGCAATCCCAACGACCCGCTCGAGCCGATGAACCGGGCGATGTACAAGTTCAACGACACGGTCGACACGAACATCGCCCAGCCGATCGCGAAGGGCTACCAGAAAGTCACGCCGACGCCAGTACGCACCGCGATCAGCAACTTCTTCTCGAACCTCGGCGATCTCGGCAACATGGCGAACAACCTGCTGCAGTTGCGCATCACCGATGCGACGCAGGATCTGATGCGCGTGGCGATGAACTCGGTGTTCGGCGTCGCCGGCCTGATCGACATCGCGACGCCGGCCGGGCTGCCGAAGCATCACCAGGATTTCGGGCTGACGATGGCGCGCTGGGGCATGCCGTCCGGCCCGTATCTCGTGCTGCCCGTGTTCGGGCCGAGCACGATCCGCGACGGCGTCGGCCGCGCGGTGGACGTGCGCTTCAACCTGCTGAACTACATCGAGCCGGCCGCGCGCAATCCGATGTACATCGCGCAGTTCATCAGCGCGCGTTCGGACCTGCTCGGCGCGACCGACCTGCTGAAGCAGGCCGCGCTCGATCCGTATTCGTTCGTGCGCGACGCGTACCTGCAGCAGCGCAAGTCGCTGACGTACCACGGCCAGTCGGCATCGGCCGCGGCGCCGAACTACGCGGAGCCGGGTGAAGCCGGTGCGGTGCCGGCGGCTACGCCGACCATGCCAGGCGGCTTGCCGAACTACGAGGATCCGGGCGAGTCGGGCGGCGCATCGGGCGCCACGCCGAGCAACGCGCCGGCCGCGCCGGGATTGCCGCAGTACGACGATCCGGGTGCGGATAGTGCGATGCCCGCGAGCGCGCCGGCGGCTGCATCGGCCCCGGCATCGTCGGGCGCCACGACGGCGCCGGCCGCCAACGGCGCGCCGATCGCGCCGGCGATGCCGACGCTGCCCGCGAGCAATCCGGCCGCGCAGTAACGCCACCACGGCGACCGCGCAAGAACAAAGCGCGCTGCATCATGCAGCGCGCTTTTTTTGTCTGCGCAAAACGCGAAGAGGGGAGAAAAAGCGGCGCGCGCCGCTCAAACGATCCGCATCGCGCCCGCCCGCTCGAACGCGTGGCGCGCCTGGATCAGCGTCGTGCGCGCCGCGCGCGCATCGCTGGCGACCTGCAGCAGCGGGCCGAGCTGCGACGGCTGCTTCAGCAGTTCGCGCAGGATCGGCAGGATCGCCGTGCTGCCGTCGTCGCGCAGGCCGGCCGTCGCCGCACGCGGCAGCGTGCGCCACGCCGGATCGACGATCGCGCGGCACACCGCGAACGGCACGCCGCGCGCGGCCGCGAAGGCCGCCGCGATGTGCGACTCCATGTCGACGGCCAGCGCGCCCTTCGCGTGATGCAGCGACGCCTTGTCCTGTTCGCTGACGACCGGCGCGCCGACGGCCGCCATCGTGCCGCGCGTGACGCGCGCCCACACCGGCGTGTCTTGCAGCGCGGCGACGAGCCGCGCGCTCCAGCCCGCATCGGTCACCACGCGGCCGAACGGCCCGTCGATCGCGTTCGCGATCACGAGCGCACCGGGCGCGAGATCGGGCGCGAGGCCGCCCGCCGTGCCGAAGCTCACGATACCCGCGCAACCGTGCGCGGTCGCATCGGCGAGCGCGCGCTCGAGCCGGTCGGCCCGCGCGGCGAACACCGCCTCGACGCCGTCACCGCGTGCGATGCGCGCCTCGAACGCCATCCCCGTCACCGCGATGACGGGCAATGCGCCGTTGTGCTGCGTCGTCGCCACGCGTTACATCCCGACCGTCACGCGCGTCGCGTTCGCGCGCTTCAGGTTGCGGTAGCGCGCGAGCGCCCACAGCGGGAAGAACTTGCGATAGCCGTGGTAGCGCAGGTAGAACACGCGCGGGAAGCCCGTCGCGGTGAAGCGCGTCTCGTCCCACAGGCCTTCTTCGTTCTGCTGGGCAACCAGGTAGTCGACGCCGCGCGCCACGGCCGGGTTGTTCACTTCGCCGGCCGCCATCAGGCCGAGCAGCGCCCAGGCCGTCTGCGACGCCGTGCTCGGCGCCTGCTCGTAACCGCGGTAGTTCAGCTTGTAGCTGTCGCCGTCCTCGCCCCAGCCGCCGTCCTTGTTCTGGATCGACAGCAGCCACTGCGCACCGCGCTTCATGCGCGGATCGTCCGGCGTCAGGCCGGCCGCGTTCAGCGAGCACAGCGCGGTCCACGTGCCGTACACGTAGTTCATCCCCCAGCGGCCGTACCAGCTGCCGTCCGGCTCCTGTTCCTTCAGCATGTAGTCGAGCGCGCGGCGGGCCGGCTCGCTGTTCAGCGGCGTCTCGCCGAGCTGCGACAGCATCGACAGGCAACGCCCCGACACGTCGGCCGTCGGCGGATCGAGCAGCGCGCCGTGATCGGAGAACGGAATGTTGTTCAGGTAGTACTGCGTGTTTTCCGGTTCGAACGCGCCCCAGCCGCCGTCGCTGCTCTGCATGCCGACGACCCATTCGCGCGCCCGCGCCATCGATTCGCGATACGTGTCCGATTGCGTGAGCTTTTGCGCGCGATCCATCGCCATCACGACCACGGCCGTATCGTCGACGTCCGGGTAGTGCGCGTTCGCGTACTGGAACGCCCAGCCGCCGGGCCGCACGTTCGGGCGGCGCGAGATCCAGTCGCCGCGCACGTCGAGAATCTGCAGCGGGCGCAGCCATTCGAGGCCGCGCAGCACGGCTTCCTGCGCACGCGCATCGCCGGTTTCGAGCAGCGCATGCGCGGCGAGCGACGTGTCCCACACCGGCGACAGGCACGGCTGGCAATACGCTTCATCGTCGTGCACGACGAGCAGCTTCTCGACCGACTTGCGCGCGATCGCGCGGTTCGGATGATCTTCCGCATAGCCGAGCGCGGCGTACATCATCACCGAGTTGGCCATCGCCGGATAGATCGCACCGAGGCCGTCCTCGCCGTTCAGGCGCTCGTCGACGAACGACACGGCCTGGCGGATCGCGCGTTCGCGCGTGTAGCTCGGGAACAGCCCGTCGACCGCGCGCAGCGCATGGTCGACCACGCGGAAGAACGCGAACCAGCCCGGGCTCTGATGCCCCTGGCGCGGCAGCAGCCCGGCGTTGACCGGCGGGTCGATGAACAGCTCGTCGATGCGCACGCCGCGCGGGTTCTTCGCAAGCGGTCGCTTCGCGTTCAGCACGAGCAGCGGCACGATCACGGTGCGCGCCCAGTACGACACCTTCGACAGGTGGAACGGGAACCACTGCGGCAGCAGCATGATCTCGACCGGCATCATCGGCACCGCGCGCCACGGAATCGCACCGTACAGCGCGAGCTGGATGCGCGTGAACACGTTCGACATCTCGGCGCCGCCCATCGCGTGGATCGCGCGGCGCGCGCGCTGCATGTGCTCGGCATTCTCATCGTCGCCGATCACCTTCAGCGCGAAGTAGGCCTTCACGCTCGCGCTGATGTTCGGCGCACCGTCGGTGAACAGCGGCCAGCCGCCGTCGGCCTGCTGGATGCGGCGCAGATACTTGCCGATCTTCTGTTCGAGCTCGAGGTTCGGCGTCTCGCCAAGATAGTGGACGAGCAGCACGTATTCGGCGGGAATCGTCGAATCCGCCTCGAGTTCGTAGACCCAGTGGCCGTCCACTTGCTGCGCGGCCAGCAGCGCGTCGGTCGCCCGCGCGACGGCCGCGTCGACGCCGGCCGGCACGGCGCCGGCGGACAAGGTAGCCATTTCGGTGAGATCGTTCATCGGTCCCTCTCTTTATTGCGTCTGGAGCACGTCCGCGGCCAGCTGGCCGGAACGGATCGCGCCCTCGATCGTGGCGGGCAAGCCGGTGGCAATCCAGTCGCCCGCCAGTACAAGATTGGTCCAGCGCGTACGCACGGCCGGACGTTTCATTTCCTGCGACGGCACCGCCGCAAAGCCCGCGCGCGGCTCGACGACGAGCTGCCACGCGGGGATGGTTTCCGGGTTCGCGCCGGTCACGCGCGCGACGTCTTCCCAGATGCGCCGCGCGAGCGTGTCGCGCGGCATGTCGAGCCAGCGGCCCGCATCGCGGATCGTCGCCGCGAGCTGGCCGTCGCCGCTCCGCACCGCATCGACGACGCCGTTGACGACGGTCGTCTGCAGCGGATGGCCGGCCGACGCTTCAACCGCGAAATACGCGGTCACGACCGCGCTGAACGTGTCGGGCGCGGCGAGTTCCGGCACGAGCGGCTGCGCGACCTCGGGCGGCACGGCCAGCACGACCGCGTCGCCCGGCGCGAGATCGATGCGCTCGCCGCCGATCGACACCGCATCGACCGCATTGCCGTGCGCGCCGAACTCGAACGCGTCGAGCCGCGAATTCAGGCGGATCTGCGCGCCGCCGTACTGCAGCATCCGCAGCGCCGGTTCGACGAACGCGCTGCCGAGCCCGCGGCGCGCGACGCGCGGACGGCAACCGAGGCCGCCCGCGGCGAACGTGCCGCACAGCGCGGCGCGCGCGAGCTCGGCGCTCGCGTGGCGCGGCTCGATATTCAGTACCCCGAGGAAGTACGGCCGCAGCCAGCGATCCCACAGCACGCCGTCGCATCGCATCGTCTGCGCGAGCGAGCGGCCCGTGCGGGCGAGCGCGAGCGGCGCAAGCGCGAGGTAGTCGAGCGGCGTCGTGCCCGGCGCGCGCGACGCGGCATCGAACAGCCACGACGGCCAGCGGCCGTTGCCGAAGCGCAGCGTCCAGCGCTGTTGCGACGCGATGTCCATCACCGGGAATTCAGCCAGCGCGGGCCCGGCGAGCTGATCGGCCGCGCCGATCGCGCGCAGGTAGCGCTGCGTCGCCGGCTGTCCCGCGAAAACCGTGTGCAGCCCGCTGTCGAGCGTCGTGTTCAGCGTCCCGTCGAACCACGACCGGCAGCGGCCGCCGGCGTGCGCATGCGCATCGTGCAGCACGATGCGCCGCCCGCGCCGTTGCAGCTCGACCGCGGCCGACAAGCCCGCGAGTCCTGCGCCGATCACATGGACGGTTCTGGGCATCGCGTCGGTCGACTCAGAACAGCGCGTAGCGCGCGGCGATCATCAGCATGCGCGCCTTCGGCTTGCGCAGCGGGGCGCGCGGCGCGGCAAAGCCGCGTGCGATCGCGGCCTCGAGAATGCAGCGATACGCGCCCGACATGATGCGCGGCGCCTTCACCTGCGCACGCGGGCAGGTATCCATCACCGCGTCGGCCTGGCGGAAATGCTCGAGCGCGCGCTCGACGAGCGTCGCGCACACGCGCGGCAGCGCCGGATCGCGCACGATCGTCGCCGGATCGGTGATCGCGATGCCTTCGCGCGCGAGCAGTTCGCGCGGCAGGTAGCAGCGGTTGATCGCCGCGTCGTCGTCGATGTCGCGCAGGATGTTCGTCAGTTGCAGCGCGCGGCCGAGGTGGTGCGACAGCGTGATCCCTTCGGCTTCCGGCATCCCGAAAATCCTCACCGACAGCCGGCCGGCCGCGCTCGCGACGCGGTCGCAGAAGAGGTCGAGCGTCGGCTCGTCGGGCGCGCAGATGTCTTCCGCCGCGTCCATCGCCATCCCGTCGATCATCGCGTGGAAATCGTCGCGCTGCAGGTTGAAAGCGCGGATCTCGCGATCGAGCGCGGCCAGGTGACGCGGCGGGCGGCCGGCGAAGCATGCGTCGATGTCCGCGCGCCAGCGATCGAGGCCCGCGTTGCGCTCGGCGCGCGGCAGGTCGCTGTCGGCGATGTCGTCGACCGCGCGGCAAAACGCGTAGACCTGGAACATCGCATCGCGCTGCACGGCCGGCAGGATGCGCATCGCCAGATAGAAAGAACTGCCCGATGTGACGGCAGCGGCGTCGGTTTCTTGTTCGTCCACGACGGAATGGGAAACGGCCAAGACGAGCTCCACGGAGACACCCACGCGGGGCGATTGAAGAAGCCATGCCCGGCTGGGATGGTCAGGGCGTCGAATGCGTGCGAGATATGCGAACGATCGACGCAGACAGGCACAAATTACCGGCCGGAAGCCGGAATTGGCCGAAAGTATAGCAATCTTTGAAGTTCGATGGCGGACACGCGCCCTGTGCAATCTTTGAAGTTCGATGGCGGACACGCGCCCTGTCTGGCGGGGCCTTCAGCGCTGTCGGGAGGCCCGCACAGCCGGCCTTGGCGAACCGGCGCCGCGCGGTGCGTCAGCCGTAGACGATGTCGCGCTGCAGATCGAGCGCGATGAGTCCCATTTCGCGCGTGAGCTGCAGCATCGAGCGGCGCTCGAGGCGCGAGCCCATGAAGCTCGTCACGCGGCCGTCGGGCTCGGCGGTGAACTGGAAAACCGCGCCGCCGGTGCCGAACCACGCGCCCGGCACGTCGGGCGATTCCTGCCAGTCGATCTGCTCGAACACGCGCGCGATGCCCGCCCGCACCAGATCGCCCGGGCCGATCGGCGGCGCGATGTCGCCCAGGTCGTCGAGCGAATAGGGGCCGGGTTTGTTCGGCTTCCGATAGAAGAGATAGTCGACGTTCATGGGGCGCAATCGCAGGTAAAGCAACAAATTAGCGCGCTTCGGCACAAATTCAAATCGGA
The DNA here is from genome assembly GCF_015712265.1 of Burkholderia sp. 9777_1386. Taxonomy (NCBI): domain Bacteria; kingdom Pseudomonadati; phylum Pseudomonadota; class Betaproteobacteria; order Burkholderiales; family Burkholderiaceae; genus Burkholderia; species Burkholderia sp. 9777_1386. The sequence goes on along the minus strand of NZ_JACCQB010000080.1, from coordinate 11,685 downwards.
TCCCGACGAAATGTGGCCTGCGCGACACAAAGGGACGGATCGTTGCCGGCATCGAAACGCGCCGCGCGATCGCGTCTCGATGCCGGCCGGTTCGTCTAAGATGACACCTTTCCCGCAAAAATACGGACACCATGGAGACGCACGACACCGCCACCCCGCAGGCCGATCATCCCGTTTTCGTGCTCGTGCACGGCGCGTGGCATGGCGCGTGGTGCTACGCCCACGTCGCGGCCGCGCTGGCCGCGCGCGGTTACCTGTCGATCGCGCGCGACCTGCCCGCGCACGGCATCCATGCCCGCTTTCCCGCGTCGTATCTCGCCCGGCCGCTCGACCAGGACGCGTTCGGCGCCGAGCCGTCGCCGGTCGCGAACACCACGCTCGACGAATACGCGACGCAGGTGATGCAGGCCGTCGACGACGCGTACGCGCTCGGCCGCGGCAAGGTCGTGCTGGTCGGGCACAGCATGGGCGGCCTCGCGATCACGGCGGCCGCCGAACGCGCGCCGGAGAAGATCGCGAAGATCGTCTATCTCGCGGCGTTCATGCCCGCGTCGGGCGTGCCGGGCCTCGACTACGTGCGCGCGCCGGAAAACCAGGGCGAGCTGCTCGGCCCGCTGATGCTCGCGAGCCCGCGTGTGGCCGGTGCGCTGCGCTTCGATCCGCACAGCGGCGACGCCGCATATCGCGAACTGATGAAGCGCGCGCTGTACGAAGACGTGCCGCAGGCCGATTTCGATGCGGTCGCGAACCTGATGAGCTGCGACGTGCCGGCCGCGCCGTTCGCGACCGCGATCCCGACGACCGCCGCCCGTTGGGGCGCGCTCGACCGTCACTACATCAAGTGCCTGCAGGATCGCGTGATCCTGCCCGCGCTGCAGCAGCGCTTCATCGACGAAGCCGACGCGTTCGCACCCGGCAACCCGACCCACGTGCACCAGCTCGACAGCAGCCACTCGCCGTTCGTGTCGCAGCCGGCCGTGCTGGCCGGCGTGCTCGCCGACATCGCGAAGGGTTGAGCAGGGCGGGCGCGGCCGGTCACGCGTACGCGACCGACCGATCGCGCCCGAGCCGCTTCGCGCGATAGAGCGCGGCGTCGGCCTCGTTGACGAGCACGTCGCAGGTCAGCGCGCCGGCTTTCGCGCACGCGCCGCCGACGCTCGCCGTGACCGGCACGCTGACGCCCTCGGCGTCGACCGGCAGGCTGCCGATCGCGTCGCGCACCTTGTCGGCCACCCGCATCGCCTCGTCGAGATTCGTGCACGGCAGCAGCAGCGCGAATTCCTCGCCGCCGAACCGGCCGAACGTATCCTGTCCGCGCACGATCGACGCGACGCGGCGCGCGGTTTCGCGCAGCACGGCGTCGCCCGCCGCATGCCCGAAGCGGTCGTTGATCGTCTTGAAGTGGTCGAGATCGAACAGCAGCACCGACAGGTCGCCGCCGTAGCGCTGCCAGCGCGCGAATTCGTCGCCGAGCCGCGCCTCGAAGAAGCGCCGGTTCGCGATGCCGGTCAGCCCGTCGCGATTCGCGTGTTCGCGCAGCTTCGCGACCGCTTCCTCGCGCTCCCGTTGCATCACGCTCACATGCGTGACGTCCGAGATCGTCACGCACACGGCCTCGACGTCGCGGCCGCGCGTGAGCGGCATGAACGTGCAGTCCTGCTGCATGTAGTCGACGCCGCCCGTGATCGGCCGGTCGTGCTCGAAGCGAAACAGGTAGGGCCGCTGCTCCCACGAACTGAACGCGAAGCTGCCGAGCTGGAACACGCTCTCGAGCTTGCGCGACAGCCACGCGTGCGGCAGGTCCGGAAAGCAGTCGAACAGGTTGCGGCCGATCACGTCGGCGGCCGGGATGCCGCTGTGGTCCTGCATGAAGCGATTCCACATCAGGACGGTCATCGAACGGTCGAGCACGAACAGGCCGAAGCCGACCCGCTCGATCACGAGGTCGCTCAGCGACGGGGCGGCGGCCGTCATAGCGCGGACAGCAACGCGTCGAGCGCGTCGCCCATCAGCCGGATCGAATCCTCGGCCATCAGCATCACGAAATGCGCGCGGAACGTGTGGTCCTCGAGCCCGAAGTTCACCTCCAGCAGCAGCGCGACGCTCCACCCGAGCTCGTTCGGCTGGAACACGTCGTCGAACGACACGTTCGCGCCGAGCAGACCCGGCGGAAAGAACACGGGCTTGCGGCCGAGTTCGTCGAGGATCGACGCGACGCACGCGCCCATCAGCACGTTGGCGACGTCGAACACGAGCTCGTCCGGCGTCGCCATCCCGCCGTACACGCCGTCGCCGAACGTGCGGTCGACGACCGACATGAGCCGCGCGACGCCCGCCGTGCGGCACAGCACGATCGCCTCGCCCTTGATGTCGGAACGGAAGCCCTGGCGCACGGCGGTCACGTTGTCGTGGATGCCCGTCATCTCGCGCAGCGCGTCGCCCGCGTCGGCCGCTTTCACGACGCGCACGCGCGGCACCGACAGCTCGATGAAATGCCCGAGCAGCAACGCCAGCCGCGCGGCGGCGCGGCCCATTGCAAGGTTGGCGATCTCCTGCAACGCGTCGCGTTGCTCCGCCGTGAACACCGATTCAGGCATACAACCCATACTCCTTGAGAATGGGCAGCAATGCCTCCGACGTCACGGGCTTGGCAACGAATGCGATCGCGCCCAATTCACGCACGCGTGCTTGCGCCTGCGGCTGGATATCGGCGGATACCACGATCACGAACGTGTTCAGATCTTCGTGGCGCAGTGTTTCCAGGACCTGATATCCGCTCATGTCGGGCATCGTCAGGTCCAGAAACATCACGGAAGCTTTGCCGTCACGATAGAGCGCCAAGGCCTCGCGACCATTCGCTGCATACGCGACGTCAACGTCCCAGTCTCCCGGCAGCGCCTTTGTCAGAAGTTTGCGAGCGAGCAGCGAATCGTCGGCAATTACAATCGGCAAAGGCATGGGGCGATGCGGTATACGGAATGGTCTCTCTCGCGTTAACGACCGCGCGGCGCACTTCTTTAGTGCCATGCGTTTCGGGCGCGGGCAACCGCCTTGCGGCCGCGCACGGGCGCCGCGACGCAGATGCGCGCGACGCACCGCGCGGCATCGCCGGCGGGCGCATATATCTGTCATAGGGAAAGCAAGGCGCGATTCTCGGAGTAAACCGGAGGCGATGCAACTCGCCATTTTCACCATTTCGAACAGAATCGATCCGATCGCGGGCCATTCCGAAAACAGCCGCGACCATTTTCGAGATAAGCACGCAAAATTTTTCCTTGTGTACGTTTGCGCTGCCGGATTCGTCGCGTTTTCAATCTGACGGTTTACCGCTGTCACATACGACGGGATGACGCCCGTACGGCGCCGCGCGGCGGGCCGTCCGGCAACAGGAAAAAACGATGGAAAGCGTCGATCTCGATGTACTGAAATCCAGCGCGCGCTGGCTCGAAGAAGGGCGCCGCGTGCTGCTCGTGACGGTCGTGAAGACGTGGGGCTCGTCGCCGCGCCCCGAAGGCGCGATGCTCGCGGTGCGCGAGGACGGCCTGGTGGTCGGCTCCGTGTCCGGCGGATGCATCGAGGACGACCTGATCGCCCGCGTGCATGCGAGCGGCATCGCGGCCGATGCGCGCCCGGAAGCGCTCAAGTACGGCGTGACCGCCGAGGAAGCGCACCGCTTCGGGCTGCCTTGCGGCGGCACGATCCAGCTAGTGCTCGAACCGCTCACGCGCGACAGCGGGATCGCCGCACTGTGCGCGGAAGTCGAGGCCGGCCGCCTCGTCACGCGCACGATGACGCTCGCGACCGGCCGCGCGTCGCTGTCGCCCGCGCAGGCGACCGACGGGCTCGCGTTCGACGGCGAACGCCTCGTGACGATCCACGGGCCGCGCTACCGGATGCTCGTGATCGGCGCCGGCCAGTTGTCGCGCTATCTGTGCCAGATCGCGGTCGGGCTCGACTACCAGGTGACGGTCTGCGATCCGCGCGACGAATACACGGATGCGTGGGACGTGCCGGGCACGCGCGTCGTGCACACGATGCCCGACGATACGGTGCTCGACATGAAGCTCGATGCGCGTTCGGCGGTGATCGCGCTCACGCACGACCCGAAGCTCGACGATCTCGCGCTGATGGAGGCGCTGAAGACGCCCGCGTTCTACGTGGGCGCGCTCGGCTCGCGGCGCAACAACGCGGCGCGGCGCGAGCGCCTGCGCGAATTCGATCTGAACGAAGTGGAACTGGCCCGGCTGCACGGGCCGGCCGGCATCTACATCGGCAGCCGGACGCCGCCGGAAATCGCGATCTCGATCCTCGCCGAGATCACCGCCGCGAAGAACAACGTGTCGCTGCCGACGATCCTGCAGGTCGAAGGCGCGAAGGCCGCGCGCGAAATCGCGGCGAACAGCGGCGCGGCCTGCGGCCTCTGACCCGCGGCGGCGGCGGGCGATCACGCCCGCCGGCCGCTACCCCGGCGCGACCCGCGCTCAGGTCAGGCCGGCGGCCAGCGCCGCGGCAACCGAACCGACCACCAGCACGACGCCGACCGTGCGGCGCTTGTTCAGCTCGGTCCACAGCAGCACGCCGGTCAGCGACAGCAGGATCAGCGAGCCCGCGATCGTATCCATCAGCAGCACCCAGCCCAGATTCATCCCGACACCGCGATGCAGGTTGTTCAGCGTCGTCAGGAACGTGTTGCCGGTGCGCTTCACCGACACGTAGCCGTTGCCGACCCAATACTCGGCCTGCAGGTTCTGGTGCGGCCCGAACACGCCGAATTGCCAGTGCTCGGGCTGCATCACGCGCTTGTCGCCCCATGCGACGGCCTGCGCGGGCTCCTTGCGCATGCGGCCCGGCTTGCCGTCGAACTGCAGCTCCTGCTGCAGCCACTTCGTCATCGCGGCGGGCGTCTTCGGCACCGGATCGGGCAGCGCGATCTGCATCTCCTCGACCTGCGGCTCGCCGGTCGAAATCTTCAGCGGCGGCGCGCGATGGTTCAGCAGCATGCCGGTCACGCCGAACAGCAGCCCGAGCACCGCGCCCCACAGCCCGACCCAGCCGTGCACCTTGCGCAGCCACTTGATGAAGGTCGCACGGCGCGAGCGCTGGCGGCGCGCGGCCAGTTCGTCGTCGCTCAGCGGGCGGCCCGGCGGGTGCAGCACGGTGACGCCGGCGCGCGGCATGCCCGTCTTGGGCGGGTCGATCGTTTCGGGCGCGTTCACGCGAAAGTATCCATTCGTTCAAAACGACGGGCGGCGCGCAGGGAGTGCGCGCCGCCCGGGCAGCATGAAAATGAGAATGGATATCATTACATAAATCGACCGCCGGCTCAATCCATACGCATACGAAGCGACAAGGCCGGGGGCGCGCGAGAACGAGAAGGAAAGGCGTGCGTTGCCTTGCGATGACGATCGATCGACGGCAGATACCGACAGAATGATCCCGCAAGCATCGGACAGCATTTCGTAATAAGCCGCCCGTCGGCAGGCCTTTCAGCGCAACGGCGGCAGCGGGAAACGCGGCGCGGCGTCATCCGGCGCGGGTTCGGCGCGATCGAGCGCGTACAGCCACGCGAGCAGGTCAGCGACCGCCTGATAAAGCTGCGGCGGAATCCGGTCGTCGAGATCAACCTGCATCAGCAGCGACACCATCTCCGGCGCCGTATGCACGTACAGCCCCGCATCGTGCGCGCGCGCGACGATCATCTCGGCGAGCACGCCGTAGCCCTTCGCGACCACGCGCGGCGCCGCATCGCCGCCTTTCGGGTCGTAGACGAGCGCGGCCGCACGCTTGCGGGGCGTCGTGCTCATGGCAGCGCCTCGTCATCGTCGCCCGGCACCCGCACGTCGGCGCCGCCGGCCGCGCCGCGCGCATACGCGGCGGCGGCGGCCTGCGCGGCGAACAGGTCGAAGCCGTCCGGCCCGTCGTCGACCGCACGGATCGACAGCCCGCCCACCTTGAGCCCCGAGCCTTCGAGCCGCTGCCGCAGCGCGGCTTCGTTACGCGTGAGACGGTCGGCGCCCGTCTGGTTCGCGCGCAGCCGCGCGACGAGTTGCGCGCCGTTCAGCACCAGGTCGGCATCGACCGTGCCGAGCGACGGCAGCGTCAGCGTCAGGCGCGTGCGCCACGCGATGCCGTCGCCCGCGTCGTCGTCCCCGCCGCCGCGCGGCGCACGGTGGCCGGGCTCGTCGGGTTCGATCGTCCAGTCAAGCCGCGCGCCGGGCCACGCCTCGCCGGTCCAGCGAAACTGGTCGGTCGCGAGCGCGTCGAGCTGTTGCCGAACGAGCGGCACGGCGGCCGGATGCACGGTCGCGAGCGGCGGCTGCGGATCGGACGACGCGGCGGCCAGCTCGGCACGCGCGGGCGTCCAGCGCGCATCGGCGTGCGCAGCCAGCGGATCCGCCGGGTCGGACGGCAGCGACGCGCCCTGCCGGGCCGCCGCAGGTGCGGGCTGCGCGGGGTCGCGCGCAGGTGCGCCGCCCTGCGCCGGCGGTTGCGCGCTTGCCCGCGCGGCGGCCGGCAGCGGCGGGCGCTGCGCGAGCAGTTCATCGAGCACGTCGGGCGATGCGTGCGGGACGGCTTCCGGGTCGACCGGCGCGAGCGCGGTCGCGAGGCGTGCCTGCGGCTCCCGCATCAGCGCCGCGAGCGGACGCTGGCCGGCCAGCCACTGTGCGAGATGGGATTCGTAGAACAGGCCGCTTTCGCTCACGGCCTGCGCGAGCGCCGCACGCAGCGCCGCGACCGGCGGCGGCGCGAGCGCATCGCGCGCGGCCGCGGCGGACGACGCTTGAGCCGAAGCCGGCGTGGCAGGCGCGGCGGGACCGGACGCCGCCGGCGCACGCGCCGGCACGGGCGTATCGCTGAGCAGCACGGCGGGATCGGCCAGCAGCGGCAGCCGGCCGACGATGGCCGGTGTCGCATCGCCGCCCGAGCGCGAGATCGCGTCGAGCACGCGCCCGACCTCGGACAGCGCGGTCTGCGTGGAAGCCGGCGGCGCGGCGGGCGGGCTGCCGGCCGGCGGCGCGGACGATGCGCCGGCGCCCGGCGTGCCGACCTGCGCGGTGGCGCCGCCGCCGGCGGGCGCCGAAACGGTGCCGGTCAGCAGGCTGTCGAGGCGGCTCGCCAGCAGCGCGGCCGCAACGGAGTCGATACCGGTCATGATCGGAGCCTGCTTATATCAGCCACATTGTTGCGAATCCGGGCACGGCACGCCGGTGCCGCCCGCGGGAACAGCGCGCGCCGCGTGCGGCACCGGGCCGGACGCTTCGCGCCCGTCTCCCGGAACCCGGCCCTACCCGCGCGCGCGGTAGAGATCGGTCAATACCTGGGTCGAGCGCCGCGCCTCGAACAGCGCGGACAGCCGCGCGACGTCCGGGCTCGCGAGATCGCGGATCGCGGCGTCGTCGGCCAGGATGCGGCGGATCAGGTCGAGCTTGCGGCCGAGATCCGATTCGTCGAGCGCGACGCCCGGATCGGCCTCCTTCAACCCGTCGACAAGCTGCATGAATTCGGCCTGCAACCCCGGCAACGCGCTCCAGTCGGCGCCGCGCGCGGCGCACAGCATCCGGCCCGACACGGCGGCGAGCGCCTCGTAACGCGCGAAGTATTCGGCCTTGTGATTCATCGTGATGCTTCCGCTACCTGTTGCGCGGCCATCCGCGCGACTTCCGGGGCGATGCCCGTCCATGCTTCCTCGAGCGTCGCGAGCAAGCCGTCGACCTCGACCAGCATCGCGTCGCTCGCCTGCGCGTTCGCTTCCAGCAGGCGCCGGCCGATATACGCGTACAGCGCATTGAGCCGGTCGGCGATCTCGCCGCCCGCGTCGCGGTTCAGCGACGCCTGCAGGCCGCTCTCGACGATCCGGATCGCCTTGCCGATCGCCTCGCCGCGCCCGGCCACGTTGTCCTGCTGCAGATGCATGCGCGCCAGCGCGATCGCCTGCCGCGCGCCCTGGTACAGCATCGCGATCAGCCGGTGCGGGGAGGCGCCCATCACCCCGGTCTCGACGCCGACACGCGCGTACGCACTGGCTCCAGCGTGTCCTGGGGAAAACATGCGCTTCTCCTTGTTATTGCCTGCTATACGGGAGCCGCCGCCGTGCGTTGCACGGCGCGGCCTTCACCGGAGTTATCGGAAGGGATTTGAAAAGCTTTAGGTGCGCGGGGGGCCGCCGGCGAGCCTGCGATGCCGGCTCGCCGGACTCGTTCGGCAGGCCCTGAACCGTCCGCGGATGTCCCCGGATGGCCGTCCCCGGATGGCCGTCCCCTCACACCGACATCTGCATGATGTCGTTGTAAGCGCTCACTAGCTTGTTGCGGACCTGAAGCCCGAACTGGAAGCCGATATTGGCTTTCTGCATGTCGACCATCACGTCGTTCAGCGAGATGTTCGGCGCGCCGACCTCGAACGCCTTCGCCTCGCCGAGCGCGTGCTGCTGGTCGCCGCTGATCTTGTCGAGCGATGCCTTCATCGCGCTCGCGAACGTGCCGGCCGTCGCCGCGCCCGAGCCGGCCAGCGCCGCCGTCGGGCTCGCGACGCCGCCGGACGCCTGCGCGGCCATCGACTGCATCTGTTGCAACACCGAACCGATTCCGCTGACGTTCGCAGTCATGCTGTCCCCAGACATAGAGAAGAGACCCGGACGCACCGGGCGACCCGCCGGCGCCGCACCACGCGCACCATGCCGGATCGCGAAAAAGGATAGCAGCGCGGCGCGCGTCAAAGCCGCGAAAGTACGGGGGAAACCCCGCTCTTTTCGGTCGATCGGAGTGCGCCCCCGGTCACGATAATCGCATCGTGTCATTGTCCGCCCGCTCGTCCGAGCGAGCTCAGTCGTCCCGCTCCGGAGAAACTCGACGCATGGATTCGCAGGCCAACTCGCTGATCAACCCAGACGCCCGCGCGGGCCTCAGCCCGGCGCCCGGCGCCCGGCGCCGCCGCGGCCGCCGCGTTGCCGGGCGCGGGTGGCGCAGGCGCGGACTTCGGGCTGGGCGGCTTCGCGGAACGCATTCCCGGCATCTCGCGGATGAAGGGCAACCCGAAGCTGCCGTTCGTGATCGCCGTCGCGTTCGCGATCGCCGCGATCACCGCGCTCGTGCTGTGGAGCCGCGCGCCCGACTACCGCGTGCTGTACAGCAACCTGTCGGACCGCGACGGCGGCGCGATCATCGCCGCGCTCCAGCAGGCAAACGTTCCCTACAAGTTCGCCGATGCCGGCGGCGCGATCCTCGTGCCGTCGAACCAGGTGCACGAGACGCGCCTGAAGCTCGCCGCGATGGGGCTGCCGAAGGGCGGCTCGGTCGGCTTCGAGCTGATGGACAACCAGAAATTCGGCATCAGCCAGTTCGCCGAGCAGATCAACTACCAGCGCGCGCTCGAAGGCGAGCTGCAGCGCACCATCGAATCGATCAACGCCGTGCGCGGCGCGCGCGTGCATCTCGCGATCCCGAAGCCGTCGGTGTTCGTGCGCGACAAGGAAGCGCCGAGCGCGTCGGTGTTCGTCGACCTCTACCCGGGCCGCGTGCTCGACGAGGGCCAGGTGCAGGCGATCACGCGGATGGTGTCGTCCGGCGTGCCCGACATGCCGGCCAAGAACGTGACGATCGTCGACCAGGACGGCAACCTGCTGACCCAGACCGCGTCCGCTTCCGGCCTCGACGCGAGCCAGCTCAAGTATGTGCAGCAGGTCGAGCACAACACGCAGAAGCGCATCGACGCGATCCTCGCGCCGATCTTCGGCGCCGGCAACGCGCGCTCGCAGGTCAGCGCCGATCTCGATTTCTCGAAGATCGAGCAGACGTCGGAAAGCTACGGCCCGAACGGCACGCCGCAGCAAGCCGCGATCCGCAGCCAGCAGACCAGCAGCGCGACCGAGCTCGCGCAGGGCGGCGCGTCGGGCGTGCCGGGCGCGCTGTCGAACACGCCGCCGCAGCCGGCCTCCGCGCCGATCGTCGCCGGCAACGGCCAGAACGCGCCGCAGACCACGCCGGTCAGCGACCGCAAGGACCAGACGACCAACTACGAGCTCGACAAGACGATCCGCCATACCGAACAGCCGATGGGCAGCGTGAAGCGGCTGTCGGTCGCGGTCGTCGTCAACTACCAGCCGGTCGCCGACGCGAAGGGCCACGTGACGATGCAGCCGCTGCCGCCCGCGAAGCTCGCGCAGGTCGAGCAGCTCGTGAAGGACGCGATGGGCTACGACGAGAAGCGCGGCGACTCGGTGAACGTCGTGAACAGCGCGTTCTCGACCGTGAGCGACCCGTACGCCGACCTGCCGTGGTGGCGCCAGCCCGACATGATCGCGATGGCGAAGGAAGCCGCGAAGTGGCTCGGCATCGCGGCGGCCGCGGCGGCGCTGTACTTCATGTTCGTGCGCCCGGCGATGCGCCGCGCGTTCCCGCCGCCCGAGCCGGCCGCGCCGGCGCTCGCGGCGCCGGAAGACGCGGTCGCGCTCGACGGCCTGCCAGCGCCGGACAAGGCGGCGGAGGAACCGGACCCGCTGCTGCTCGGCTTCGAAAACGAGAAGAACCGCTACGAACGCAACCTCGACTACGCGCGCACGATCGCCCGCCAGGATCCGAAGATCGTCGCCACCGTCGTGAAGAACTGGGTGTCCGATGAACGCTGAAGGCTTGACCAAGAGCGCGCTGCTGCTGATGTCGATCGGCGAGGAAGAGGCCGCGCAGGTATTCAAGTTCCTCGCGCCGCGCGAGGTCCAGAAGATCGGCGCCGCGATGGCCGCGCTGAAGAACGTCACGCGCGAGCAGGTCGAGGACGTGCTGCAGGACTTCGTGAAGGAAGCCGAGCAGCACACCGCGCTGTCGCTCGATTCGAGCGAGTACATCCGCTCGGTGCTGACGAAGGCGCTCGGCGAGGACAAGGCCGGCGTGCTGATCGACCGCATCCTGCAGGGCAGCGACACGAGCGGCATCGAGGGCCTGAAGTGGATGGATTCGGGCGCGGTGGCCGAGCTGATCAAGAACGAGCATCCGCAGATCATCGCGACGATCCTCGTGCACCTCGACCGCGACCAGGCCTCGGAGATCGCGTCGTGCTTCACCGAACGGCTGCGTAACGACGTGCTGCTGCGGATCGCGACGCTCGACGGCATCCAGCCGGCCGCGCTGCGCGAACTCGACGACGTGCTGACGGGCCTGCTGTCCGGCAGCGACAACCTGAAGCGCAGCCCGATGGGCGGCATCCGCACCGCGGCCGAGATCCTGAACTTCATGACGAGCGTGCACGAGGAAGGCGTGCTCGAAAGCGTGCGCCAGTACGACGCCGATCTCGCGCAGAAGATCATCGACCAGATGTTCGTGTTCGAGAACCTGCTCGACCTCGAGGACCGCGCGATCCAGATGGTGCTCAAGGAAGTCGAGTCGGAAACGCTGATCGTCGCGCTGAAGGGCGCGCCGCCCGCGTTGCGCCAGAAGTTCCTCGCGAACATGTCGCAGCGCGCGGCCGAACTGCTCGCCGAGGATCTCGACGCGCGCGGCCCGGTGCGTGTGTCCGAAGTCGAGACGCAGCAGCGCCGCATCCTGCAGATCGTGCGCAACCTCGCCGAGAGCGGCCAGATCGCGATCGGCGGCAAGGCGGAAGACGCGTATGTCTGATTCGGCGAGCGATCGCGTGGGCACCCTCACCGCGTACCAGCGGTGGGAGATGGCGTCGTTCGACCCGCCGCCGCCC
>NZ_JACCQB010000007.1:0-192375 GCF_015712265.1 Burkholderia sp. 9777_1386 | reverse complement strand
GCTGTTCCGACACGGCACCGCGTCCATCAAGATAAACGCGGGCCTTATCGTCGGCAGCGTCAGATGTGTATAAGCGACAGGGCCGGCACGGTTCACTTCTTTCCAGTCACGACAACACGCGGTCATTGTCCTGCGCACGAAAACACGTGTCGACCCGGCTGCGCGCAATAACGTATTACGCACATCGGGACAACATGCGGGTTGCGGTAGTGGTCGACACGCGTTTCGATCGCGACGTGTGCGCGACGAAGCATGATTCGTCCTGCTTGATGATAAGCAGGGCCAAAACGCGGCGTTCGCGCGCGGCATTCCGCTTGCCGTTCGAGACACGCAAAAAAAACGCGGCCGGGGTGGCCGCGTGAATACTCGCAGACTCCTTCGGACGAAGGAAACAAGCAACTGTGAAACGAAGTGTAGCGAAAGCCCGTGCACGGATTCAGGGGCCGTGCTGCAAAGGTCTCTTCCAGGTTTCGGCAGGCTGCCGGACCGGGCGCCGATCGACTACCATCACGGGTGACGCCGCCGCCCGGGCGGCGTACCACGTCGTACAAGGAGAATCCATGCTCAAGCTGCGTTTGCTCCAGGTCGCGTTATGCGCGGGCGTGCTGGCGGCCGGCAGCGCCGCTGCCGAAACGGTGCGCCTGTCCGCCAGCCTGCAGCCGTCGAGCGAAGTGCCGCCGACGGCGACCAAGGGCTCGGGCGCCGTCGCCGCCACCTACGACACGGCCACCCACATGCTGCAGTGGACGGTCACTTACGAACACCTCACGGGGCCGGCCACGGCCGCGCATTTCCACGGGCCCGCGCCGGTCGGCCAGAACGCCGGCGTGCAGGTGCCGATTCCGAAGGACGAGCTGGCGAGCCCGATCAAGGGTTCGAAGGCGCTCACCGACGCGCAGGTCACCGACCTGATGGGCGGCAAGTGGTACTTCAACATTCATACGAAGGAACACCCGTCCGGCGAGATCCGCGGCCAGGTGATGCCGGCGAACTGAGCGCCGGCGTTTGATATAGAGGCACCTGTCGAGCGACGCGGGAGCGTTCGCACGTACCATCGTCACACTGCGATGACGGAGTGCGTCCGATGAGTTGGCAAAGCAAGTTCGCCTGCTGGCTGCTGCGCTGGCAGTTTCGTCCGGAAACCATGCGCGAGGTGCTCGACCCCGCGCGTGCCCGGCGCTTCACCGACCTGCGGATGTTCGTGCCGCGCCGCCCGCCGTCGGGCTACCGGCTGCGGCAGTGCTATGGCGCCGGGGACGCGCCGCTGCGCGGCGAATGGCTCGAGCGCACCGACACGGGCGCGGGCCGCGGGTCCGGCCGCACGCTGCTGTATTTCCACGGCGGCGGTTACTACTTCTGTTCGACGAAGACCCACCGACCGCTGGTGTTCGGCCTGACGAAGCGCGCGGGCGTCCGTTCGTTCTCACTCGACTACCGGCTCGCACCCGAAAACCGTTTCCCCGCCGCGCTCGACGATGCGCTCGCCGCCTATCGGCAACTGCTGGCGCTCGGCACGCCGCCCGAATCGATCGTGCTCGGCGGCGATTCGGCGGGCGGCGGCCTCGCGCTCGCGACGCTCGTCGCGCTGCGTGATCGCGGCGAGCCGCTGCCGGCCGGCGCGATCCTGTTCTCGCCGTGGACCGACCTGGCCGGCACCGGCGGCACGATGCGCAGCAACGACGGCGTCGATCCGATGTTCGCGGCCGCGGCGCTGCCGAAGGCGGCGAAGCTGTATCTCGGCGACGAGCCCGCGACGAATCCGTACGCATCGCCGCTCTACGCGGACTTCACGGGCCTGCCGCCGCTGTACATCCAGGCCGGCAGCACAGAAGTGCTGCTCGACGATTCACGCCGCGTCGCCGAGAAGGCAAAGGCGGCCGGCGTTCAGGTCGAAATCGAGGTGTGGCCCGACATGCCGCACGTGTGGCAGCTGTACGCACCGATGGTGCCGGAAGCGCGCGACGCGCTCGATCGCGCGGCCGCGTTCCTGCGCCGCGTCGCGGTCGAGCGCGCGGTTCAGCGCGTGGGCGAGGCGTCGATCGCCTGATAGGCGGCCTTGACGGCCACCGAGCCGTACTTGCGTTCGAGCCGGCGCACGGTGAAGTGGCCGTGCGCCATCTGCTGGAAGTGGTCGATGAACAGCGTGTTGACGGTCGCGCCGAGCACGGCGCCGATCGCCGGGATCGACTTCGCGGCCATCTGTTCGGTCACCTGCACCGAGAAGCGCGAGGCCACCGTCTGCACGAGCTTGAACACGGCCGCCGAGCTGTGCGCGGCGATGCCTTTCGCCGTGATGTCCGACGACGCCTTCGAGATCGCCTGCGCGAGCGCGCCGCGCAGCACGAAATAGCCGAGATCGGCGTCTTCCTCCTGCTTGTCCGGGTTGCCGCCCATGCCGAGCACGGCCAGGCACTGCAACTGCGTATCGACCGACGTCAGGTCCTCGCCCTCGCTGCGCGCGATGTCGCACACCGAGCGGAAGATCAGCGTGGTCGTCACCGGCAGCTCGACCGGCAGCGCGAGAAAACCGAACGCGCCGCCCGCCGCGCCGGTCGTCGCGACCGCGAGCTTGTGCAGCAGGTTACTGGGTTTCTCGGGCTCCGCGTCCGGCGCCTGCGGCTTGCCGAGCGTGCGCAGCGCGATGTTCAGGCACTTGCGCAGCGCGAGCTGCGTCGCGTCGTTGATCTTGCCGGTCGCGAAGTCCGGCAGCCGCGCGATCATCTTCTCGACCGGCGCGCCGAGCACGCCCGTCAGCTTCATCGTCAGCGACGGGCTTTCCAGCACCTGTTTCGCGCGCCGCAGCGCGTCCCGATCCTCCGGCGACAGCGCCGTCGCGGGGGTGATTGAAATCGGTTCCATCTTTCTCCTTGGCCTGAGCGGGCCCTGAACCATCGCCAGCCTAGATTACTCCGGCATGCTAGAATTTTGAGATTCTTTGACTCGGCAAAAGTTGCATCGACAAAAAATGGCCGTTCACACCGCCGCCCACCATTCGAGCGGGCAAGTCCTGCCGTTCCGCGAGTCGCTGCTGGCGATGATCGGGATCTCGTTCGTCACCATGCTGGTCGCGCTGGACCAGACGGTCGTCGGCACGGCGCTGCCGACCATCGTCGCCGAACTCCGCGGCTTCGACCTGTACGCGTGGGTCGCGACCTCGTACCTGCTCAGTTCCGTGATCACGGTGCCGATCTTCGGCCGGCTCGGCGACTATTACGGCCGCAAGCCGTTCGTGATCGCGTCGATCGTCGTGTTCACCGGCGCGTCGGTGCTGTGCGGGATGGCCAACGACATGCTGACCCTCGTGCTCGCGCGCGGACTGCAGGGAATCGGCGGCGGGATGCTGGTCGGCACCGCGTTCGCGTGCATTCCCGATCTGTTCCCCGATTCCGTCGTGCGGCTGCGCTGGCAGGTGCTGATGAGTTCCGCGTTCGGCATCGCGAACGCGGTCGGCCCGTCGCTCGGCGGGTTCCTGACCCAGTCGTTCGGCTGGCGCTCGGTGTTCTACGTCAACCTGCCGATCGGCATCCTGTCGCTGATTTTCGTGTGGCGCTACCTGCCGCACCTGCGCCACGTCGAACACGATCGCAAGATGCGGCTCGACTGGCCGGGCGCGCTCTTGATCGCGCTGTCGCTCGGTGCGCTGCAACTGTTCGTCGAATGGCTGCCGAAGTACGGCGTCATGAGCTGGGCGTCGCTGCTGCTCGTCGTCGCGGTCGCGGCGGGCGTCGGCCTGTGGCACTGGGAGAAACGCTGTGCGCAACCGATTTTGCCGTTCGACATGTTCGGCAACCGTGCGCTGTCGGCGCTGTTCGTGCTCGCGATCCTCGCCGGTTTCTCGATGTTCTCGCTGCTGTTCTACGCGCCGCTGCTGTTCCAGGGCGGCTTCGGGATGTCGCCGAAGGAGGCCGGGCTCGTGATCACGCCGCTCGTCGTGTTCATCACGATCGGCAGCATCATGAACGGCCGCGTCGTCACGCGCATCCGCAACCCGAACGCAATGCTGCACGTCGGCTTCGTGCTGTTCGCCGTCGCGTGCGCGGGCATCGTCGTGGCGACCCACACGACGCCGGCCTGGATGCTGATGGCGCTGATGGTCGCGGGCGGCATCGGGCTCGGTTTCGTGTTGCCGAACCTCACCGTGTTCGCGCAGCAGACGGCCGGCCGCGAGCATCTCGGCATCGCGACGGCGCTCTTGCAGTCGCTGCGGATGGTCGGCGGGATGCTGGGCACCGCGCTGACGGGCACGCTCGTCAACCAGATGTATTCGAGCGGTGTGCGCAACGCGCTGTCGGCCGACCACGCGATGCAGTGGCACGCGCGGCTCGCCGATCCGCAGATCCTGATCGATCGCGCGGCGCAGGGCGGTCTCGTCGCGGAGTTGACGCGTGCCGGGCATAATGGCGCGCTGCTGCTGGAAGCGGCCCGCGAATCGCTGGTCGGCGCGATTCACCTGGGGGTCGCGATGGCGGCCGTCGTCGCCGTGGTGTCGGTGTGGCAGTGCCGTCGCGTGCCGCCGATCGCGCTGCGGCGCAAGATCGAACCGCACGTCGCGGCCGACTGACCGGTCACGCGATCGAGCGATTCGACGACTCAACGATTCACCGGAACGAAATCAGCGCATGGAAGAACAGGACCGCGTCGCGATCTTGCAGCAATTCGGACGCACGTATCGCGCCTTCATGACCGCGTTCGAAGCGCACGTCGGGCAGCCGATGCCGCGCTGGCGCATCATGGTCGCGCTGCACACGATGGACGGGCATGCGTCGCAGAAGAAGCTCGTCGAAGTGCTGCGCATCGATCCGGGCGCGCTCACGCGCCAGTTGAAGTCGCTCGACGCGCTCGGCTGGATCGAGCGCGAATCGGACGCGCGCGACAACCGCGTGACCAACGTCACGCTGACGGAAGCCGGCCGCGCGGCGTTCGACGCGTGCCTGCCGCGCCGCAAGGCGTTTCTCGACCAGACGATGGCGCAGTTGCCGGACGATGTGCTGAATGCGCTGTCGGGTGCGCTCGCGATGCTGGAATCGCGGATCGCGGATGTCGGGTCGACGCCGGTCGCGCGTTGATGCGCGGGGCCGGGCGGTACTTGAGCGCCGCCGGCCGCCGCTTCATTTCATTCTGATCAGGTGACGGTTTACAGCTCGATGCGCGTGCCGAGCAACGCGAGGAACTGCGCGAGCCAGGCCGGATGTGCAGGCCACGCGGGGGCGGTGACGAACGGCGCGTCGGTCACGGCCGCGTCGACCGGGATGTCCGCGTATTCGCCGCCCGCGAGCTTCACTTCCGGCGCGCAGGCCGGGTAGGCCGAAATGCGCTTGCCGCGGATCACGTCGGCGGCCGCGAGCAGTTGCGCCGCGTGGCAGATCGCCGCGATCGGCTTGCCGGCCTCGGCGAACTCGCGCACGAGCGAGATCACCTTCGGATCGAGTCGCAGGTATTCGGGCGCACGGCCGCCCGCGATCGCGAGCGCGTCGTAGCGCGCCGCATCGACGTCGTCGAATGCCGCATTCAACGTGAACTGGTGGCCGGGCTTCTCGGTGTAGGTCTGGTCGCCTTCGAAATCGTGGATCGCGGTCTTGATCTTGTCGCCCGCGCGCTTGCCCGGGCAGACTGCATCGACGTGGTGGCCGACGGCCTGCAGCGCCTGGAACGGCACCATCGTTTCGTAGTCTTCGGCGAAATCGCCGGTCAGGAACAGGATCTTCTTCGCGGCCATGGCTTTCTCCAGTGAAGCAGCGTTGAAGGCCCGGTCGCGCCGTGCATGACGGCGGCGACGGGCCCCGAGGACGAAAGCGCAGTGTACTCCGCCAGATTGAAGCGCGCGTGACGGCCGCCCCGCGCGAGCGGCTGGGCGGCGTCGCGCGCGGCGTGCGTCAGAAGAAGGTCTCGACGACTTCCGTCACGCGGAACTGCGGATCGAGCACGAGCACCTGGCGCCACTTGTCGAACGTCAGGCACGGGTGCGAGATGTCGAACGCGACCATGTCGCCGACCTTCACGTCCGCGCCCGGCGGGATCTGCAGGTATGCGTGCTGGTCCATCATCCCGGTGACGGCCCAGCCTTCGGTGGCGGCGACGTCGCGCGGCGCGCTGTCGCGGCCCGGGCGGAAGTGGCGCGCCGGCTCGGGCAGGCCCGCGTCGAACGCCGCATCGCGCTTGCCGAGCGCGACGATCGCGCGATCGGGCTCCGGCACCGACTGCACGTACGCCCACAGCTGCAGCGCCGGCAGCAGCCCTTCGCCCATCGAGCGGGCGATCGGGTTGCGCGCGAACACGTCGCTCTGCGCCTTCTTGTAGATGCCGACGTCGTGCGTCAGGTAGCAGCCGGGACGCAGCACGACTTCCGCGAAGCCCGCGTCGGACGCCTTCCGGAATTCTTCCGCGACCACGTCGTACCACGCCGAACCGGCGCCGGACAGGATCGCCGGCGTGCGCGCGAAGCGGCCGGCTTCGGCCAGCTCGCGCGTGAGCGCGACCGCCTGCTGCAGGAACGCGCGGATCTCGCCTTCCTCTTTCAGCACGCCTTCATAGAGCTCGATGCCGGCCAGCTTCAGCGTGTCCGGATAGCGCGCGATCGCGGCCAGCACGGCCTCGCGCTGCGCGGCATCGCGCACGCCCGCGCGGCCGCCCGGCACGCCGAGCTCGATCAGCACGTTCAGCGACTTCTGCGCGGCGCCGAAGAAGCGGCCGAGCTGGTCGACGCTCTCCGCGGAATCGACGAGACAGAAGAACTCGAAATCGGGATCGGACAGCAGCCCCGCGATGATCGTCATGTTCTGGCGGCCGACCAGCTGGTTCGCGAGCAGCACGCGCCGCACGCCGCCGTGATACGCGGCCTGCGTCTGGTGCGCGGTCGCGAGCGTGATGCCCCACGCGCCGGCGTCGAGCTGGCGGCGGAACAGTTGCGGCGCCATCGTCGTCTTGCCGTGCGGCGCGAACTTGACGCCGTATTTCTGCACGAACGCCTGCATCCAGTTCAGGTTGTGCTCGACGCGATCCTCGTAAAGCACGGCGGCCGGCAGGCTGACGTCTTCCGCGAGCAGGTTCCATTCGAGCCGGCCCGCGTCGCCGAGCGGCACGCTCGCGCTCGGCAGATTGCCCAGGCCCTTGCCGAACGGATCGATCGTCGCTTCCTGATAGTTTGTAACTTTCATGTCATCCCGCTCCATCATCACTATGCATTGCACTGAAGTTGACATGCAGATGGTACAGAAAGTAGCATCGGCGCGGTGATGTTATTTAATAACATCCGGCCTCGCACCCTTTTCCGCAGATGAATACGCCCGCTTCCCCGTCCGCTCCGCCAGCCGCCGAGCCCTATCCGGCTCAGGCCGCTCCGCCGGTCCTCGACATCGTCGCGCGGATCGCCGAATGCGCGCCCGAGTTGCGCGAGGCCGAGCGCAAGGTCGCCGCGTTCATCCTCGCCGATCTGGCCCGCGCCGCGCATGCGAGCATCGGGGCGCTCGCGCGCGACGCGGAGGTCAGCGTCGCGACGGTCACGCGTTTCGCGAAGGCCGTCGGCTGTCGCGACGTGCGCGAACTGAAGGTGCTCGTCGCGCAGGCGGCGGCCGTCGGCCAGCGCTTCCTGGTGCCGTCCGACGACACGCCGGCCGACGACGCGAGTCCCGCGTCGATGGTCTACGACGAGATCCGCGTGGCGCTCGCCCACAATCACCAGCTGTTGCGCAACACGTCGTTCGACGCGGCGGCCGACCTGCTCGCCGGCGCGAAGATGACGTACGTGTACGGGCAGGGCGGCGGCTCGACCGCGCTCGCCGACGAGCTGCGCTTCCGGCTCGTGCGCTTCGGCCGGCCGGTCGCGAGCTACCAGGACAGCCTGCTGCAGCGGATGGTGGCCGCGACGCTGTCGGGCGACACCGTCGTCGTCGCGTTGTCGGTGAGCGGGCGTGTGCCCGAGCTGCTCGAGAGCTGCCGGCTCGCGAAGCGCTACGGCGCGAAGCTGATCGCGATCACCGCGCCGGCGTCGCCGCTCGCGAAGCTCGCCGACCACCTGATCCCGGTCGTCGCGTTCGAAACCGATTTCATTTACAAGCCGTCGACCTCGCGCTACGCGATGATGATGGCGATCGACGTGCTCGTCACCGGCGTCGCATTGCGGCTCGGCGATGCGGGCCGGGAATCGCTGCGCCGCATCAAACACGCGCTTGACGCGCACCGCGGCGGCGGCGACCGTCAACCGGTAGGAGACTGACCATGCATTCGCATCCCGAAGCGGCCGATACGCTGATCGTCGGCGCGCAACTGTACGACGGCACCGGCGCGCCGCCCGTCACGCGCGACGTCGCGATCCGCAACGGCCTGATCGCGGCGATCGGCAACCTGTCGAACTGGCTCGCGGAGCACGTCGTCGACGCGAACGGCCGGGCGCTCGCGCCGGGTTTCGTCGACGTGCATACCCACGACGACACGCACGTGATCCGTGCGCCGGAGATGATCCCGAAGATCTCGCAGGGCGTGACGACCGTGATCGTCGGCAACTGCGGGATCAGCGCATCGCCGGTGACGCTCGCGGGCGACCCGCCCGACCCGATGAACCTGCTCGGCGAGCGCGGCGCGTTCCAGTACCCGACCTTCGCCGCTTACGTCGCGGCCGTGAACGACGCGCGCCCGGCCGTGAACGTCGCGGCGCTCGTCGGCCACACGGCGCTGCGCAACAACCAGATGGACCGCCTCGACCGCGCGGCGACCGACGGCGAGATCGCCGGCATGCGCGCGCAGCTCGAGGAGGCGCTCGCGAACGGCGCGCTCGGCCTGTCGTCGGGTCTCGCGTACGGTTCCGCGTTCGCGGCGCCGACCGAGGAAGTGATGGCGCTCGCCGAGCCGCTCGCCCGCTCCGGTGCGCTGTACACGACGCACATGCGCACCGAGTTCGACGCGATCCTCGACGCGATGGACGAAGCCTATCGCGTCGGCCGTCACGCGCAGGTGCCGGTCGTGATCTCGCACCTGAAATGCGCGGGCCCGTCGAACTGGGGGCGCAGCACCGAGGTGCTCGCGTCGCTCGAAGGCGCGCGCCGCTACCAGCCGGTCGGCTGCGACTGCTATCCGTACAGCCGCAGTTCGTCGACGCTCGACCTGAAGCAGGTGACGGGCGACATCGACATCACGATCACGTGGTCGGAGCCGCACCCGGAAGTCGCGGGCAAGCTGCTGAAGGCGATCGCGGCCGACTGGGGCTTGACCGAGCAGGAAGCCGCGCAGCGCATCCGTCCGGCCGGCGCCGTGTACCACAACATGTCCGAGGACGACGTGCGCCGGATCCTGTCGCATCCGGCGACGATGGTCGGCTCGGATGGCCTGCCGAACGATCCGCTGCCGCATCCGCGGCTGTGGGGCGCGTTTCCGCGCGTGCTCGGCCATTACGTGCGCGACACCAACCTGCTGCCGCTCGAGGAGGCGATCCGCAAGATGACGTCGCTGTCCGCGCGTCGCTATGGCATCCCGAAGCGCGGCGAGGTGCATGTCGGCTATCACGCGGACCTGGTGCTGTTCGATCCGGCGAGCGTGATCGACGCCGCGACGTTCGAGAAGCCGCAGCAGCCCGCGCACGGGATCGACGCCGTGTGGGTGAACGGCGTGCTGACCTATGAAAACGGCCAACCGACCGGCGAGCGCGCCGGCGGTTTCGTCGCGCGCGGCGAGCGCGTGCCGGCCAGTGCCGATGCGGCGTTCTGAACGCACGCATTCCGATCTTCCGTGCGCGCCGCAGCAGCCGGCGCGTGCATCCGTAACCGAAATGTGAGGAGTGAAACGATGAAGCGATATGGCGTAGGCGAAGCGAAGGGCACCGGCGGCCAGGTGATGCCGTTTGCACGGGCGGTCGAGGCCGACGGCTGGCTGTACGTGTCGGGCCAGACGCCGATGGTGAATGGCGAGGTCGTGGAAGGCGGGATCGTCACGCAGTCGAAGCAGGCGATCGAGAACGTGATCGCGATCCTGAAGGAAGCCGGCTACGGCCTCGAGCACGTCGTGCGCTGCGGCGTATGGCTCGACGACGCACGCGATTTCGCGTCGTTCAACAAGGTGTTCATTTCGTACTTCGGCGAGAACCCGCCGGCGCGCGCGTGCGTGCAGTCGAGCATGGTCATCGACTGCAAGGTCGAAGTCGATTGCATCGCTTACAAGGCGCCGGCGAAGTAACGCGGCCACGCTTCCCCGCGCACAGTGAAACAGCCCGGTCGGTTGAAGCCGACCGGGCTGTTTCGTTTGACGCGCGTGGCCGTTACTGCCGCGCGGTCCGCGCGTTGTCCGGCATCGGCTGGTTGTAGTTGGTGCGGAACGGGTTGATGTCGAGCCCGCCGCGGCGCGTATAGCGCGCGTACACCGCGAGCTTCACCGGTTTGCACGCGTGCATGATGTCGAGGAAGATCCGCTCGACGCACTGCTCGTGAAAGCCCGTGTGATTGCGGAACGAGATGATGTAGCGCAGCAGCCCCGCGTGGTCGATCTGCGGCCCGACGTAGTGGATCTGCACGCTGCCCCAGTCGGGCTGGCCCGTGACCGGGCAGTTCGAGCGCAGCAGGTCGGACACGAGCGTCTCCTCGACCGGTGCTTCGTCCTCGCCGTCGGCCGCCGACAGTAGCGACGGATCGGGTTCGTACACGTCGGCGTCGAGGTCGAGCCGGTCGAGCGACAGCCCGTCGAGCTCGTCCATCTCCAGCTTGCGGAAATCGTGCGCCGACACCAGCTGGACCGACACGCTCGCGCCGCACGCGGCCGACACGTCGCGCTTCAGCACGTCGCGCACCGCGTCGACCGAGTCGAACTTCGACTGTGCGAACGAGCCGAGATACAGCTTGAACGACTTCGATTCGACGATGTTCGGCGATTCGGCCGGCACGTAGAACGTCGCGATCGCGACCTGCGGCTTGCCGCGCGCGTTGAGCCACGACAGTTCGTACGCGTTCCAGATGTCGGTGCCGAAGAACGGCAGCGCCGACGTGATGCCGAGCTGCTCGCGCGCGCCGGCGCGCGGGATCGGGAACAGCAGCGACGCATCGTACTGCGCCGCGTAGACGGTGGCCTTGCCGAGCGGGGATTGTTCGGGATTCATTGCACGCAGCCTTTACGACAGGAAGAGGCGGTAAGCCGGGTTGGCGCTCTCTTCGACATACGGATAGCCGAGCGCCGCGAGGAAGCGTTCGAATTCGGCGCGGTCGGCCTGCGGCACCTGCAGCCCGACGAGGATCGAGCTGTAGTCCGCGCCCTGGTTACGGTAGTGGAACAGGCTGATGTTCCAGTCCGGCGCCATCGACGACAGGAACTTCATCAGCGCGCCCGGCCGTTCCGGGAATTCGAAGCGGAACAGGCGCTCGTCGAGCGCGAGCGGCGAGCGGCCGCCGACCATGTAGCGGATGTGCTCCTTCGACAGCTCGTCGTGCGTCAGGTCGACGCTCTTGAAACCGTGCGACTCGAAGTTCGCGGCGATCTCCGCCGATTCGCCGCGACGGCGGATCTGCACGCCGACGAAGATGTGCGCGGACTTCTCGTCGGCGATCCGGTAGTTGAACTCGGTGACGTTGCGATCGCCGACCAGCGAGCAGAAGCGCTTGAAGCTGCCGCGTTCCTCGGGGATCGTGACCGCGAACACCGCTTCGCGCGCTTCGCCGACCTCGGCGCGCTCGGCGACGAAGCGCATCCGGTCGAAGTTCATGTTCGCGCCGGACGTGACCGCGACGAGCGTCTGGTTCTCGATGCCTTCGCGTTCCGCGTACAGCTTCGCGCCCGCGACCGCGAGCGCGCCCGACGGTTCGAGCACGCTGCGCGTGTCCTGGAACACGTCCTTGATCGCCGCGCACAGCGCGTCGGTGTTGACCGTCACGACGCCGTCGAGGAATTCGCGGCACAGCCGGAAGGTTTCCTCGCCGACGAGCTTCACCGCGGTGCCGTCCGCGAACAGGCCGACCTCGCTCAGCTCGATGCGCTCGCCCGCGTCCAGCGACTGCTTCATCGCGCACGAGTCCTCGGCCTGCACGCCGATCACCTTGATCTCCGGACGCACCGCCTTCACGTACGCGGCGACGCCGGACGCGAGCCCGCCGCCGCCGATCGGCACGAAGATCGCATGGATCGGGCCCTGGTGCTGACGCAGGATCTCCATCGCGATCGTGCCCTGGCCGGCGATCACGTACGGATCGTCGAACGGGTGAACGAACGTGAGGTCGCGCTCCTGCTGGACCTTCACCGCGTGCGCGTATGCATCGCTGTACGATTCGCCCGCCTGGATCACCTCGACGCTCGGGCCGCCGTGCGCGCGCACCGCGTCGACCTTCACCTGCGGCGTCGTGACCGGCACGACGATCACGGCCTTGATGCCCATCCGGGCCGCCGAGAACGCGACACCCTGCGCGTGGTTGCCGGCCGACGCCGTAATCACGCCGCGCGCGAGCGCATCCGTCGGAATGTGCGCCATCTTGTTGTACGCGCCGCGCAGCTTGAACGAGAACACCGGCTGGTTGTCCTCGCGCTTCAGGTAAACGGCGTTGCGCAGCCGGGCCGACAGGTTGCGGGCGGGTTCGAGTTCCGTCTCGATCGCGACGTCGTAGACGCGCGCGGTGAGGATTTTCTTCAGGTAATCGTGGGATGCCATGGGCGCTCGCGTGCAGTGCGGATGCAGACGGTAAAGGGTCAATGATAGCGCCAAGGGTCCGCCCGTACGCAAGCGGCATGCCGGGCGGCCGGGTGGGCGTGCCGGCAGGGGAGGCGCGCCGCCGGGCGCCGCTTTTTATCGGCTTAACCGCGTGGTTACCGACCGGACGGACGGCGAATGATCGCATGAAACCGCGCCGAGCCCCGCCCGGCGCGGCTCGCGGCGATAGCCCCACGACCTGTCCGGCGTGTCACGGACCGCCCGATCATGGGTTAGAATTCCGTTTTGAATCAAGGATTCGGAAGATGCAGAGGCACCCTCGGATCGCACCGTTGAAGCCGACGCCGCGCGCAGCCAGCCCCGCGGCCGAACGGCATGCGCGCCGCGCGCGATCGTGCTGATGATCCCGAGTGCCGCCAGGCCCTGTCGCCGGCCAGGAGGGGCGAGTCGCCCGCTCCGGCCCCATGAAGGACAGCCGCGCGCCTGGTAACAGAACAGATTTCCCCAAGATTGCGCCCACGCGCTTGCCGACGCCCGTGCACGGTGTATCGGCCCTCCGAGTCGTCCGAACATGAACGCACCACAAGTTTTCGATCCGCATGGCGCGGCCGCCGCCGTCGCCGCCGACCCCGCGCCCCGCTTGCGCGAGATTCCCTACAACTACACGTCCTTCTCGGATCGCGAGATCGTGATCCGCCTGCTCGGCGAAGAGGCGTGGTCGGTGCTCGACGAGCTGCGCGCCGAGCGCCGTACGGGCCGCTCGGCGCGGATGCTGTATGAAGTGCTCGGCGACATCTGGGTCGTGCGTCGCAACCCGTACCTGCAGGACGACCTGCTCGACAACCCGAAGCGCCGCGCGCTGCTGATCGAGGCGCTGAACCACCGTCTGACCGAGATCGGCAAGCGCCGCAGCGCGGATCTCACCGAGCATCGCGACGACGCGGGCCGCGAGCGCGCGTCGCGCGTGGAGATGCTCGAGACCGCCGCGCAGCGTGCGGTCAACGAGTTCGCGGACGAATTCGACAAGATGGCCGAGCTGCGCCGCCGCGCGACCAAGGCGCTCGGCCGCTGCACGCAGAAGGACAACATCCGCTTCGACGGGCTGTCGCGCGTGTCGCACGTGACCGACGCGACCGACTGGCGCGTCGAATACCCGTTCGTCGTGCTGACGCCCGATACCGAAGCCGAGATCGCCGGCCTGATCAAGGCGTGCTTCGAGCTCGGCCTGACCGTGATCCCGCGTGGCGGCGGCACCGGCTACACGGGCGGCGCGGTGCCGCTCACGCCGTTCTCCGCGGTGATCAACACCGAAAAGCTCGAACAACTGGGCGCGGTCGAGCTGACCGAGCTGCCCGGCGTCGCGCACAAGGTGCCGACGATCTTCTCCGGCGCGGGCGTCGTCACGCGTCGCGTGACGGAAGCGGCCGAGGCGGCCGGCTACGTGTTCGCGGTCGATCCGACGTCGCTCGACGCCTCGTGCATCGGCGGCAACGTCGCGATGAACGCGGGCGGCAAGAAGGCCGTGCTGTGGGGCACCGCGCTCGACAACCTCGCCTGGTGGCGGATGGTCGACCCGGACGGCAACTGGCTCGAAGTCACGCGCCACGAGCACAACCAGGGCAAGATCCACGACATCGCGGTCGCGCGCTTCGAGCTGAAGTGGTTCGACGGCGCGTATGCGCCGGGCGAGAAGCTGCTCAAGAGCGAGATGCTCGAGATCGAAGGCCGCCGGTTCCGCAAGGAAGGGCTCGGCAAGGACGTGACCGACAAGTTCCTCGCCGGCCTGCCGGGCGTGCAGAAGGAAGGCTGCGACGGGCTCATCACGTCCGCGCGCTGGGTGCTGCACAAGATGCCCGCGCACACGCGCACCGTCTGCCTCGAATTCTTCGGCCAGGCGCGCGAGGCGATCCCGAGCATCGTCGAGATCAAGGATTACCTGTTCGAGACGTCGAAGCAGGGCGGCGCGATCCTCGCGGGCCTCGAGCACCTCGACGAGCGCTACCTGCGCGCGGTCGGCTACGCGACCAAGAGCAAGCGCAACGCATTCCCGAAGATGGTGCTGATCGGCGACATCGTCGGCGACGACGCCGACGCGGTCGCGCACGCGACGTCCGAAGTGATCCGGATGGCGAACGGCAAGAGCGGCGAAGGCTTCGTCGCGGTCAGCGCGGAGGCGCGCAAGCGCTTCTGGCTCGACCGCAGCCGCACGGCCGCGATCGCGAAGCACACGAACGCGTTCAAGATCAACGAGGACGTCGTCATCCCGCTGAACCGGATGGGCGAGTACACCGACGGCATCGAGCGGATCAACATCGAGCTGTCGCTGAAGAACAAGCTGCAGCTGGTCGATGCGCTCGAAGCGTTCTTCCGCGGCGGCAACCTGCCGCTCGGCAAGACCGACGACGCGAACGAGATCCCGAGCGCGGAACTGCTCGAGGATCGCGTCCAGCAGGCGCTGGAACTGCTCAAGCGCGTGCGTGCGCGCTGGGAATTCGTGCGCGACCGGCTCGACCAGCCGCTGCGCGAGGCGCAGCACTACCTGGTGCAGCTCGGCTACGAGGCGCTCGCCGAGAAGTTCGCGGATCGTGCGGACGAACAGCCGGGCGCGACCGTGTTCCACATCACGCAGGACCGCACGGTCCGCATCTCGTGGAAGCAGGAAATCCGCGCGGAATTGCGCGCGATCTTCAACGGCGGCGCATTCAAGCAGATCCTCGACGAGGCGCAGGCGATCCACAAGCGCGTGCTGCGCGGCCGCGTGTTCGTCGCACTGCACATGCACGCGGGCGACGGCAACGTCCACACCAACATCCCGGTCAACTCCGACAACTACGAGATGCTGCAGGACGCGCACGCGTCGGTCGCCCGCATCATGACGCTCGCGCGCTCGCTCGACGGCGTGATTTCCGGCGAACACGGGATCGGCATCACGAAGCTCGAATTCCTGACCGACGACGAGATTGCCGAATTCCGCGCATACAAGCAGCGCGTCGACCCGAACGGCCGCTTCAACAAGGGCAAGCTGCTCGACGGCGCCGACCTGCGCAACGCGTACACGCCGAGCTTCGGGCTGATGGGCTACGAATCGCTGATCATGCAGCAGTCCGACATCGGCGCGATCGCCGATTCGGTGAAGGACTGCCTGCGCTGCGGCAAGTGCAAGCCGGTGTGCGCGACCCACGTGCCGCGCGCGAACCTGCTGTACAGCCCGCGCAACAAGATCCTCGCGACGTCGCTCTTAGTCGAGGCGTTCCTGTACGAAGAACAGACGCGCCGCGGCGTGTCGATCAAGCACTGGGACGAGTTCAACGACGTGGCCGACCACTGCACGGTGTGCCACAAGTGCGCGACGCCGTGCCCGGTGAAGATCGATTTCGGCGACGTCACGATGAACATGCGCAACCTGTTGCGCAAGATGGGCAAGAAGAAGTTCAACGCCGGCAACGCGGCGGGCATGTTCTTCCTGAACGCGACCAATCCGCAGACGATCAACGTCGCGCGCGGCGTGATGATGGGCGTCGGCTACAAGGTGCAGCGCTTCGCGAACGACATGCTGAAGAAGGTCGTGACGAAGCAGACGCAGCACCCGCCCGCGACGACCGGCAAGCCGCCGGTGGTCGAGCAGGTGATCCACTTCGTCAACAAGAAGATGCCGGGCAACCTGCCGAAGAAGACGGCGCGCGCGCTGCTGGACATCGAGGACAACAAGATCGTGCCGATCATCCGCAACCCGAAGTCGACGACCGTCGATTCGGAGGCGGTGTTCTACTTCCCGGGCTGCGGCTCCGAGCGCCTGTTCTCGCAGGTCGGGCTGGCCACGCAGGCGATGCTGTGGGAAGCGGGCGTGCAGACGGTGCTGCCGCCGGGCTACCTGTGCTGCGGCTATCCGCAGCGCGGTTCGGGCCAGTACGACAAGGCCGAGAAGATCGTCACGGACAACCGCGTGCTGTTCCACCGCGTCGCGAACACGCTGAACTACCTCGACATCAAGACGGTCGTCGTGTCGTGCGGCACCTGCTACGACCAGCTCGCGGGTTACGAATTCGACAAGATCTTCCCGGGCTGCCGGATCATCGACATCCACGAGTTCCTGCTCGAGAAGGGGATGAAGCTCGACGGCGTGACGGGCACGCGCTACATGTATCACGACCCGTGCCACACGCCGATCAAGACGATCGACCCGGTGAAGCTCGTCAACGAGCTGATGGGCGCCGAGAAGGACGGCTACAAGATCGAGAAGAACGATCGCTGCTGCGGCGAATCGGGCACGCTGGCGGTCACGCGGCCGGACATCTCGACGCAGGTCCGCTTCCGCAAGGAGGAAGAGATCCGCAAGGGCGCCGCGAAGCTGCGCGCGATTCCCGTGGTGGCGGGCGACGCGCCGGCGCCGGCCGCCGCGGCCGCGAACGGCCCGGACGTGAAGATCCTGACGAGCTGCCCGTCGTGCCTGCAGGGCCTGTCGCGCTACAGCGAGGACGCGAACCTCGAAGCCGACTACATCGTGGTCGAAATCGCGCGCCAGGTGCTCGGCGAGAACTGGATGGCCGATTATGTCGCACGGGCGAACCATGGCGGGATCGAGCGCGTGCTGGTCTAATGCGGGCATGACGACCGCCCGACCGGGCCGGGAATGAGCGGGCGCCGGCATGCCATGCCGGCGCCCGTCCACATGGGAGCGACGATGGAATGCGTGTTTTGCCGTGAAGACGGCGGCGAGGTGCTCTGGCAGGACGATGCGCTGCGCGTCGTGCTTGCCACGGGCGAGCACGACTACCCGGGCTTCTGCCGGGTGATCTGGGGCGCGCACGTGGCCGAGTTCTCCGATCTCGGCGAGCCCGAGCGGGCACATCTGATGCGCGTGGTCTACGCGGTCGAGCGGGCCGTGCGCCGCGTGATGCAGCCGAACAAGGTGAATCTCGCGAGCCTCGGCAACATGGTGCCGCACGTGCACTGGCACGTGATTCCGCGCTTTTCCAACGATGCCCATTTTCCGCAGCCCGTGTGGGCACCGCGCCAGCGCAGCGTGTCCGAGGCGCTGCTGCGCTCGCGCGCGGCGCAGGCCTCGCTGCTGCACAATGCGGTGCGCGAGGAAATTCAACGCATGACCGATTCGAGGCAAGCATGAGCGGTTTGACTTCCACGACGCCGATTCCGTCCGGCGTCGTCGTGCACGCGGTGTCGCGCGTGCTCGAATTGCAGTATCCGAACGGCGAGAGTTACCGGATTCCGTTCGAGCTGATGCGCGTCTATTCGCCGTCGGCCGAGGTGCGCGGCCACGGGCCCGGCCAGGAGACGTTGCAGACCGGCAAGCGCGAAGTGACGATCACCGCGCTCGAGGGCGTCGGCAACTATGCGCTGCAGCCGACGTTCTCCGACGGCCATTCGACCGGCATCTACTCGTGGGACCTGCTGTACGAGCTGGCGACGCAGCAGGACGCGCTGTGGCGCGACTATTTCGACAAACTGAAGGCGGCGGGCGTCGAGCGCGACGCGCCGATGCAGGCGGCCGGCGCGCCGCACGGCCACTGCCACTGAAATCGACGGCGCCCGCTCGGCGCCGTCTTGCCATTTACTGAGGATCAACGCGATGAGCAAAACCCACTTCGGCTTCGAGAGCGTCGAGGAAAACGAAAAAGCGAAGAAAGTGGCGGGCGTGTTTCATTCGGTCGCGAGCAACTACGATCTGATGAACGACCTGATGTCGGCGGGCATGCACCGCGCGTGGAAGGCGTTCACGATCGCGCAGGCGAACGTGCGCCCCGGCTTCAAGGTGCTCGACATCGCGGCCGGCACCGGCGACCTGACGAAGTCGTTCGCGAAGGCGGCCGGGCCGACGGGCGAGGTCTGGCATACCGACATCAACGAATCGATGCTGCGCGTGGGCCGCGACCGGCTGCTCGACAAGGGCGTCGTGACGCCGTCGCTGCTGTGCGACGCCGAGAAAATTCCCTTCCCGGACAACTACTTCGACGTGGTCACGGTCGCGTTCGGGCTGCGCAACATGACGCACAAGGATGCCGCGCTGGCCGAGATGCGCCGCGTGACGAAGCCCGGCGGTCGCGTGATGGTGCTGGAATTCTCGAAAGTCTGGGATCCGCTGAAAAAAGCGTACGATCTGTATTCTTTCAAAGTATTACCGTGGCTTGGCGACAAGTTCGCGAAAGATGCCGAAAGTTATCGGTATCTTGCTGAATCTATCCGGATGCACCCCGATCAGGACACGCTGAAGACGATGATGGAACAAGCGGGCCTCGACGCCGTCAAATATTACAATTTGTCAGGTGGCGTGGTAGCTTTACACCTAGGGACCAAGTACTAAGGGGTTCTTTCCCTACATTCGTCTTACATTCGGAGAAGCTGATGTCTGAATCGCGTTCGTTGTTCAACCGTAGCAAGCCGTCGAAGCCGTGGGCTCGACGGGTCGGCACGCTGCTGATGGTCGGCCTGCTCACGGCCGGCACGTTCGCATCGCTCGACGCTGAAGCGAAGCGCATGGGCGGCGGGCGCAGCATCGGCCGCCAGAATTCCACCGTCACGCAGCGTCAGGCCACGCCGCCTGCGCAGCAGCCGATGCAGCAGGCCGCGCCGTCGCAGGCGCAGCGCACGAACCCGGCTGCCCCCACGCCGGCCGCGCAGCCCAACCGCTCGCGCTGGCTCGGGCCGATCGCCGGCCTCGCGGCCGGTCTCGGTATCGCGGCGCTGCTGTCGCACTTCGGTCTCGGCGGCGCATTCGCGAGCATGATGGCGAACGTCATCGTGATTGCGTTGCTCGCGATGGTCGGCATCTGGCTGATCCGCAAGTTCATGAACCGCCGTCGCCCGCAGGAGCCGGCGTATTCGGTCGGCGGCGCCGCATCGTCGTCGGGCGGCTACTCGCAAAGCCCGTCGTTCCAGCAAGGCAATGCCGGCAGCAACTACGCGGGCAGCGGCAGCAGCTATGCGAACGAAGCGCAGGGCGTGTTCGGCGGCGGTGCGGCGGCCGCCGGCGCGGCTGCGGCGGCAGCGGCGCCCCTGCAGGTGCCGGCCGGCTTCGACACCGAAGCGTTCCTGCGCAGCGCGAAAGTCTATTTCGTGCGCCTGCAGGCCGCGTGGGACCAGGGCAACCTGGCCGACATCCGCGAGTTCACGACGCCCGAAATGTTCGCCGAGATCAAGATCGACCTCGATTCGCGCGGCAACGACGCGAACCAGACCGACGTCGTACAGCTCGACGCGGAACTGGTCGCGATCGAGGATCGCGGCATCGAGCAGTCGGCGAGCGTGCGCTTCCACGGCCTGATCCGCGAATCGGCGAATACGTCGGCGGCGCCGTTCGACGAGGTGTGGAACCTGTCGAAGTCGGGCAGCCAGGGCTGGCTGCTCGCGGGTATCCAGCAGATCAACACGCACTGAGCGTGGCCGGCGGCCCGCGCCGCCGGGCACCCGGGCGACGGCCGCCGCACTGCGACCGCTTGCCGCCCGGGTGTACGGTCAGGCACGGTCCGCCATCGATCCGACGTTACAATAGAAACCCGCGTGGGCGCCCGGCCTGCGCGGGTTTTTTCTTTCCCAGCCCGATGACCTTTGCCGCCAAGCCTTTTGCTGCTGCCGTCAATCACCTGCTCGCGCGCGAATCGTGGGCACGCGACCGCCTGATTCCCTATGCGGGCAAGACCGCCCGGATCGACGTGCCTCCCGTCACGCTCACGCTGCTGGTGCAGCCCGACGGTTATCTGTCGGCCGTCGACGCGCACGACGCGCAACAGGTCGACGTGTCGATCGCGCTCGCCGGCGACACGGTCGCCGCGTTCCTGCAGGGCGGCCAGGCGGCCGTGATGAAGCACGTGAAGATCGAAGGCGACGCGGAATTCGCGACGCAGATCGCGAAGCTGGCCGAGCATCTGCGCTGGGAACCGGAAGAAGATCTCGCGAAGCTGGTCGGCGACGCGGCGGCGTACCGGATCGCGACGGTCGTGCGCGACGCCGGCGCGCGCGCACGCCGCACCGGCCGCAACGTGCTCGATTCCGTCGCCGAATACTGGCTCGACGAGAACCCGCAGGTCGTCCGGCGCGCGTCGCTCGGCGGCTTCGACGCCGAGCTGGCGCGCGCACGCGATGCGCTCGCGCGGGTCGAAAAGCGGGTCGAGCGACTCGAACAAAAAATCGGCGCGCGCACGGGCTCCGGCCCGCGCGGCGCGCACTGAGGGCCGCAGGGCATGCGCATTTTCCGTTTCATCAAGATTGTCTACACCGTCATCCGCTTTGGCCTCGACGAAGTGATGCTGTCCCGGATCGACGACCGGCGGGTGAAGCTGCTGCTGCGGATCACGACGATCGGTCGCCGCTTCTCCGATCCGCCGGCCGTGCGGTTGCGTCACGCGCTCGAAAGCCTGGGCCCGATCTTCGTGAAGTTCGGCCAGGTGCTGTCGACGCGCCGCGACCTGCTGTCGGTCGATTTCGCGAACGAACTCGCGAAGCTGCAGGACCAGGTGCCGCCGTTCGATTCGGCCGTCGCGATCGCGATCATCGAGAAGTCGCTCGGCGCGCCGGTCGACGAGCTGTTCGACGAATTCGAGCGTGAGCCGATCGCGAGCGCGTCGATCGCGCAGGTGCATTTCGCGAAGCTGAAGCAGGGCGTGCATGCGGGCAAGGCCGTCGCCGTCAAGGTGCTGCGCCCGAACATGCTGCCGGTGATCGATTCCGACCTCGCGCTGATGCGCGACATCGCGACGTGGACCGAACGCATGTGGGCCGACGGCCGGCGCCTGAAGCCACGCGAGGTCGTCGCCGAATTCGACAAGTACCTGCACGACGAGCTCGACCTGATGCGCGAGGCCGCCAACGGCAGCCAGCTGCGCCGCAACTTCGCGGGCCTCGACCTGCTGCTCGTGCCCGAGATGTTCTGGGATTTCTCGACGTCGCAGGTGCTCGTGATGGAGCGCATGACCGGCGTGCCGATCAGCCAGGTTGAGACGCTGCGCTCGGCCGGCGTCGACATCAAGAAGCTCGCGCGCGAAGGCGTCGAGATCTTCTTCACGCAGGTGTTCCGCGACGGCTTCTTCCACGCCGACATGCACCCCGGCAACATCCAGGTGAGCCTCGACCCGAACACGTTCGGCCGCTATATCGCGCTCGATTTCGGGATCGTCGGCGCGCTGTCCGATTTCGACAAGAACTACCTCGCGCAGAACTTCCTCGCGTTCTTCAAGCGCGACTACCACCGTGTCGCGACGCTCCACCTCGAATCGGGCTGGGTGCCGCCGGAGACCCGCGTCGAGGAGCTCGAAAGCGCGATCCGCGCGGTGTGCGAGCCGTATTTCGACCGCGCGCTGAAGGACATCTCGCTCGGCCAGGTGCTGATGCGCCTGTTCTCGACGTCGCGTCGCTTCAACGTCGAGATCCAGCCGCAGCTCGTGCTGCTGCAGAAGACGATGCTGAACGTCGAAGGGCTCGGCCGCTCGCTCGATCCCGAACTCGACCTGTGGAAGACCGCGAAGCCGTATCTCGAGCGCTGGATGACCGAGCAGATCGGCCTGCGCGGCTGGTACGAGCGGTTCAAGGTCGAGGCGCCGCAGTGGAGCAAGACGCTGCCGCAACTGCCGCGCCTCATCCACCATGCGCTGGCCGCGCGCCACGATGCGCCGCGCGCCGCGAGCGAGGAACTGATGCGTCAGGTCCTCGTCGAGCAGAAGCGGACGAACCGGCTGCTGCAGGCGTTGCTGATCTTCGGCCTGGCCGTCGGCGTCGGGGCGCTCGTCGCGCGCGTGCTGCTCGCGCTCGCGTACGGCGCTTGATCGAAAGGAGCACGGCGATGTCCGATCCGAAGCAACCGGCCGCACCGTCGGCCACCGATTTCGCGACACGCGACCCGGGCAGCGCGTCGTTCTGGAACGAGCGCTTCGAGCGCGGCGTGACGCCATGGGAATTCGGCGGCGTGCCGGACGGTTTTCGCGTGTTCGCGCAGCGGCTGGCGCCGCGCGCGGTGCTGATTCCCGGCTGCGGCAGCGCGCAGGAGGCCGGCTGGCTCGCGCAGGCCGGCTGGCCGGTGCGGGCGATCGATTTCGCCGCGCAGGCGGTCGCTGCGGCGAAGGCGCAGCTCGGCACGCATGCGGACGTCGTCGAGCAGGCCGATTTTTTTCAGTACCGGCCGCCGTTCGACGTGCAGTGGGTGTACGAGCGTGCGTTCCTGTGCGCGTTGCCGCCGAGCCTGCGTGCCGATTATGCGGCGCGGATGGCCGAGCTGCTGCCCGCGGGCGGATTGCTGGCCGGCTATTTCTTCGTGGTGGCGAAACCGAAGGGGCCGCCGTTCGGGATCGAGCACGCGGAACTCGATGCGCTGCTCGCGCCGCACTTCGAGCTGGTCGAGGATTTGCCCGTGACCGATTCGCTGGCCGTGTTCGACGGGCACGAGCGCTGGCTCACGTGGCGTCGCCGCTGATGCGCGGGCGTCGCGGCCATTGCCGGAGCGCGCCAGGGTTTCGGCTATAATTCAAGGTTTTGCAAGCCGTTTCCAGTTTCTGCGGGAAAAATATCATGCCGATCTACGCCTATCGATGCGAAGCGTGCGGTTTCGCGAAGGACGTGCTCCAGAAGATGAGCGACGCGCCGCTGTCGCAATGCCCTGAATGCGGGAAGGATGCTTTTCGCAAACAGGTGACCGCCGCCGGTTTCCAGCTGAAGGGCTCGGGGTGGTATGTCACCGATTTCCGCGGCGGCTCGGGCGGTACCAGCGCGCCGGCGACGGCGTCGGGCGACGCGGCGCCGGCCGCACCGGCGGCTGAAGCCGCACCCGCCGCGGCCGCGCCGGCTGCGGCGAGCAGTTCGGGCAGTACCTCGACGACGAGCGCCGCGCCGGCTCCGGCCGCAGCGCCCGCCGCCGGTAGTTGACCGTCGCGGCCCGTCCGGGTCGCGACCAACCCGCGCCGCCGGCGCGGTTCATTGACGGCAGATGATGAAAAAGACGACCCTGAAAACGGTGTTCCTGACCGGCCTGCTGGTTCTCGTCCCGCTCGCGATCACGCTGTGGGTGCTCGGCCTCATCATCGGCACGATGGACCAGACGCTGCTCCTGCTGCCCGAATCGTGGCAGCCCGAGCGGATGCTCGGCTTCCATCTGCCGGGGATCGGCGCGGTGCTGACGCTCGCGTTCATCTTCGTCGTCGGGCTGGCCACGCAGAACTTCATCGGCCAGAAGCTCGTCACGTGGTGGAACGCGGTCGTGCGTCACATCCCGGTCGTCGGGCCGATCTACACGAGCGTCAAGCAGGTGTCCGACACGCTGCTGTCGAGCAGCGGCAATGCATTCCGCAAGGCGCTGCTGATCGAATACCCGCGCCGCGGCTCGTATACGATCGCGTTTCTGACCGGCACGCCCGGCGGCGACGTGGTCAACCATCTGACGGAAGAGTACGTGAGCGTGTACGTGCCCACGACGCCGAACCCGACGTCGGGCTTCTTCCTGATGCTGCCGAAGAGCGAAGTCATCGAACTCGACATGTCGGTCGATGCCGCGCTCAAGTACATCGTCTCGATGGGCGTCGTGGCGCCTTCGGCGCCGGCTCCGGCGCCCGCCCGCCGTCCCGTCGAGCCGCCGCTGTAAGTAAAGAATCATCGCCCGGGCCGCGCGTTGCGGCGCCCGTTGATCAAACCGAACGAAAGCAAACATCATGTCGATGCGTACTGAATACTGCGGTCTCGTGACCGAACACCTGCTGGGCCAAACCGTGTCGCTGTGCGGCTGGGTGCAGCGCCGCCGCGATCACGGCGGTGTGATCTTCATCGACCTGCGCGATCGTGAAGGCCTCGTGCAAGTGGTGTGCGACCCGGATCGCGCCGAGATGTTCGCGACCGCCGAAGGCGTGCGCAACGAGTTCTGCGTGCAGATCAAGGGCCTCGTGCGCAACCGTCCGGAAGGCACGGTCAACGCCGGCCTGAAGAGCGGCAAGATCGAAGTGCTGTGCCACGAACTGAACGTGCTGAACGCGTCGGTCACGCCGCCGTTCCAGCTCGACGACGACAACCTGTCGGAAACGACGCGTCTCACGCACCGTGTGCTCGACCTGCGCCGCCCGCAGATGCAGCACAACCTGCGCCTGCGCTACCGCGTCGCGATCGAGGCGCGCAAGTACCTCGACGAGCAGGGCTTCATCGACATCGAGACGCCGATGCTGACGAAGAGCACGCCGGAAGGCGCGCGCGACTACCTCGTGCCGTCGCGCGTGAACGCGGGCCAGTTCTTCGCGCTGCCGCAGTCGCCGCAGCTGTTCAAGCAGCTGCTGATGGTCGCGAACTTCGACCGTTACTACCAGATCACCAAGTGCTTCCGCGACGAAGACCTCCGCGCGGACCGTCAGCCGGAATTCACGCAGATCGACTGCGAGACGTCGTTCCTCGGCGAGCAGGAAATCCGTGACCTGTTCGAAGACATGATCCGTCACATCTTCAAGACGACGATCGACGTCGAGCTCGACGCGAAATTCCCGGTGATGCCGTACTCGGAAGCGATGGCGCGTTTCGGTTCGGACAAACCGGACCTGCGCGTGCAGCTCGAATTCACCGAGCTGACCGACGCGATGAAGGACGTCGACTTCAAGGTATTCAGCACGCCGGCCAACGCGAAGGACGGCCGGGTTGCGGCGCTGCGCGTGCCGAAGGGCGGCGAGCTGTCGCGCGGCGACATCGACGGCTACACGGAATTCGTGCGTATCTACGGCGCGAAGGGCCTCGCGTGGATCAAGGTCAACGAGAAGGCGAAGGGCCGCGACGGCCTGCAGAGCCCGATCGTCAAGAACCTGCACGATGCATCGATCGCGGCGATCCTCGAGCGCACCGGCGCCGAAGACGGCGACATCATCTTCTTCGCGGCCGATCGCGCGAAGGTCGTCAACGACAGCCTCGGCGCGCTGCGCCTGAAGATCGGCCATTCGGAATTCGGCAAGGCGAACGGTCTCGTCCAGGCCGGCTGGAAGCCGCTGTGGGTCGTCGACTTCCCGATGTTCGAATACGACGACGAAGATGCGCGCTACGTCGCCGCGCACCATCCGTTCACGAGCCCGAAGGACGAGCACCTCGAGTACCTCGAGACCGACCCGGGCCGCTGCCTCGCGAAGGCGTACGACATGGTGCTGAACGGCTGGGAAATCGGCGGCGGCTCGGTGCGTATCCACCGCGAGGAAGTGCAGAGCAAGGTGTTCCGCGCGCTGAAGATCGGCGCGGAAGAAGCGCAGGCGAAGTTCGGCTTCCTGCTGGACGCGCTGCAGTACGGCGCGCCGCCGCACGGCGGTATCGCGTTCGGTCTCGACCGTATCGTCACGATGATGGCCGGCGCCGATTCGATCCGCGACGTGATCGCGTTCCCGAAGACGCAGCGTGCGCAGGATCTGCTCACGCAGGCGCCGAGCCCGGTCGACGAGCGTCAGCTGCGCGAGCTGCACATCCGTCTGCGTCAGCCGGAGCAGCCGAAGGCGTAACGCGCTTCTCGCCCCGGTCGTGTGCGTGGTCACGCGCACACGACGCCCATGAAAAAGGCGCAGTGATGCGCCTTTTTCATTTTTTGCGGTACAGTCGCAGCACTTGCCGCACGTTCGGGCGCAGGCCCGGCGCACGGCCCTGTGCCGCATGAAACAAAGATGACGAAGCCGCCGAAAATCCCCGAATCCGTTCTCGTCGTGATCTACACGCCCGACCTCGATGTGCTCGTGATCAAGCGTGCCGACCAGCCCGATTTCTGGCAATCGGTCACCGGCTCGAAGGACGCGCTCGACGAGCCGCTCGCGCTCACCGCCGCGCGCGAAGTGGCCGAGGAAACCGGCATCGCGGTCGGCACGCCGGACGTGCCGGCCAGCGCGCTCGTCGACTGGCACCACCGGATCGAATACACGATCTATCCGCAATACCTGCATCGCTATGCGCCGGGCGTCACGCGCAACGTCGAGCACTGGTTCGGCCTGTGCGTGCCGCATCGCGTCGACGTGACGCTGTCGCCGCGCGAGCATGTCGACCATGCGTGGCTGCCGTTCCGCGAGGCGGCCGCGCGCTGCTTCTCGCCGTCGAACGCCGAGGCGATCCTGCAATTGCCCGCGCGCGTGGCCCTCGCGCGTGCGCCGCACGGCTCGTCCGCATGAATGCGGAGACCCGCAAGCGCTTCGCGCAATTGCGGCAGATGTTCCTGCAGGAGCGCGGCTCCGCGTCGCGGCTCGCGTTTACGGCCGGCAACACGGTGCGGCTGTGCGAAACCGGCGGCGAATTCTTCCACGCGCTGATCGAGCGGATCGACGCCGCCCGCGAGCAGGTGATGCTCGAAACCTACATCTTCTGCGACGACGCGGCCGGCCGCCCGGTGTCGGACGCGCTGATCCGCGCGGCGCAGCGCGGCGTGCGCGTGCGGGTGATCACCGACGGCATCGGCACCGCACGCCTGCCGCTGTTCGACACGTGGGCCGAGTCCGGTGTCGAGCACTGCATCTACAACCGTTTCCTGTTCGGCCGCTTCGGCTTCTCGCGCACGCACCGCAAGCTCGCGGTGATCGATCATGCGGTCGCGTTCTGCGGCGGCATCAACATCGTCGACGACTACACGCAGGGCAGCGCGACGCTGCCGTTCCCGCGCTGGGATTTCGCGGTCGAGATGGCCGGGCCCGCGGTGTCCGACGTGCGTGCCGCGTTCGAGCTGCAATGGCACCGGATCCAGTTCGGCCACAAGCCGTACGCGCAGTACGCGGCCGGGCTGCACGGCGGCGAAGCGTTCCCGGACATGTTCCGGCGCTGGATGCGCAGCCACCGGTGGATCAAGGCCGGCGCGCTGCGGGTCGTGACGGAGCCGAGCGTCGCGTTCGTCGCGCGCGACAACGTCGTGAACCGCCGCGCGATCGAGAAGGCCTATCTCGCGGCAATCGGCCAGGCGCGCCAGCGGATCCTGCTCGCGAATCCGTATTTCATGCCGGGCCGCAAGCTGCGTCGCGCGCTGACGGGCGCGGCGCGGCGGGGTGTCGACGTGCAGGTGCTGATCGGCCGCAAGGAATTCGCGGCGCTCGATACGGCCGTACCGTTCCTCTATCACACGCTGCTGCGCGCGGGCGTGCGCGTCGCCGAATACGACAAGACGATCCTGCACGGCAAGGTCGCCGTGATCGACGACAACTGGGCGACGGTCGGCTCGTCGAATCTGGACGCGCTGAGCCTGATGCTGAACAATGAAGCGAACGTCGTGCTGGTGCGCTACGATGCAGTGACGAACCAGTTGCGCGACGCGATCGCCACCGCGTTCGCCGAAGGCCGGGAGATCGATGCCGCGCACTACGCGGCGCGCCCGCGCGTCGAGCGGCTGCTGAACTGGCTCGCGTACACGACCTACCGTGTCGTGATGAAGGCGCTGACGGTCGGCGGTTACGACTGACGCCGACTAAGTATTCGCTTCAAAAAATCTGTCCGCACGTTCGTGCGGAAAAGCCGCTCCGGTCCCGCCGGAATCGCGCAAAATAGCGGCTCGGTTAGACACCGGTTTCTAATAATTTCCTTGTTTCGCGAGCGGCCGCACTCAATAATAGTACGGCCGTTCGATTTTATTCGAACCCCCGAACGGTTACAGAAATAGCTATGCGAAAAGGCGAACAGACGCGTGCCGCGATACTTGAAGCTGCTTTGGACCTCGCCAGCCGTGACGGGCTGGAGGGGCTGACGATCGGCCTGCTGGCCGAGCGCATGCAGATGAGCAAGAGCGGCGTGTTCGCGCACTTCGGATCGCGCGAAGACCTGCAGGTCGAGGTCGTCCGCGAGTACCACCATCGTTTCGAAAACGAGGTGTTCTTTCCGAGCCTGCGCGAGTCGCGCGGTCTGCCGCGTCTTCGGGCGATGCTGGCGCGCTGGATCGAGAAGCGCATCCAGGAGGTGACGACCGGGTGCATCTACATCAGCGGCGCAGTGGAGTACGACGACCGGCCGGACAGCCCCGTGCGCGAGCAGTTGATCGCGAGCGTGACCGCCTGGCGTGCCGCGTTGCTGCGCGCCATTTCGCAGGCGATGGAAGAAGGGCATCTGCGCACGGACACGGATCCGGAACTGATGCTCTTCGAGTTGTACAGCTTCACGCTCGGCCTGCATCACGACGCACGCTTCCTGCATTCGCCGGACGCCGTGCGCCTCACGTGGGCCGCGCTGGAAAAGACGATTGTTTCGTATCAGAGCGAGAGCCGTTAGCGGCGCGTGACCCGCCCGCCAGGAGCTCGAGCCGTTTTGCCCACCTTTGGAGAGAGTCATGGGACAGTACGCCGCGCCGCTGCGCGACATGCAATTCGTGTTGCACGAGCTTCTGAACGTCGAAGCCGAAGTCAAGCAAATGCCCAAGCATGCGGACCTCGACGCCGACACGATCAACCAGGTCCTCGAGGAAGCGGGCAAGTTCTGCTCCGAGGTACTGTTCCCGCTGAACCAGGTCGGCGACCGCGAAGGCTGCACGTATGAAGGCGACGGCGTCGTGAAGACCCCGACCGGCTTCAAGGAAGCGTATCAGCAATACGTCGAGGCCGGCTGGCCGGCGCTCGGCTGCGATCCGGACTACGGCGGCCAGGGCCTGCCCGCGTTCGTGAACAACGCACTCTACG
The DNA here is from genome assembly GCF_015712265.1 of Burkholderia sp. 9777_1386. NCBI lineage: Bacteria > Pseudomonadati > Pseudomonadota > Betaproteobacteria > Burkholderiales > Burkholderiaceae > Burkholderia > Burkholderia sp. 9777_1386. The sequence continues at coordinate 163,188 of NZ_JACCQB010000007.1, read as the reverse complement.
AAATGCTGAACTCGGCGAACCAGGCCTGGACGATGTATCCGGGCCTGTCGCACGGCGCGTACGAATGCCTGCACGCGCACGGCGCGCCGGAACTGCAGCAGCAATATCTGCCGAAGCTCGTGTCGGGCGAATGGACGGGTACGATGTGCCTGACCGAGCCGCACTGCGGCACCGACCTCGGCATCCTGCGCACCAAGGCCGAACCGAACGGCGACGGCTCGTACTCGATCAGCGGCACGAAGATCTTCATCTCGAGCGGCGAGCACGACATGTCGAAGAACATCATCCACCTCGTGCTCGCGCGCCTGCCGGACGCGCCGCAAGGCACGAAGGGGATCTCGCTGTTCATCGTGCCGAAGTTCATTCCGGACGCTGCGGGCGAGCCGGGCGAGCGCAACGGCATCAAGTGCGGCTCGATCGAACACAAGATGGGCATCCACGGCAACTCGACGTGCGTGATGAACCTCGACGGCGCGAAGGGCTGGATGGTCGGCGAGCCGAACAAGGGCTTGAACGCGATGTTCGTGATGATGAACGCCGCGCGCCTCGGCGTCGGCATGCAGGGCCTCGGCCTCACGGAAGTCGCGTACCAGAACTCGCTGACGTACGCGAAGGAACGCCTGCAAATGCGTTCGCTGACGGGCCCGAAGGCACCGGACAAGCCGGCCGACCCGATCATCGTGCACCCGGACGTGCGCCGCATGCTGCTCACGCAGAAGGCTTACGCGGAAGGCGCGCGCGCGTTCACGTACTGGTCCGCGCTGCAGATCGACAAGGAGCTGTCGCACGCCGACGAAGCGGTGCGCAAGGAAGCGGCCGACCTCGTCGCGCTGCTCACGCCGATCATCAAGGCGTTCCTGACCGACAACGCGTTCGAGTCGACCAACCACGCGATGCAGATCTACGGCGGCCACGGCTTCATCTCCGAGTGGGGCATGGAGCAATACGTGCGCGACGCGCGGATCAACATGATCTACGAAGGCACGAACTCGATCCAGTCGCTCGACCTGCTGGGCCGCAAGGTGCTCGGCGACATGGGCGCGAAGCTGAAGAAGTTCGGCAAGCTCGTCACCGAATTCGCGGAAGCCGAAGGCGTGAAGCCGGAGATGGCCGAGTTCATCAACCCGCTCGCCGACATCGGTGAAAAGGTGCAGAAGCTGACGATGGAAATCGGCATGAAGGCGATGCAGAACCCCGACGAAGTCGGCGCGGCCGCCGTGCCGTACCTGCGCACCGTCGGCCACCTGGTGTTCTCGTACTTCTGGGCGCGCATGGCGCGTCTCGCACTCGACAAGGAAGCGTCGGGCGATCCGTTCTACAAGTCGAAGCTCGCCACCGCCCGCTTCTACTTCGCGCGTCTGCTGCCTGAAACGGCATCGACGATCCGCGCCGCGCGCGCCGGTTCGAAGACGCTGATGGAAGTCGACGAATCGCTGTTCTGACGCGATTCAGGGCGGTGCGCGCCGCGCGCCGCCCGGACGCAACGGTTCCTGGTACTCACTTCGCCGTGCAGCCCTCACATTTCGCGCTGCACGACACTATCCGGAGACATCCCGTGAGCAATTTCCTGATTCGCAAGGTCGCCGTGCTGGGCGCCGGCGTGATGGGCGCGCAAATCGCCGCGCATCTCATCAACGCGCGCGTGCCGGTGCTGCTGTTCGACCTGCCGGCCAAGGAAGGCCCGAAAAACGCGATCGCGCTGAAGGCGATCGAGAACCTGAAGAAGCTGTCGCCCGCGCCGTTCGGCGTGAAGGACGATGCGAAGTACCTCGAAGCGGCGAACTACGAGGACGACATCGCGAAGCTGGCCGAATGCGACGTCGTGATCGAGGCGATCGCCGAGCGGATGGACTGGAAGCACGACCTGTACAAGAAGGTCGCGCCGCACATCGCTTCGCACGCGATCTTCGCGACCAACACGTCGGGCCTGTCGATCACGAAGCTGTCCGAAGGTTTCTCGGACGAGCTGAAGTCGCGCTTCTGCGGCGTGCACTTCTTCAACCCGCCGCGCTACATGCACCTCGTCGAGCTGATTCCGACCGCGCATACGCGCCCGGAGATCCTCGACCAGCTCGAAACCTTCCTGACGAGCGTCGTCGGCAAGGGCGTCGTGCGCGCGAAGGACACGCCGAACTTCATCGCGAACCGCGTCGGCATCTTCTCGATCCTCGCGGTGATCACCGAGGCCGCGAAGTTCGGCCTGCGCTTCGACGAAGTCGACGACCTGACGGGCAGCCGCCTCGGCCGCGCGAAGTCGGCGACGTTCCGCACCGCGGACGTGGTCGGCCTCGACACGATGGCGCACGTGATCAAGACGATGCAGGACAACCTCGCCGACGATCCGTTCTTCCCGGTCTACCAGACGCCTGCCGTGCTCGCCGAGCTGGTGAAGCAGGGCGCGCTCGGCCAGAAGACGGGCGGCGGCTTCTACAAGAAGGAAGGCAAGGCGATCAAGGTGCTCGACGCGAAGACGGGCACCTACGTCGATTCGGGCGCGAAGGCGGACGAAACGGTCGGCCGCATCCTGAAGCGTCCGCCGGCGGAACGCCTGAAGCTGCTGCGCGAGACGGATCATCCGCACGCGCAGTTCCTGTGGTCGATCTTCCGCGACGTGTTCCATTACATCGGCGTGCATCTCGAGTCGATCGCCGACAACGCGCGCGACGTCGACCTCGCGATCCGCTGGGGCTTCGGCTGGAACGAAGGTCCGTTCGAAGGCTGGCAGGCCGCCGGCTGGAAGCAGGTCGCCGAGTGGGTGCAGGAAGACATCGCGGCCGGCAAGGCGCTCGCGAACGTGCCGCTGCCGTCGTGGGTGCTCGAAGGCCCGGTCGCCGAGAAGGGCGGCGTGCACACGGCCGAAGGCTCGTGGGCGCCGGCCGCGAAGCGCTTCGTGCCGCGCTCGGACCTCGCGGTCTACGGCAAGCAGGTGTTCCGTGCGCCGCTGCTCGGCGAAGCGGGTGCCGATCCGAAGACGTACGGCAAGACGCTGTTCGAGACCGACGCAGTGCGCGCATGGGTCGACGACCGTGCCGGTGAAGACGACGTCGTGATCGTGTCGTTCAAGTCGAAGATGAACACGATCGGACCGAGCGTGATCGACGGCCTCGTGCAGGCGATCGAACTCGCGGAGAAGGACTACAAGGGCGTGGTGATCTGGCAGCCGACGTCGCTGAAGCTCGGCACGCCGGGCGGCCCGTTCTCGGCTGGCGCGAACCTCGAGGAGGCGATGCCCGCGTTCATGATGGGCGGCGCGAAGGGCATCGAGCCGTTCGTGAAGAAGTTCCAGGAAGGCATGCTGCGCGTGAAGTACGCGAACGTGCCGGTCGTCGCGGCCGTGTCGGGCATCGCGCTCGGCGGCGGGTGCGAGCTGATGCTGCACAGCGCGAAGCGCGTCGTGCACGTCGAGAGCTACATCGGTCTCGTCGAAGTGGGCGTCGGCCTCGTGCCGGCGGGCGGCGGCCTGAAGGAAGCGGCGCTGCGCGCGGCAGACGCCGCGACGGCCGCGAACGCGACCACCGACATCCTGAAGTTCGTCACGAAGTCGTTCGAGAACGCGGCGATGGCGAAGGTGTCGGCGTCCGCGCACGACGCCCGTGCGATGGGCTACGTGAAGCCGTCCGACACGATCGTCTTCAACGTGTTCGAACTGCTCGACACCGCGAAGAAGGAAGCGCGTGCGCTGGCCGACACCGGCTACCGCGCACCGCTGCGTGCGAAGGACGTGCCGGTTGCAGGCCGTTCGGCGATCGCGACGATCAAGGCATCGCTCGTCAACATGCGTGACGGCCGCTTCATCAGCGACCACGACTACCTGATCGCGAGCCGCATCGCAGAAGCCGTGTGCGGCGGCGACGTCGAAGCCGGCAGCCTGGTCGACGAAGAATGGCTGCTTGCGCTGGAGCGTCGCGCATTCGTCGAGCTGCTCGGCACGCAGAAGACGCAGGAACGGATCATGGGCATGTTGCAGACCGGCAAGCCGGTGCGTAACTGAGCGAGCGGATAACTTTGTATGGGGCCCGGGCCGGCGCTGAAGCGCCCGCTCGGGTCGACAGGAGTCTGAAATGAGCAAACAACTGCAAGACGCATACATCGTCGCCGCCAGCCGCACGCCGATCGGCAAGGCCCCGCGCGGTGTCTTCAAGAACACGCGGCCGGACGAGCTGCTGGTCCACGCGATCAAGTCGGCGGTCGCGCAGGTGCCCGGCCTCGACACGAAGGTGATCGAGGACGCGATCATCGGCTGCGCGATTCCGGAAGCGGAGCAGGGCCTGAACGTCGCGCGCATGGGCGCGCTGCTCGCCGGCCTGCCGCAGACGGTCGGCGGCGTGACGGTCAACCGCTTCTGCGCGTCGGGCATCACCGCGCTGGCGATGGCGGCCGACCGCATCCGCGTCGGCGAATCGGACGCGATCTTCGCGGGCGGCTGCGAATCGATGAGCATGGTGCCGATGATGGGCAACAAGCCGTCGATGTCGCCGCACATCTTCGATCGCAATGAAGATTTCGGCATTGCATACGGGATGGGCCTGACCGCCGAGCGCGTCGCCGAGCAGTGGAAGGTGAGCCGCGAAGACCAGGACGCGTTCTCGGTCGAGTCGCACCGCAAGGCGCTCGCCGCGCAGCAGGCCGGCGAGTTCAACGACGAGATCGCCGCCTACACGATCAGCGAGCGTTTCCCGAATCTCGCGACGGGCGAAATCGACGTGAAGACGCGCGAGATCAAGCTCGACGAAGGTCCGCGCGCGGATACGTCGCTCGAAGGCCTCGCGAAGCTGCGCACGGTATTCGCGAACAAGGGCTCGGTCACGGCCGGCAACAGTTCGCAGACGTCGGACGGCGCGGGCGCGCTGCTCGTCGTGTCGGAGAAGGTGCTCAAGGAATTCAACCTGACGCCGCTCGCGCGCTTCGTGAGCTTCGCGGTGCGTGGCGTGCCGCCGGAAATCATGGGCATCGGTCCGAAGGAAGCGATTCCGGCCGCGCTGAAGGCCGCCGGCCTGAAGCAGGACGATCTCGACTGGATCGAGCTGAACGAAGCGTTCGCCGCGCAATCGCTGGCGGTGATGCGCGACCTCGGCCTCGATCCGTCGAAGGTCAACCCGATGGGCGGCGCGATCGCGCTGGGCCACCCGCTCGGCGCGACCGGCGCGATCCGCGCGGCGACCGTCGTGCACGGCCTGCGCCGCCGCAACCTGAAGTACGGGATGGTCACGATGTGCGTCGGCACCGGCATGGGTGCGGCGGGCATCATCGAACGCCTGTAAGCGGGACGCGACGACAAGCGACGACGGTGCGCGGGCCACGAGCTCGCGCACCGTTTTTTCATTCCGGTAGAGACAGTCAAAGGAGACGGTTGTGGCCGACATTCAAGTGGAACGCGCCGACGGCGTGATGACGATCACGATCGCGCGCCCGGCGAAGAAGAATGCGCTGACGGCGGCGATGTACCAGACGATGGCCGATGCGCTCGCCGATGCGCAGGAAGACAAGGCGGTTCGCGTGATCCTGCTGCGCGGCAGCGACGGCAATTTCAGCGCGGGGAACGATCTCGAGGATTTCCTGAAGTCGCCGCCGAAGGACGACACCGCGTCGGTCTTCCAATTCCTGGCACGGATCAGCAGCGCGAGCAAGCCGGTCGTGGCGGCGGTGCCGGGCATCGCGGTCGGCGTCGGCGTGACGATGCTGCTGCACTGCGATCTGGTCTACGCGGCCGATACCGCGACGTTCTCGCTGCCGTTCGTGCAGCTCGGGCTGTGCCCGGAGGCCGCATCCAGCGCGCTGCTGCCGCGTCTGGCCGGCCATCAGGTCGCGGCCGAGAAGCTGCTGCTGGGCGAGCCGTTCGACGCGCTGGAAGCGCACCGGATCGGCATCGTCAACCGCGTGCTGCCGGCGGCCGAACTCGACGCGTTCGCGGCGAAGCAGGCGGCGAAGCTGGCGGCATTGCCGGCGGCATCGCTGCGTGTGACGAAGGCGCTGCTGAAGGAGACGGGCGGCGTGGCGACGCCCGCGCGGATGGCCGAGGAAGCGCGCCACTTCGCGACGATGCTGCGCGCGCCGGAAGCGCGCGAGGCGATGACTGCGTTCTTCGAGAAGCGTAAGCCGGATTTCCGTCAGTTCGACTGACGGAGCGGGCCGCGCCGGCGGCGGAGCGCCGGCGCGATCCGTTGATTGCGGTCAGGCCGTGCCGTAGTCGACGTGGCCGGTTTCGCGGCAGAAGCTGACGAGCCGCAGGCCAGCCGCCTTCGCGATCTCGATCGCGAGCGACGACGGCGCGGAGATGGTCGCGACCAGCGGGATGCCGACCCGCGCGGCCTTGCGTACGAGCTCGTAGCTCGCGCGGCTCGACAGGAACACGAAACCGTCGGTGGTATCGGCGCGCGACAGCACGAGCGAGCCGATCAGCTTGTCGAGCGCATTGTGGCGGCCGACATCCTCGAATGCCGCGCGGATCGCGCCTGTTGCGTCGCACCACGCGGCCGCATGCAGCCCGCCGGTCAGTTTCGTGAGCGCCTGATGCGCCGGCAGCGTATGCGCGGCGCGCGCCAGTGCGTCGGGCGCGAGGCGTGCGAGAAAGCCGGTATCGGGCACGCGTTCGGGCGCAAGGTCGAGCAGGTCGATGCTCTCGATGCCGCAGACGCCGCAGCCCGTGCGCCCCGCGAGTGCGCGGCGCCGGTCCTTCAGCGCGGCGAACGCCTGCTGGACCACGTCCAGATGGACTTCCGCATGCGGCAGCGGCGCGTCGGCGTGCAGGATCACCTCGATGTCCTTGATGTCGCTGCCGCGCGCGACGATCCCTTCCGAGATCGCGAAGCCGACCGCGAACGCTTCGAGGTCGCATGGCGTACACATCATCACCGCGTGCGAGATGCCGTTGAAGACAAGTGCGACCGGCCATTCCTGGCCGACGAAGTCGTGCGCGGTGTCGACCGCGCCGCCGCGCGTGCGGCTGACGGGCAGCTCGATCGCGCCGCGCGGTTCGTCGCGAAGTTCGTCGCGCAGTTCGTCTGATTGGGTCGGATTCACGAGCACTCCCGTTGATTCGAAGCACGGCCGGCGACGATCGTGCCGCCGCCCGCGCGCAGAGGTTCTAAAATACCCCAGGCAAGCCGGCCGCGCCGGCATCCGCCACGTCAGGTAACGACCATGGGACTCAGCGACGCTCCGTTGCTCTTCAACTTCGAACACGATTCGTCGGAAAACTTCACGTACATCCCGATGATCGTGCGTTTCAATCTCGACCGCTTCGGCCTGCGGATTTCGCTCGACCAGTGGCAACTGCTGCCGCTCGAGGACCGCAAGCTGCTCGCGCGCTTTCCGGCCGACGACGACACCGCGATCGAGCCCAATTTCGATCATGCGCTGTTCGAAATGCTGCGCACGCACGCCGATCTGGAGCCGTCGTGGTTCCAGCCGGACGAGCAGCCGGCCTGGCGCGCGGTCGACACGGTGCCGGAGTCGCTCGTGCAGCAGAGCGCGCTGGCCGGGCTGCCGGCGCCCGCGCTCGCGCAGTGGCAGCGGCTCGCGCCGTTCCAGCGCTACGTGCTGGTCAAGCTGTCGCGCAAGCCGACGCTGAATCACGATTTCCTGCCCGCGATGCGGGAGTTCGGGCTGACGGCCACGCACTGACGGCCATCTGCCGCGCGGCGGCGCGGCGCGTGCCCGTCAGAGCGGCGGCAGTTGCCGCGGCTTGCGGTCCGGGCCGGTCGCGACGTACGTGAGCGTCGCTTCGGTGACCTTCACGACTTCGCCCATCAGGCGCATGCGCTGCGCGTATACCTCGACGTCGACCGTGATCGACGTGTTGCCGGTGCGCATGATGGTGGCGTAGAAGCTCAGCAGATCGCCGACGAATACCGGCTGCTTGAACACGAACGAGTTGACCGCGACCGTCGCGACGCGGCCGTTCGCGCGCTGGCTCGCGGGGATCGAGCCGGCGATGTCGACCTGCGACATGATCCAGCCGCCGAACACGTCGCCGTGGACGTTCGCGTCGTGCGGTTGCGGGACGACGCGCAGCGCGGGCTGCTTCTGCGGAAGTTCGAGGGTCGAATCGGTCATGGCGGGGGCTTTCATCCTGTAATAAATGGACCGCCGCGCGCAGGCTGGCCGGCGAGGGCGCCGGCAGCGGCGCGAAGCGGCTTCTGCGACAATACAACGTTCACAAATTGTACGAGAAAGCGCGCGAGCCGGCCGTCGGAAAACGGATCCGGCACCGCCGCGCAATCCTTCCCCATGCGCCGATTTCCCGCTTCCGGCGAGCCCGCGCCGGCTTCGACCGGGCCACGCAACGACTGGCAGACCGTCCGGTCGCTGCTGCCGTACCTGACCACCTACAAATGGCGCGTCGCGCTGGCGCTCGGCTGCCTGATCGGGGCGAAGGTCGCGAACCTCGGCGTGCCGGTCGTGATGAAGCGCATCGTCGACCACCTGTCCTACGTGCAGCAGCTCACCGCGCTCGGCCGTGCCGAACAGTCGGCCGGCATCGTGCTCGCGGGCGGCGTCGGGCTGCTGGTCGTCGCGTATGCGCTCGTGCGGCTGTCGACGTCGCTGTTCACCGAGCTGCGCGAAATCCTGTTCTCGAAGGTCACCGAGAGCGCGGTGCGCCAGCTCGCGCTGCAGGTGTTCCGGCATCTGCACGGGCTGTCGCTGCGGTTTCATCTCGAACGCCAGACGGGCGGCATGTCGCGCGACATCGAGCGCGGCACGCGCGGCATCCAGCAGCTGATTTCGTATTCGCTGTACAGCATCCTGCCGACGCTCGTCGAGGTCGGGCTCGTGCTCGGCTTCTTCGTCGTCAAGTACGAGGCCTACTACGCGTACGTGACGTTCGCGGCGCTCGTCACGTACATCGTGTTCACCGTGAAGGTCACCAACTGGCGCACGCATTTCCGCCGCACGATGAACGAGCTCGATTCGCGCGCGAACTCGCGGGCGATCGATTCGCTGATCAACTACGAGACGGTCAAGTACTTCGGCAACGAGGAATGGGAAGCGCAGCGCTACGACGAGAACCTGAAGCGCTACCGGAAGGCCGCGATCCGCTCGCAGAACTCGCTGTCGGTGCTGAACTTCGGCCAGCAGGCGATCATCGGCACGGGGCTGGTGTTCATCCTGTGGCGCGCGACGCAGGGCGTGCTCGCGGGCAAGCTGACGCTCGGCGATCTCGTGCTGATCAACACGTTCATGCTGCAGCTGTACATTCCGCTGAATTTCCTCGGCGTCGTCTATCGCGAGCTGAAGCAGAGCCTGACCGACATGGACCGGATGTTCGGGCTGCTGTCCGCGCCGAAGGAAGTGGCCGACCGGCCCGATGCGCCGCCGCTCGCGGTGACCGGCGCGCAGGTGCGCTTCGAGCACGTGAACTTCGCGTACGAGCCGTCGCGGCCGATCCTGCACGACGTGACGTTTACGATCGAGGCCGGCACGACGACCGCGGTGGTCGGCCACAGCGGGTCGGGGAAATCGACGCTGTCGCGGCTGCTGTTCCGTTTTTACGATCTCGACCGGCAGGCGGGCGGCGCGATCCGGATCGACGGCCAGGACATCCGCGACGTCACGCAGGAATCGCTGCGCGCATCGATTGGGATCGTGCCGCAGGACACCGTGCTGTTCAACGACTCGATCTACTACAACATCGCGTACGGGCGACCGACCGCGACCCGCGACGAGGTGGTCGCGGCCGCGCGCGCCGCGCACATCCACGACTTCATCGAAAGTCTGCCGAAGGGCTATGACACGCCGGTCGGCGAGCGCGGGCTGAAGCTGTCGGGCGGCGAGAAGCAGCGCGTCGCGATCGCGCGCACGCTGCTGAAGGACCCGCCGGTGCTGCTGTTCGACGAAGCGACGTCGGCGCTCGATTCGCGCTCGGAACGCGCGATCCAGCACGAACTCGACCAGATCGCGCGGCATCGCACGACGCTCGTGATCGCGCACCGGCTGTCGACGGTCGTGCACGCGCAGCAGATCCTCGTGATGGACCACGGGCGGATCGTCGAGCGCGGCACGCACGACGAACTTGTGCGCGCCGACGGGTTGTATGCGCAAATGTGGGCGCTGCAGCAGCAGCGCGCGGCGGCTGGCGGGGAAGAGGCCGAGGCCGCGTGAGCGCGCAGGCGCCGCGCGACACGGCGGGCGGCGGGAATGGATGGTGGGCGTCCGTCCGGTAGCGGGCGGTGTAGCGGCGTCCCGGTCGGGTGACCGGGCGGATGCCCGCGGGCACGTGATCCGGGCTCGGCCGGGCATTCATTGGCCCGTCAGGCCATCGGCGCCGCGCCGGCTACCCGACGACCGGCGCCCGGCCACGAGACGATCAGCCCGCGGCGGCGCGCAGCCGCGCGTCGAGCTCGCCGAGCTGCGCGGGCGTGCCGACGTTCTCCCAGATGCCTTCGTACAGTTCGCCGCTCGCGTGGCCGGCTTCGATCGCCGCGCGATAGTACGGCGTCAGCGCGCGCCGCGTGCCGGGCGCGAGGTCGCGGAACATCCGCGTGTCGTACAGGCCGATGTTGCCGAACGTGAAGCGCGCGGCGCCGTCGAGCGCCAGACGGCCATCGTCGCCGAGCGCGAAGTCGCCGGCCGGGTGGAACGGCGGGTTCGGCACCATCACGAGGTGCATCGCCGGCGTGTCGAGCGCGGCCATCCGGGCCGCGCGCGGCGCGAGCGTCCGGTAGTCGAACGCGCAATACACGTCGCCGCTGACCGCCGCGAACACGGCCGGCTGCCCGTCGCGCTCCAGCAGCGGCAGCGCCTGCGCGATGCCGCCGGCGGTTTCCAGTGCGTCGCCCTCGGCCGAATAGGCGATCCGCACGCCCCAGCGCGAACCGTCGCCGAGCGCGGCCTCGAGCTGCTCGCCGAGCCATGCGTGGTTGATCACGATGGTCTCGATGCCCGCCCGCGCGAGCGCCTCGATCTGCCACACGATCAGCGGCTTGCCGCCGGCTTCGAGCAGCGGCTTCGGGCGGGTGTCGGTCAGCGGGCGCATCCGTTCGCCGCGTCCGGCGGCGAAGATCATCGCCGTGGTCAGGGTAGTGCTCATGTTCGACTGGGTGTGGGGACGGTCAGAACGTATAGCCGACGTCGGCCGGCGCATTGCCCTCGAGCTCGTCGAGCAGCTTCGCGAACGGCACGAGCGGGCGATAGCGCAGCGCGACCTTGCGCGCATAGGTCAGGAAGCGCGGCAGGTCGTTCAGGTAATGCGGCTTGCCGTCGCGATAGTTGATGCGCGCGAACAGGCCGAGGATCTTGATATGGCGCTGCAGCCCCATCCATTCGAGCTGGCGGTAGAACTCGCCGAAATCCGGATCGACCGGCAGGCCGGCCTTTTTCGCCTTTTCCCAGTAGTACGCGAAGCAGTCGAGCTCGAACTCCTCGTCCCAGCTGATGAACGCGTCGCGCAGCAGCGACACGACGTCGTACGTCAGCGGCCCGTACACGGCGTCCTGGAAGTCGAGCACGCCCGGATTCGGCTCGCAGACCATCAGGTTGCGCGGCATGAAGTCGCGCAGCATGAAGCCTTGCGGCTGCGCGTGCGCGCTCGCGACCAGCAGCGCGAAGGTGCGCTCGAGCGTGCCGCGCATCGCGTCGGTGACCGGCTTGCCGAGGTGGCGGCCGACGAACCATTCGGGCAGCAGCTCCATTTCGCGGCGCAGGAACGCTTCGTCGAACGGCGGCAGCACGTCGGGCTTCGACGTGAGCTGGAAGCGGATCAGCGCATCGAGCGCGGCGCGCATCAGCGGACGTGCGGCGGCCGGGTCGGCCGGGTCGAGCACCGAGATGTACGACGTGCGGCCGAGGTCGGTCACGAGCATGAAGCCTGCGTCGAAATCGTGAGCCAGCACGTCGGGCACGTGGTCGCCGGCCGCGGCGAGCAGCTGCGCGACCTGGACGAACTCGCGGCATTTCTCGGGCGGCGGCGCATCGACGGCGATCAGCGTGCCGCCGGCACTGGTGGCCGACGCGACCCGGAAATAGCGGCGGAAACTGGCGTCCGACGACGCGGGCGCGAGGGTCGACAGATCGAGGGCGTAGCGCCCGGCGAGCGGGTGCAGCCACGCGGTGAGCGCTTCGAGGCGGGCGTCGGGCTGGGATGCGGCGGATGGGGGCGTCATGAAACTCGGCGGAGGGGGGAACGTCTTGCCATATAATACCCCACGACTTTTTTGACGCGCCCCCGCGTCAGCTTCCGCCGTGCAGGCCCGCCGCCTGTCGCGCCGTCCGCCCGATCGCCTCCCCGGTTTGCGAAGAGCCGCAGTCGCGGCTCGACGGCGCGGCCCGCCGCGCGCGAAGGTGCCGTGCAGGCGCGGTTGACAAGGGGCGATTCGCCAAACGATAGATGCCGCCCAAACCGCTATTCCCGAATGTTTTCCCCGGTGACGGGGCGCCGCGCAAACGGCGGCTCGCGCTCGCGCTCCTGGCCGTGCCCGGCCTCGTGCCGGCCGTGTCGTACGCGCAGCTGTCGGGCGCGGCTGCGCAGCCGCAGCCGCTCGACTCGCCGTGGGATCTGCGTCTCGCACCCCAGCTCGAGGATCATCCGCTGAAGGACGGCGCGAAGCCGGCCGCCTTCGTGATCGCCGACCACACGAGCGGCACCGCCGAGCAGGATCTCGCCGCGAAGGGCTCCGCCGAGCTGCGGCGCGGCGACGCCGTCGTGAAGGCCGACGCGATCCACTACGATCAGGATACCGACATGGCCGATGCGTACGGCCAGGTCAAGGTGGTCAATGGCGGGATGTCGTTCGCGGGCCCCGAGGCGCACATGAAGATCGAGGCGAGCCAGGGCTTCATGACCGCGCCGAAGTATCACTTCAACGTGACGGGCGGGTCGGGTAGCGCGGAGCGCGTCGACATGGTCGACAACGAGCGCTCGGTGTTCGTCAACGGCACGTATACGGCGTGCCAGTGCTCGACGAACCCCGCGTGGTACATCAAGGGCAGCCGCTTCGACTTCGATACGGGCGCCGACGAAGGCACCGCGCGCAACGGCGTGCTGTTCTTCCAGGGCGTGCCGATCTTCGCGAGCCCGTGGATGACGTTCCCGCTGTCGGGCGAGCGGCGCAGCGGCCTGCTGCCGCCGACGTTCTCGATGAACTCGAACAACGGCTTCGAGCTGTCGCTGCCGTACTACTTCAACATCGCGCCGAACCGCGACCTGACGCTCACGCCGCGCATCATCTCGCGGCGCGGCGTGATGACCGAGGCGACGTTCCGCTACCTGTCGCCGTCGTATTCGGGCACGTTTACGGCCAATTACCTGCCGGATGACCGGCTCGCGCACCGCAACCGCTATGCGATCTACTGGCAGCACCAGCAGAATTTCGGCGGCGGTTTCGGCGGCTACGTCTACTTCAACAAGGTCTCGGACAACACGTATCCGGAAGACCTCGGGTCGACGAACCAGTTCGTCAACGGGACGCAGACGCTGTACCAGCAGGAAGCCGGCCTCACGTACAACAACGGCCCGTGGTCGGTGCTCGCGCGCTACCAGCACTGGCAGACGCTGCCGCCGTCGATCGCGCCGTACAGCCGCGAGCCGCAGTTGAACGTGAAGTACACGAAGTACAACGTCGGCGGTTTCGACTTCGGCGCGGAAGCCGACTATTCGCGGTTCCGCATCACGACCGCCGATGCGACCCAGGGCGACCGGATCGTCTTCAACCCGTACATCTCGTACGGCGTGTACGGCCCCGGCTACTTCGTCGTGCCGAAGGTCCAGTATCACTTCGCGTCGTACGACCTGGGCTACCTGTCGTCGACCACGCCGAACAACCCGAAGCGCTTCACCGAGTCGATCCCGACCGTGAGCGTCGATTCGGGCCTGATCTTCGACCGTTCGGTGCGCCTGTTCGGCCAGGACTTCATCCAGACCCTCGAGCCGCGCCTGTACTACGTGTACACGCCGTATCGCGACCAGTCGAACGCGCCGCTGTTCGACACCGCGGAATCGGACTTCGGCCTCGCGGAGATCTACCAGCCGAACACGTTCGTCGGTAACGACCGGATCGCCGATGCGAACCGGATCACGGCCGGCCTGACGTCGCGCTTCATCGATCCGCGCACCGGCGACGAGCGCGCGCGCTTCGTGATCGCGCAGCAGTACTACTTCGCCGATCAGCGCGTCACGCTGACGCCGGGGCAGAGCGCCGTGCTGGCGCGCCACTCGGACCTGATCGTCGGCGCCGCGCTGAAGCTCGGCTCGGGCTTCATGTCGGAAACGGCGTTCCAGTACAACCAGAACAACAACCAGCTCGTGAAGTCGAGCGTCGGTTTCGGCTACAGCCCGGGCGAGCGCCGCGTGATCAACGTCGGCTACCGCTATACGCGCGCGAACACCACGCTCGACAACCAGCCGATCAACCAGTTCCTGGTGTCCGCGCAATGGCCGCTCACGCGCCGCCTGTATGCGATCGGCCGTTTCAACTACGACCTCGCCGGAGATCGCGTGGTCGACGGTCTGGTCGGCTTACAATACGACGCGGACTGCTGGGCGCTCGGGGTCGGGGTCCAGCGATTTGCGAACGGCATCAATACGTCGGGACAGCAGAACTCGTCGACGCGATTCATGATGCAGCTGACGCTCAAGGGCCTGTCGACCGTCGACAACGGCCTCGTGTCCGCGTTCCGCGCCGGGGTGCCGGGCTACACGCCGTTGCCGCCGATGTCCCGCTTCAGCAACTACGAGTAACGCCGGCATGTCTGCACCGGTCAGCACGATTTCAATGGAGTTTCAGTGGCAATGAAGAAAACCCTTCGTTTCGCGGCAGTCGTGTCCAGCCTTGCCGCGTCCGCCGCGCTGCTCGCCGCCGCGCCGGCCGCGGCGCAGGCGCTCGGTTCGCAAGGTGCGCAGCTCGCCGACGAAGTCGTCGCGGTCGTCAACAACGACGTGATCACGGGCCGTGAACTCGACCAGCGTGTCGGCTTGATCGCGCGCCGGCTGCAGCAGCAGAACGCGCCGGTGCCGCCGGCCGACCAGCTGCGCGGGCAGGTGCTGAACCAGATGGTGCTCGAACGTATCCAGGTGCAGAAGGCCAAGGATGACGGGATCCGTGTCGACGACGCGACCGTGCAGGCCACGCTGCAGCGTCTCGCGCAGGCGAACGGGATGACGCTCGACCAGTACCGCGCGCGTCTCGAGGCGCAAGGCGTGCCCTGGAGCATCTTCACGAACGACGCGCGCACCGAGCTGACGCTGTCGAAGCTGCGCGAGCGCGAGGTCGACGGCAAGATCACGGTGTCGGACGCCGAGGTCGCGAACTACATCGCGAGCCAGCGCGGGCCGAACGCGTCGCAGCAGCAGGACCTGCGCTTCCAGCACATCTTCATCAAGGCGCCGACCAACGCGCCGCAGGCCGACATCGAAGCCGCGCAGAAGAAGGCGGAAGCGCTGCTGCAGCAGGCGAAGTCGGGCGCCGATTTCGAGCGGCTCGCGAAGAACAACTCCGAAGCGAACGACGCGAAGAAGGGCGGCGATCTCGGCTTCAAGTCGCCGAGCGCGCTGCCGGCCGACGTCGTCGAGGCCGCGTCGAAGCTGCGCCCGGGCCAGGTCAACCCGACGCTGATCCGCGTGCCGGACGGCTTCGAGATCGTGCGCCTCGTCGATCGCCGCCAGAGCCAGGGCGCGAGCGCCGCGGCGCCGAAGATCGTCCAGACGCACGTGCGCCACATCCTGCTGCGCGTCGGCGAAGGCAAGTCGGAAGGCCAGGCGCGTCAGCAACTCGTTGACATCCGCAACCAGGTCGAGGCCGGCGGCGATTTCGCGAAGTTCGCGCGCACCTACTCGCAGGACGGGTCGGCGTCGCAGGGCGGCGATCTCGGCTGGATCAGCCCGGGCGAGACCGTGCCGGAATTCGAGCGTGCGATGAACAACCTGCAGGACGGCCAGATCAGCCAGCCGATTCGTACCGAGTACGGCTACCACCTGATCCAGGTGCTGAACCGCCGCGAAGCGGAAGGGTCGGTGCAGCAGCAGATGGACATCGCCCGCCAGGCGATCGGCCAGCGCAAGGCCGAACAGGCCTACGCCGACTGGCTGCGCGAGCTGCGCGATTCGTCGTACGTGCAGTACAAGATCGGCGGCGTCGGCCCGGCGAACTGAGCGAGCATCGAATGACCACGCCCGCGCTGCAGATCGCGATCACGACCGGCGAACCCGCGGGAGTCGGCCCGGAGCTGACCGTGCAGGCGCTGCGTGACGCCGCGCAGCGTTGGCCCGACGCGCATTTCACCGTGCTCGGCGATGCGGCGTTGCTCGACGCGCGGGCCGCGGCGGTCGGCATCGACCCGGCCACGCTGGCCGGCGGCGCGCAGGTGTCGGTCGCGCATCGCGCGCTGGCCGTGCCCGCGCAGGCGGGCAAGCTCGACGCGGCGAACGGCCGCTACGTGCTCGGGCTGCTCGACGCGGCGATCGACGGCGCGCTGGCGGGCCGGTACGACGCGATCGTCACCGCGCCGCTGCAGAAAAGCACGATCAACGATGCGGGCGTGCCGTTCACCGGCCATACCGAATACCTGGCCGAGCGCACGCATACGCCGCGCGTCGTGATGATGCTGGCCGGCACCGGCCAGCGGCCGCTACGTGTCGCGCTCGCGACCACCCACTTGCCGCTGAAGGACGTATCGGCCGCGCTGACGATCGACGGGCTCGTCGAGACGCTCGCGATCATCGATCGCGACCTGCGGCGTGACTTCGGTCTCGCCACGCCGCGCATCCTCGTGACGGGCCTGAACCCGCACGCGGGCGAGAACGGTTATCTCGGCCGCGAGGAGATCGACGTGATCTCGCCGGCGCTGGCCCGTGCGCATGCGCAACACATCGATGCGCGCGGCCCGTATCCGGCCGACACGCTGTTCCAGCCGCGCCATCTGGCCGATGCCGATTGCGTGCTGGCGATGTTCCATGACCAGGGCCTGCCCGTGCTGAAGTACGCGACGTTCGGCGAGGGCATCAACGTGACGCTCGGGCTGCCGATCATCCGCACGTCGGTCGATCACGGCACCGCGCTCGATCTGGCCGGCACGGGCCGCGCCGATCCGGGCAGCATGATCGCCGCGCTCGATACGGCCGTCACGATGGCGCGCCATCGCCGCGCAGCCTGACGCTGCCGGCTTACCCCATTCGTCGTATTTTTCGTTTTACTCAGTCGATGTCGAACAGCAGACAGCACCAAGGCCATTTCGCGCGCAAGCGCTTCGGGCAGAACTTCCTCGTCGATCACGGCGTGATCGATTCGATCGTCGCGACGATCGGCCCCGCGCGCGGCCAGCGGATGGTCGAGATCGGGCCCGGGCTCGGCGCGCTGACCGAGCCGCTGATCGAGCGTCTCGCGACGCCCGAGTCGCCGCTGCACGCGGTCGAGCTCGACCGCGACCTGATCGGGCGCCTGCAGCAACGCTTCGGCGCGCTGCTGGAACTGCACGCGGGCGATGCGCTCGCATTCGACTTCCGCTCGCTCGCGGCGCCCGGCGACAAGCCGTCGCTGCGGATCGTCGGCAACCTGCCGTACAACATTTCCAGCCCGCTGCTGTTTCATCTGATGACGTTCGCCGATGCGGTCGTCGACCAGCATTTCATGCTGCAGAACGAAGTCGTCGAGCGGATGGTCGCGGAGCCGGGCACGAAGGCGTTTTCGCGGCTGTCGGTGATGCTGCAGTACCGCTACGTGATGGAAAAGATGCTCGACGTGCCGCCGGAGTCGTTCCAGCCGCCGCCGAAGGTCGATTCGGCGATCGTCCGGATGATTCCGTACGAGCCGCACGAACTGCCGGACGTCGATCCCGTGCTGCTCGGCGAAATCGTCACCGCCGCGTTCTCGCAGCGCCGCAAGATGCTGCGCAATACGCTCGGCGACTACCGCGAGACGATCGATTTCGACGCGCTCGGCTTCGATCTCGCGCGCCGTGCGGAGGACGTGAGCGTGGCGGAGTACGTCGGCGTCGCGCAGGCGCTTGCGGCGGTGCGCAAGGCCGGATGACGCGGGTCGCGCGCGCCCACCGGCTGTATCGAAGAGGCTGCCTGACCGGCGGCCTTTTTTATTGCCCGCGCATCTCGCGTCGGTCGTCACGCCCGCCGGCGCGGCGGCGCGTTGACGAGCGCGATGCCGGTCAGCACGAGCGCGGCCGCGGACATGAAGCGCCAGCCGACCGATTCGCCGAGCAGCAACACGCCGAACGCGACGCCGAACAGCGGCGACAGAAACGTGAACACGGACAGCCGGGACGCGCTGTAGCGTGTCAGCAGCCAGAACCACGACAGGTAGCTGACGAACGCGACGATCACCGACTGGTACGCGAGGCTCGCCAGCGCGACCGGCGTCACGTGCGCGAACGACATCTGGCCGGACAGCGCGGCGAGCGCGACCAGCACGACCGCCGATACCGCGAGCTGGTAGAACAGCGTCTTGCTCGCGCTGGCCCGCGCGAGCGCCGTCGAGCGCACGACGACCGTCGTCGCGGCCCACATCGCGCCGCCGAGGATCCCGAGCGCGTCGCCGGCGAGCCCGGCCAGCACGGATGCGCCGGCCGCGCGCGGCTTCAGGAAGCCGTCCGCGAACGCGAGCGCGATGCCGGCGAAGGCGAGACCGACGCCGGCCCATTGCGTGCGCTGCAGCCGCTCGCCCGGGGCGAACAGGTGCAGGCCGAGCGCGGTGAAGCACGGCGCCGTGTACAGGAAGATCGCCATGTGCGACGCGCTCGTCAGCGTCAGTCCGAAGAACACGCAGATGAATTCGCCGGCGAACAGCGCGCCGGCGGCGAGCCCCGCGCCGAACGTGCCGTCCGCCTGGAACAGCGGCGTGCCGCGCGTGCGGGCCCAGCCCCATAGCAGCACCGCCGCGATCACCGAGCGCAGCCCGGCCTGGAACATCGGTGCGATCGCGGCGTTCGTGCTCTTGATCGCGACCTGCTGGAAGCCCCAGATCGCGCACAGCAGCAGCATCAGGCCGACCGCGCGCGTATCGAGCGCGCGGCGCACGGGGGCGGCGGCAAGCGCGGTCATCGGCGCGCCTCGCGGGTCCGGTATGACGGCGGCGAGGTCAGGCGGGCGGCGCGTCCGGCGCGCTCGAATCGGCGGTTTCGCACGGCAGTGTGGGGTAGGGAAGAGTGGGTGGTCGCGGTCGGGCGGCGGGACGCATGCCCGCTTTTGGTGCGAAGTGGAAGGATGTTACCCGATCGGCGCGGTGGTCGGGCGGGCCGGAGTGTGACGTTTTCTGCCGTTGCGCTTGCGTCGGGTCAACCGATGTGCCGCCTCGGCCGTGCGCCGGGCGGGGCGCCCCCGGCGAAATTCACCCGTCTCCGGTAGAATTTCCGGTTCTGGAAAGTCCCCACAGGAGTACAACACATGCGTTTGCTGCATACGATGCTGCGAGTCGGCGATCTCGACCGCTCGATCAAGTTCTACACCGAATTGCTCGGCATGAAGCTGCTGCGTCGCGAGGATTATCCGGAAGGCAAGTTCACGCTCGCGTTCGTCGGCTACGAAGACGAGAGCACGGGCACCGTGATCGAACTCACCCATAACTGGGAGACGCCGTCCTACGATCTCGGCAACGGCTTCGGCCATCTGGCGGTAGCGGTCGACGATGCGTACGCGGCCTGCGAGAAGATCAAGGCGCAAGGCGGCAAGGTCACGCGCGAGGCAGGCCCGATGAAGCACGGCACGACCGTGATCGCGTTCGTCGAGGATCCGGACGGCTACAAGATCGAGTTCATCCAGAAGAAGTAAGCGCGGGATGAACCGGGCCGCGGCGTGCGATGTGCGCCGCGGCAGCGAAAAAGGGCGATGCGGGGTAATCCGCATCGCCCTTTTTCGTTGGAGCCGAAGCCGCGCGCGTCAAAGCGACGGCAGCAACTCGGGCGGATGATGCTTGAGCGTATGCCGCGCTTCGCGGAACTCGGGGAAGATCGATTCGACGGTCTGCCAGAAGGCCGGGCTGTGGTTCATCTCGCGCAGGTGCGACAGCTCGTGCGCGACGACGTAGTCGATGATCGACATCGGGAAATGGATCAGCCGCCAGTTCAGGCGGATCTTGCCGTCGCTCGAGCAACTGCCCCAGCGCGTCGCGGCCGACGACAGCGCATACATCGAATACGTGACGCCGAGCTTTTCCGCGTAGACGACGAGGCGTTCGCCGAAGATGCGTTTCGCTTCGCCCTGCAGCCAGCCCTGCACGCGATCCTTGATCTGCTGCATGTCGGCCTGCACGGGCAGCGGCAGCGACAGCCGCAGCGCATCGGCATCGAACGCGACGGCGCCCGCGCCGAGCGCGATCGTCACCGTCTTGCCGAGATACGGCAGCTGCGCGCCGTCGCGCCAGTCGATTTGCGGCAGCGCGCGCTGCTCGGTGCGCGTCTTCCACTCCGCGAGCTTCGCGAAGATCCAGCGTTGTTTCTCCGCGATCGCCGCTTCGATGTCGGCGAGCGTGACCCAGCGCGGCGCGGTGATCGACAGCCCGCTGCCGTCGATCGTGAAGCCGATCGTACGGCGCGCCGAGCGCTTCAGCCGGTATTCGAGCACGCGGCTGTCGAGCGCGAACGTGCGCACGCGCGAGCGATCGGGCGCCGGGCCCGGATCGAGCGGTGCGGCGGGTGCGACTTCAGGCGGCGCCGGCGGGGCGGCGGGCGCCGACGGCGCCGCGGCCGGCCCGTCGAAGAGCGGCAGATCCATCTGGCGATGATCGAGGGCCACGACGGCAGGCCGTGGCCGCGGACGCTGTTTCATCAGTTCGCTTCTTTTTGTCGTACGCAACGGCTGCAATCCGGGGCTTCAGGCGCGCGCGGCGTCGCGTGTGCCGGCGTTGCCCGCCTGACGATACGCATCGGGATCGATGCGGCGCATTTCCGCTTCGATCCATGCTTCGACCTGCGAGTTCAATGCATCGGGCGTCAGCCCTTCGCTCGCGATCGGCTTGCCGATCGACACCGTGACGACGCCCGGGAATTTCGTGAACGAGTTACGCGGCCACACCCGCCCTGCATTGTGCGCGATCGGCACGACCGGCGTGCCGGTTTCGATCGCGAAGCGCGCGCCACCCGTCTTGTACTTGCCCTGCTTGCCGACCGGCGTACGCGTGCCTTCGGGGAACATGATCATCCATGCGCCTTCCGACAGGCGCTTCTTGCCCTGGCGGATCACCGAATTGAACGCGTTCTTGCCTTCCTTGCGGTTGATGTTGACCATGTGCAGCAGCCCGAGCGCCCAGCCGAAGAACGGCACGTACAGCAGCTCGCGCTTGAACACGTAGCAGAGCGGCTTGGGCATCAGCGCCGGGAACGCGAGCGTCTCCCACGCGGACTGGTGCTTCGACAGCAGCACGGCCGGGCCGTCGGGCAGGTTTTCCATCCCTTCGATCCGGTAGCGGATGCCGTTCAGCCAGCGCACGACCCACAGCGTCGACTTGCACCAGCCGGCCGCCATCCAGTAGCGCGCGTCGGGGCGCATGAACGGAAACGCGATGAAGCACGCGGTGGCGTACGGCACCGTGTACAGGATGAAGTAGATCAGCAGCAGCAGGGAGCGGACGAAGCGCATCGGCGTGAGTCTGGCGTTGGGGAGGATGCGCGCGGCAGCCGCATCACTCGTGTTCGTGTGAAAGAAAATCGAGCGCAAACGCGCGCAGGTCGTCGTGGACCTTCGTGCCGGGCGGCAGATTGCCCGCGGCGAGCGTTTTCTTGCCCTTGCCGGTCAGCACGAGGTGCGGCTGGAAGCCGACCGCGACGCCGGCCTGCAGGTCGCGCAGCGAATCGCCGACGACCGGCGTGTGATCGGGATCGATCTCGAAGCGCTCGGCGATCATCTGCATCATGCCGGGTTTCGGCTTGCGGCAGTCGCAATGATCTTCGGCCGTATGCGGGCAGAAGAACACCGCGTCGATGCGCGCGCCGACCGCGGCCGCCGCGCGATGCATTTTCAGGTGCATCTCGTTGAGCGCGGCCATGTCGAACAGCCCGCGACCGATGCCGGACTGGTTGGTCGCGACGACCACGCGGTAGCCCGCGTGGTTGAGCCGGGCGATCGCCTCGAAGCTGCCGGGCAGCGCGATCCATTCGTCGGGCGTCTTGATGAACGCGTCCGAATCGACGTTGATCACGCCGTCCCGGTCGAGGACGACGAGCTTTCGGTTGGGGCTGGTCGGCATCGGGCGGCCCTTATGCGGCGAGCTTCGAGATGTCGGCGACGCAGTTCATCTGCTGGTGCAGCGCGGACAGCAGCGCGAGACGGTTCGCGCGCAGGGCCGGATCTTCCGCGTTGACCATCACGTCGTTGAAGAACGTGTCGACCGGCGCGCGCAGCGCGGCGAGCGCCGACAGCGCGCCCGTGTATGCACGCGCCTCGAGCTGCGACTGCACGTGCGGCGTGACGGCCGCGAGCTGTTCGTGCAGCGCCTTCTCGGCGGCCTCGACGAGCAGCGTCGGCTGCACCGCGCCGTTCGCGCCGCCTTCCGACTTCTTCAGGATGTTCGAGATCCGCTTGTTCGCGGCCGCGAGCGCTTCGGCTTCCGCGAGGCGCGTGAATTCGCGCACCGCGTCGAGACGCGCGACGAGATCGTCGATGCGCGTCGGATTCAGGCTCAGCACCGCGTCGATTTCGCCGGCCGAATAGCCGCGCTCGCGCAGCAGGCCGCGCAGGCGATCCATGAAGAACGCGAAGATCGCGTCGGTCGATTCGGCGACGCCCGGCACGCCGTTAAAGCGTGCATGGGCCGTGCGCAGCAGCGAGACGAGATCGAGCGGCAGCTGCTTTTCGAGCAGCAGGCGCAGCACGCCGAGCGCGTGGCGGCGCAGCGCGAACGGATCCTTCTCGCCGGTCGGCGCGAGGCCGATGCCCCAGATGCCGACGATCGTTTCGAGCTTGTCGGCGAGCGCGACGGCGGTCGACACCGGCGTGGTCGGCAGTGCGTCGCCGGAAAAGCGCGGCTGGTAGTGCTCGGCGCATGCGAGCGCGACGTCGTCGGCTTCGCCGTCGTGGCGCGCGTAGTACGTGCCCATCGTGCCCTGCAGTTCCGGGAACTCGCCGACCATGTCGGTCAGCAGGTCGGCCTTCGCGAGGCGCGCGGCGCGCTTCGCGTGCGCGGTGTCGGCGCCGATCGCAGGGGCGATTTCGCCGGCCAGCGCCTCGAGGCGCTCGACGCGGGCGAGCGCCGAACCGAGCTTGTTGTGATAGACGACGTTCGCGAGTTGCGGCACGCGGTCGGCGAGCGGCTTCTTCTTGTCCTGCTCGAAGAAGAACTTCGCATCGGCGAGGCGCGGGCGCACGACGCGCTCGTTGCCCTCGATGATCTCGCCCGGCGTCTTCGTCTCGATGTTCGACACGATCAGGAAGCGCGAGCGCAGCTTGCCGGCGACGTCGGTCAGCGCGAAATACTTCTGGTTCGTCTGCATCGTGAGGATCAGGCATTCCTGCGGCACCTGCAGGAATTCGTCCTCGAAGCGGCACGGGTAGACGACCGGCCATTCGACCAGCGACGTGACTTCGTCGAGCAGCGATTCGGGCATCACGACCGTGTCGCCGTTCGCATGTTCGTTCAGCTGCGTGCGGATCGTTTCGCGGCGATCGGCGAAGTGCGCGATCACGCGGCCCTTGTCGCGCAGCGTGTCGGCGTACGCGCGGGCGTGCTGGATCGCGACCAGGCCGTCGGACAGGAAGCGGTGGCCGAGCGTCGTGTCGCCGGCGTCGACGCCGAACGCGGTGACGGGCACGATGCGGTCGTCGTGCAGCACCGTCAGGCGATGCACCGGGCGCACGAACTTCACGTCCGAGCCGTCCGGGCGCTGGTACGTCATGAATTTCGGGATCGGCAGCTTCGCGAGCGCCTCGTCGAGCGCGGCCTGCAGGCCGTCGGCGAGCGTGGCGCCGGCCGCCGAGTAATTGATGAAGAACGCTTCGGCCTTGCCGTCCTGCGCGCGCTCGAGATCGGCGATCGACAGGTTCGGGTGGCCGAGCGCCGCGAGCTTCTTCGCGAGCGGGGCCGTCGGCTTGCCTTCGGCGTCGAGCGCGACCGACACGGGCAGGACCTTTTCGCGGACCTGCCGGTCAGGCGCGACGGCGCGCACGTTCTGCACGACGACCGCGAGGCGGCGCGGCGTGGCGTAGCGTTCGAACACGAGTTCGCCTTCGACGAGGTCGCGCGCCGCGAGGCGTTGCGCGAGACCTTCGGCGAATGCGTCGCCGAGGCGCGCGAGGGCCTTCGGCGGCAGCTCTTCGGTCAGCAGTTCGACGAGCAGGGGGGCGGGATGATTGTGCGTCATGGTTGGATTGAATCTCGTCTCGTCAGACCTGATCGATCTTGCGTTCGACCTTGAGCGGCGGCGCCCATGCCGGCTGGGCGGCGTCCTGGGCGTCGGTGGTGAGGCCCGGCACGCCCGGCGGGTTGCCGAGCATCGGGAAGCCGAGCTTCTCGCGCGAGTCGTAGTAAGCCTGCGCGACGAGACGCGACAGTGCGCGGATGCGGCCGATGTACGCGGCCCGCTCGGTCACCGAGATCGCGCCGCGCGCGTCGAGCAGGTTGAACGTGTGGCCGGCCTTCAGCACGAGTTCGTACGCGGGCAGCGCGAGCTGCGCGTCGATCATCTTCTTCGCTTCCGCTTCGTAGCTGTTGAAGAACGTGAACAGCAGGTCGACGTTCGCGTGCTCGAAGTTGTAGGTCGACTGCTCGACCTCGTTCTGGTGGTACACGTCGCCGTACGACAGGCGGCGCAGCTCGGGGCCGTTCGGGCCTTGCTCTTCCCACTCGGTCCACACGAGGTCGTACACGTTCTCGACCTTCTGCAGATACATCGCGAGGCGCTCGAGGCCGTACGTGATCTCGCCGAGCACCGGCTTGCATTCGAGCCCGCCGACTTCCTGGAAATACGTGAACTGCGTGACTTCCATCCCGTTCAGCCACACTTCCCAGCCGAGGCCCCACGCGCCGAGCGTCGGGTTCTCCCAGTCGTCCTCGACGAAGCGCACGTCGTTCTGCTTCAGGTCGAAGCCGAGCGCCTCGAGCGAGCCGAGGTACAGGTCGAGGATGTTTTCCGGCGCCGGCTTGAGCACGACCTGGTACTGGTAGTAGTGCTGCAGGCGGTTCGGGTTTTCGCCATAGCGGCCGTCCTTCGGGCGGCGCGACGGCTGCACGTACGCGGCGCGCCACGGCTCGGGGCCGACCGCGCGCAGGAACGTGTGGACGTGCGACGTGCCCGCGCCGACTTCCATGTCGATGGGCTGGAGCAGGGCGCAACCCTGCTTGTCCCAGTAGGACTGCAGCGTCAGGATGATTTGCTGAAACGTAAGCATGAAGAGCCTTCGTGGCGCTGGCGCTCCGTTGCGGACGGCGCTCCGGGCGGGCCCGGAGGGTCGGCTCGCGCGGCGGCGCGGCTTGTTAGTGTGCTGAAACGCGTAATTTTACCGGATCGGCGACCGGATGCGGCCGGAACGCCGATGCGGGCATCGCCGCACCGCTCCCGCGGCCTGCGCGCACGCGCGCGGCGCCCCTGCCGCGGCGCGGCGCGCGGGCGGTAAGATGCGCGTATTGCGGCGCGCCACGCGTGCCGCGTCACCGCTTGCCGATGCCGATTGCATGGACGAACCGACCGACATTCTGATTCCGCTGCTTCCGCCGTTCCTCGCGCTGCTCGGGCAGGCCGCCGACGCGCAGGCGCGCGGCGAGCGCCCCGCGCACGAGCTGTGGCTGGCCGCCGCCGCCCATCTGCATGCGGTCGATGCCGACGCGCTCGTGCGGCTCACGACGGCGCTCGTCGCGCGGCAGCGCACGGCCGACGCGCTCGCGCTCGCCGAATGCGCGGTGCGCGTGCAGCCGGGCGCGGCCACACACTTCAACCATGGCTATGCGCTGCAGATGGCCGGCCGTCACGCGGACGCGGTCGCGCCGTACCGCGCGGCGCTCGCGATCGATGCCGGCTGGCCGTCGCTGCGCAACAACCTCGCGATCGCGCTGCGCTTGTCGGGCGCCGATCGCGCGGAAGAGATCGCGTTGCTCGACGCGGCCGTGCAGCACGATCCGCGGGACGTGCAGGCATGGATCAACCTCGTCGTCGCGCGGATCGCGACGCACGACCTGGACGGTGCGCTCGCGTGCGCCGCGCGGCTCGTCGAGCTCGCGCCCGACAACGCGCTCGCGATGAACAACGTCGCGATGGCGATGAAGGAGGCGCAGCGCTGGGACGAGGCCGAGCGCCATGCGGCGCGCGCCTGCGAACTCGCGCCCGACGATGCGTCGTTCCGCTTCAATCTCGCGATCATCCAGCTGGTGCGTGGCAACCACGCGGCCGGTTGGCGTGGCCACGAGGCGCGCTGGGACGGCGCGGGCGAGTTGCGCGGCCGCCGGCCGGCGCTGCCGGGCCCGCGCTGGCAGGGCGAGCCGCTCGCCGGCAAGACGCTGCTGGTGTGGGGCGAGCAGGGGCTCGGCGACGTGCTGCAGTTCTGCCGCTTCGTCGTGCCGCTCGCCGAACGCGTGCATCGCGAAGGCGGCCGGCTCGCGTGGAATACGTTTCCGGCGCTCGGCACGCTGATGCAGCGCAGTCTCGGCGCGCACGCGGACGTGTTCGGCGCGGGCGGCGGCATCGACGCGCTGCCGGCATTCGATTACGAAGTGCCGCTGATCGGCCTGCCGCTGATGCTCGGGATGGAGGCGTCGACGCTCGCCGCGTCGGTGCCTTACCTGCGGGCCGAACCACGCGCACGTGATGCATGGCGCGCGCGGCTCGCGGGCGATGGCCGGCTGAAGGTCGGGCTCGTGTGGACGGGCAGCGCGGGCCATCAGCGCAATCCGTTCCGGCGCGTCGGGCTCGAGCGCTATGCCGACGCGTTTCGCGGCATCGACGGCGTCGCGTTCTATTCGCTGCAGCCGGGTGCGGATGCGGATGTCGCCGCCGCGCGCGCGGCGGGCTTTGCGATCGACGACTACACGGCCGAGTTGAAGAGCTTCGACGATACGGCCGCGTTCATCGGCGCGCTCGATCTCGTGATCACCGTGTGCACGTCGGTCGCGCACCTGGCCGGCGCGCTCGGTGCGCGCACCTGGGTGCTGCTCGACGTGAATCCGCACTGGCCGTGGCTGCTCGATCGCGCGGACAGCCCGTGGTATCCGACCGCGACGTTGTACCGGCAGCCGACGTTCGGCGCGTGGGCGCCGGTGATGGAGGAAGTGAGCCGCGATCTGCGCGGCCTTGCCGCGCAGCCGGCGCAACAGGATCGATCGAACTGATCGTCCCGGCCCGCCTGAGCGGCCGGCCGGTTCGTGGTCACGGGCCGCCGCGCGCGGCAGCGGCCCGCTGCATCATGCCGCTTCGTCGTCGCCGGGCTTGCGGCCGTTGCGTCGCCGCAGCCCGGGCCCGAACGTGAAGCCGAACGCGAGCAACACGAGCGACACCGCGAGCACGATATTGTTGCCGCTCGTCACGTACGGCGTGAAGCCGCTCGTGCCTTCGATCCGCACGTCGAGCGAGCCGATCGTGAACGGCTTCAACTGGCCGAGCACGCGGCCGTGCGCGTCGATCGCGGCCGTCATCCCGGTGTTGGTCGAGCGCAGCATCGGCCGGCCCGTTTCGAGCGAGCGCATCCGGGCGATCTGCAGGTGCTGGTCGAGCGCGATCGTGTCGCCGAACCACGCGAGGTTCGTGACGTTGACGAGCACGCCCGGCGGCTGCGGGTTGTCGCGGATCGTCGCGGCGATTTCCTCGCCGAACAAGTCCTCGTAGCAGATGTCGGCCATCACCGGCTGGTTGTGCACGAGGAACGGCTTCTGCACGGGCGCGCCGCGCGCGAAGTCGCCGAGCGGCATCTTCATCAGGTCGACGAACCACCGGAAGCCCCACGGAATGAACTCGCCGAAGGGCACGAGGTGGTGCTTGTCGTAGTGATAGATGTCGCGCGAGTTCGGCGTCACGCCGTACAGGCTGTTCGTGTAGTCGACGTAGTGGCCGTCCTCGGTCACCGACGCGCCGACCGCGCCGAACAGCACGGCCGAGCCGGTCGTGTCGCTGAACTTGCGGATCGCGACCGCGAACGGTTCGGGCAGCTCCTGGATCATCACCGCGATCGCGGTCTCGGGCGTGACGATCAGGTCGGCCGGTTTCTCGACGATCATCTGCTGATACATCTTGATCGCTGCGTCGATGCCTTCCTGCTCGAACTTGATGTCCTGCTTCACGTTGCCCTGCAGCAGCCGCACGGTGAGCGGCGCGTTCGCGGGCACGGTCCAGGTGACCTGCGACAGTCCGAGGCCGGCCGCGACGAGTGCGACGGCGATGCCGGCCGGCGCGGCGACGCGCACGCGGGCGTTGCCGCCGGATGCACCGGCTCCGTTGTCACGCACGGGCGACGGACGCGCGGCGACGAGCGCCTGCACGACCAGTGCGGCGAACAGCGCGAGCACCCACGCGATCCCGTACACGCCGACCACCGGCGCAAAGCCGGCGAACGGGCCGTCGACCTGCGGGTAGCCGCTGCCGAGCCACGGAAAGCCGGTGAACACGGTGCCGCGCAGCCATTCGCCGAGCGCCCACGCGCTCGCGAACGCAAACGCACCGTGCCAGGTCGGCGAGAACGGCCGCGGGTCGGGCGCGCGGCGATGCCACGCATGGCCCGCGCAGAACGACCACAGCCCGGCCGAGAACGCCGGGTACAGCGACAGGTACAGCGAGAACAGCACGAGCGCGCCGCCCGCGAGCGGCGCGGCCATCTCGCCGTACACGTGCATGCTGATGTAGAGCCACCAGACGCCGCTGATGAAGTTGCCGAAGCCGAACGCGCCGCCGGTGAGCGCGGCACCGCGCCAGCTCGACGTGCGCGTCAGCTGTGCGAAAAACCAGACGAATACGACGAGCTGCAGCCAGCCGCCGTGCGGCGTGGGCGCGAAGCTGAGCGTATTGGCGGCGCCGGCGAGCAGCGCGGCCGGATAATGCCAGCGCGGCAGCGCGCGGCCGGGGGCCGGCGCGAGAAGGCCGCCAGCCGGGCGGGACGGGATCGGATCGTCCATGTGAAGCGGAAGTGGGCGAGCGGTTGAAGGAGGCGCGGCTGGCGCGGAACGGTCAGTCTTCGTGCGAGGTTTCGGCGCGACGGCTGGCGAGCGGGTTGCGGCGCACCAGCAGCACATGAACCTGGCGCGCATCGCCGCGCTGGATTTCGAACGCGAGGTTGCCGAGCTGCAGCTTCTCGCCGCGGTGCGGCACGCGTCCGAAATGATGGGTGATCAGCCCGCCGATCGTGTCGACTTCGTCGTCGGGGAAATCGGTGCCGAACACCTCGTTGAACTGTTCGATCTCGGTGAGCGCACGCACGCGGTAGCGGCCGTCCGGCCCCGCGATGATGTTGCCGGCTTCCTCGTCGAAGTCGTATTCGTCCTCGATGTCGCCGACGATCTGTTCGAGCACGTCCTCGATCGTGATCAGGCCCGCGACGCCGCCGTATTCGTCGACGACGATCGCCAGGTGGTTGCGGTTCACGCGGAAGTCGTGCAGCAGCACGTTCAGGCGCTTCGATTCCGGAATGAACACGGCCGGGCGCAGCATCCCGCGCACGTCGAACTCTTCCTCGGCGTAGAAGCGCAGCAGGTCCTTCGCGAGCAGCACGCCGATCACGTTGTCGCGGTTCTCCTCGTACACGGGGTAGCGCGAGTGCGCCTTTTCGAGGACGAACGGGATGAAATCCTCGGGCTTGTCGGCGATGTTGATCGCGTCCATCTGCGCGCGCGGCACCATGATGTCGCGGGCGCACAGATCGGATACCTGGAACACGCCTTCGATCATCGACAGCGAATCGGCGTCGATCAGGTTGCGTTCGTGGGCGTCCTGGAGGATTTCCAGCAGCTCGCCGCGGGATTCGGGCTCGGGCGAGATGAAGTCGGTCAGGCGCTCGAGCAGCGAGCGCTTTTCTTGCGGTTTGTCGGTTGACTTACGACTGGGATACGAATCGTTCATGGTGGTGCGCCCGGGTCATGCCGGGGCGCGCGGTCACGGAGTAGGCAAGGATACACCAAGGGCACGACGCGACCGTGTCACCCCGGCCGCACGGCCAGGATGGGCGGCTCGCGCGGGCCCGCTCGCGGACGGCCGCGCCGGGCGCGACATCGTCCTCGGGTCCATCCTAGCGCAGAAAGAGTCGGCGGGGCGCGGCGGCAAAAAAACGGCGGCGGCAAGGGCGGCGCGGCCCGACGCGGGACATCGGTCGTGAGCGCGGCATTCTGCCGCAGGCGGGCGCCGCCGGCGCGCGGTTCAGAACCGCATGCCGGCCGAGCAGCCGCCGGCGGCCGCGCCGTTGGTCGCGGCGCCGCCGCAGCCGAGGATTCCGCAGCCGGACAGCGCGACGCTCGCGGCGACGAGCAGCGCGGCGATCCTGCCGCGCGACCAGTTTGACGGTTTCATCGGGGATGTCCTCGTTCGGATGCGCGGGCGGCGTGGTGTCGCATCACCGGCATCGCGCCAGCAGCCCTTCCAGCGCGCGGTCGGGGATGCCGCTCGCGCGCAGCGCGTCGACCGTGCGGCTCACGTAGTCGAGCGTCGTGCCGTAGCGGCCGGCCGCGCAACTGAACACTTCCTTCACGACGGGATCGGTCAGCTTGCCCGTATAGGTCGGTGCATCGCGGCGCATCACGAACGCGAGCGCGTTCACGCGTTCGCCGGTCTCGAGCGAGCACGGCAGCCACGCGGGCCGGTACGAGCCCATCGGCATCTCGCGCTTCCACAGCGTCTCGAGATGCGGCTGCGCGGTCGGGCCGGAGAGCCGGAACGCGATGCCCGAGCACGAGCCGCCGCGATCGAGCGCGAGCACGAGGCCCGGCCGTTCGGGGGTGCCGCGGTTCACGCGCGACCACAGGTAGAGCCCGCGGTGATAGCCGTGCACCTTGCCGCGTACGGCGGCGACGGTCGGCAGCCCGGGGTTCCAGATCAGCGAGCCATAGCCGAACAGCCACAGATCCTGCCGGCCGTCCCAGTCGCGCATCGTATGCGCGAGCGACGCCGCGAGCTCGTCTTCCGTCAGCAGACGGCCTTCGCCGATCGACGGCGGGTAGGCGGGCGGCAGCATCGCGGCGTTACGCATCGGGCGGACGGCTTACTGGTACGGGTTCGGGAAACCCAGTTTAGCGAGGATGTCGACTTCGAGCGCTTCCATTTCGGCCGCGTCCTCGTCGCTGGTCTCGTGGTCGTAGCCCTGCGCGTGCAGCGCGCCGTGCACCAGCAGGTGCGCGTAATGGGCCATGAGCGGCTTGCCCTGGTCGTGCGCTTCCTTCTCGACCACCGGGCAGCACAGCACCAGGTCGCCGATCACGGTGCCGTCGGGCGCCGCGTCGTACGCGAAGGTCAGCACGTTGGTCGGATAGTCCTTGTGGCGGTAGCCGGCGTTCAGCGTACGGCCTTCGTTCTCGCCGACGAAGCGCACGGTGAGCTGCGCGCTCGCGAACAGCGCCGGCTCGAGCCATTCGGCGATCAGCTTGCGCTTGGGGAGCGTCTTGCGCACGTCGCTCGTGATCTCGTCGCCGTACTGCACCGACAGGTCGAGTTCCAGCGCGCGCGGCTCGTCTTCCGGATCGTCCTCGCGCGGCGCGAACTCGGCGCCGACGTGCAGCGTCACGCTGTCGTAATGCTCGGGTTGCAGCGCGAGCTTCGCGCGCATCGCCGGATCGTTGTGCTGCGCGACGATCGCGACGGCCGCGTCGCCCGAGCTGCCCGACAGGTCGAACATCAGGCTGCGGCCGTCCGGGAAGTCGATCCGCAGCCCTTGCGCGTTGACGGTGCGGGCTTTGCCCTTCGCGTCGAACAGCGAAAGGCGGGGGGATTCGGACGCGGCGGACTGGGCGCGACCGGACTTGCGGGAACGGGAGGATTTCATGACGCGTGCGGCGATTGGGACGCGTTGAGGATACACCAAACGGCCGATCGCGCCCGAATTCGGCCGGGCTGCGCGCGGGTGAAAAAAAGCCCGGCGCGCCATGACGGCGGGCCGGGCCGGCAGGCCTGGGGCAGCGCACGCGCGCCGCCGCTCAGCCGTCCTGGTGCTGCGCGTGGAATTCGTCGTACGCCTCGACGATGCGCGCGACGAGCGGATGGCGCACCACGTCCGCGCTCGTGAAGCGGGTGAGCGCGATGCCGCGCACGCCGCCGAGCACCTGCTGCGCCTCGACGAGGCCGCTCTTGTGGCCGCGCGGCAGGTCGACCTGGCTCGTGTCGCCCGTCACGACCGCCTTCGAGCCGAAGCCGATCCGCGTGAGGAACATCTTCATCTGCTCGGGCGTCGTGTTCTGCGCCTCGTCGAGGATGATGAACGCGTGGTTCAGCGTGCGGCCGCGCATGTACGCGAGCGGCGCGATCTCGATCATCTGGCGCTCGAACATCTTGGCCGTCTTGTCGAAGCCGAGCAGGTCGTACAGCGCGTCGTACAGCGGACGCAGGTACGGGTCGACCTTCTGCGCGAGATCGCCGGGCAGGAAGCCGAGCCGCTCGCCGGCCTCGACGGCCGGGCGCGTCAGCACGATCCGCTTGACCTGGTCGCGCTCGAGCGCGTCGACCGCGCACGCGACCGCGAGGTAGGTCTTGCCGGTGCCGGCCGGCCCGATGCCGAACGTCACGTCGTGCGACAGGATCTGCTTCAGGTATTCGCGCTGGGCGGGCGTGCGGCCGCGCAGGTCGGCGCGCCGCGTGTAGAGCTTCGGCGCCGGCTCTTCGTCCGGCGCGTCCGCGTCGAGCTGCACGACCGGTTCGTCGAACGGATGATCGGGGTCGCCGCGAAAGCGCACGTCGAGCGTGTCCTGGCGGCCGTTGCCGGCCGTGTGGCGCACCTCGACCAGCGCGAGCTGGATGTCGTCGACCGACAGCGGATCGCGCGCGCGGTTGTAGAAGTTTTCGAGCGCGGCGAGCGCGAGCTTGGCGCCGCGCCCGCGGATCGTGATCCGGTGGCCGCGCCGCGCGAGCGTGACGTCGAGCGCCTGTTCGATCTGCCGCAGGTTCTCGTCGAGCGGGCCGCAGAGGTTGGCGAGGCGCGCGTTGTCGTCGCGCGGGGCGGTGAATTCCAGTGCTTGGACGGTCTTCAAAGTAGCGTCGGGCTCCTGTCGGGCGTCAATCAGTGGGTGGCCGCGCTCGCGTCGTCGCTGACGATCACGAGCTCGCCGCGCAGCGAGTGCGGGTACGCATGGTTGATCTTCACGTCGATCATCTGGCCGATCAGGCGCGGGTGCGACGCGAGCGGCGCCGGGAAATTCACGACCCGGTTGTTCTCGGTGCGGCCCGCGAGTTCGTTCGGGTCCTTGCGCGACGGGCCCTCGACGAGGATCCGCTCGACCTTCCCGACCATCGACTGGCTGATGCGCGCGACGTTCTCCTCGATCGTCGCCTGCAGATGTTGCAGGCGTTTGAGCTTCACGTCGCGCGGCGTGTCGTCGGCGAGGTTCGCGGCCGGCGTGCCGGGGCGCGGGCTGTAGATGAACGAGAAGCTGGTGTCGTAGCCCATCTCGTGCACGAGCGCCATCATCTTGTCGAAATCGTCCTCGGTCTCGCCGGGGAAGCCGACGATCATGTCGGTCGACAGCGACAGGTCGGGGCGGATCGCGCGCAGCTTGCGGATCACCGACTTGTATTCGAGCACCGTGTAGCCGCGCTTCATCGCCATCAGGATGCGGTCGGAACCGTGCTGGACCGGCAGGTGCAGGTGGTTCACGAGCTTCGGCACCTTCGCGTAGGTGTCGATCAGGCGCTGCGTGAATTCCTTCGGATGCGACGTCGTGTAGCGGATCCGCTCGATGCCGGGGATGTCGGCGACGTATTCGATCAGCGTCGCGAAATCGGCGATCTCGGACGAGCCGGCCGCCAGCGCGCCGCGGTAGGCGTTCACGTTCTGGCCGAGCAGCGTGACTTCGCGCACGCCCTGGTCGGCGAGGCCGGCCACTTCGGTCAGCACGTCGTCGAGCGGGCGCGACACTTCATCGCCGCGCGTGTACGGCACCACGCAGTAGCTGCAGTACTTCGAGCAGCCTTCCATGATCGACACGAACGCGCTCGGCCCCTCGACGCGCGCGGGCGGCAGGTGGTCGAACTTCTCGATTTCGGGGAACGTGATGTCGACCTGCGCGCGGCCGCTCGCGCGGCGCGCGTCGATCATCTGCGGCAGGCGGTGCAGGGTCTGCGGGCCGAACACGAGGTCGACGTACGGCGCGCGCGACACGATCGACGCGCCTTCCTGGCTCGCGACGCAGCCGCCGACGCCGATCAGCAGGCCGGGCTTCGCTTCCTTCAGCTCGCGCACGCGGCCGAGATCGGAGAACACCTTTTCCTGCGCCTTTTCACGCACCGAGCACGTGTTGAACAGGATGATGTCCGCGTCTTCCGGCGTGTCGGTCTTTTCGAGGCCTTCGGCCGCGTTGAGCACGTCCACCATCTTGTCCGAGTCGTACTCGTTCATCTGGCAGCCGAAGGTCTTTACGTAAACTTTCTTGGTCATGGGGATTCGCCGTTCGCAGTGGTTGACCTGGGGGCGTCGTCAAGGGTGAGTCGGGACGGCCGTGCGCGGCACGCGAATCGCGCGCACGGACAGGAAAGGCCGTCGGGAAAGCCTTCCATTATAGCTTTCCATGCCAAGACGGACGGGCGGCCGGTTGCGGGCGCGCGACGCCGGTTTTCGCGTTCCGACCCCGGAGTGGTGACGGCCCGGCCGTCAGCGACACGCGTTCAGCAGGTCGTCGAGCGCGGCTTCCTCGCGCGCGAAGCGTTCGGCGAGAAAGTCGAGCAGCACGCGCACGCGCGGCGCCATGTAGCGCTTGCTGTGATAGATCGCGTGCAGCGGCGCGTCCTGGTGCCGCCACTCGGGCAGCAGCACGCGCAGCCGGCCCGCGCGGACGTCGTCGGCGATGTCCCACAGCGACTTCAGCGCAATGCCGTGGCCGCGCAGCGTCCATTCGCGCGTGAGCCCGCCGTCGTTGGTCTCGAACGCCGTCGACACGGGCACCGTGTGGATCTGCACTTCGTCGCCGCGCGTGAAGTGCCAGGTGTTCATCGGGCCGGACGCGATCGTGATCACGTTGCACGGAAAGCGGGCCAGATCGTGCGGATCGGCCGGCACGCCATGGCGCTCGACGAACGACGGCGCCGCGCACAGCACGCGCCGGTTGGTCGCGAGCCGGCGGGCGATCAGCGCGCCGTCGGGCGGCGCGGCGAAGCGGATCGCGAGGTCGATCTCGTCCTGCCACAGGTTCGACGACGAATCGGACGCCGTCAGCGAGAACGTGACGCCCGGATGCAGCGTCGTGAATTCGTGGAGCCAGTCGAGCAACTGATGGCGGCCGAAATCGGACGTCGACGACAGCCGCACCTTGCCGCTCACGACATTGCGGCCTTCCTGCAGCATCGCGTCCGCGTCGTCGAGCGCCTGCAGCGCCTGGCGGCAGCAGTTCAGGTACAGCTTGCCTTCGTCGGTGAGCCGCAATTGCCGCGTCGAGCGTTCGAACAGCCGCGTCGCGATCTTCGCCTCGAGCTTCGCGAGCCGCGCGCTCGCGGCGGCCGGCGTGAGGTTCAGCTTGCGCCCGGCGGCGGACAGGCTGCCCAGCTCCGCCGCCTCGACGAACAGCCGGATGTCGCCCAGTCGGTCCATGCGATTTTCCAGAAATATTTGAAAATGGTTCAAATGCCACGCCAATTATCAAATATAGGCGTCTTCGGGACAATGCGCGCACACCCCGCTTTTTTGTGCGGTGCGGCACCGATCGGGCGCCGCGGCCGCCGCCTTCCGGAGAACGTCATGCCCATTCCGTTACTGGCGCTCGCGATCAGCGCCTTCGCCATCGGCACCACCGAATTCATCATCATGGGCTTGCTGCCCGAAGTTGCGCACGACCTGGCCGTGTCGCTGCCGTCGGCCGGCCTGCTCGTCACCGGCTACGCGCTCGGCGTCGCGGTCGGCGCGCCGCTGCTCGCGGTGCTGACGAGCCGCATGCCGCGCAAGGCTGCGCTGCAGTTGCTGATGGCGATCTTCATCGTCGGCAACGTGCTGTGCGCGACCGCGTCCGGCTACGCGATGCTGATGGTCGCGCGCGTCGTCACGTCGTTCGCGCACGGTTCGTTCTTCGGCATCGGTGCGGTGGTCGCCGCGTCGCTCGTGCCGGCCGACAAGCGCGCGAGCGCGATCGCGCTGATGTTTACCGGACTCACGCTGTCGAACGTGCTCGGCGTGCCGTTCGGCACGTTCGTCGGCCAGTTGCTCGGCTGGCGCGCGTCGTTCTGGATCGTCGCCGCGCTCGGCGTGCTGGCGCTCGGCGGCGTGGCCGCGCTGGTGCCGAACCGCCACGACAGCGGGCCGGTCGGCCTCGGCCACGAAGTGCGCGTGCTGAAGGAGCCGCAGGTGTGGCTCGCGCTGCTGATGACCGTGCTCGGCTTCGGCGGCGTGTTCGTGGTGTTCACGTACATCGCGCCGATTCTCGAGACCGTGTCGGGCTACTCGCCGCGCGCGGTCGCGCTGATCCTCGTGCTGTTCGGCGCGGGGCTGACGATCGGCAATACGATCGGCGGCAAGCTCGCCGACCGCGCGCTGATGCCGTCGCTGATCGCGATCCTCGTCGCGCTGATGGCCGTGATGGCCGTGTTCGCGAAGACGAGCCACCTGCCGGTCGCGGCGGCCGTCACCGTATTCGTCTGGGGGATCGCCGCGTTCGCGACGGTGCCGCCGCTGCAGGCGCGCGTGGTCGAGAAGGCCGCGAGCGCGCCGCATCTCGCGTCGACGCTGAACATCGGCGCGTTCAACGTCGGCAATGCGGGCGGTGCGTGGCTCGGCGGCCTCGCGCTGGAACACGGCTTCGCGCTCGATGCGCTGCCGTGGGTCGCGGTCGCGGTGACGTTCGCGGCGCTGATCGTCACGTGGCTCGCGATGCGGCTCGACGCGCGCGGCCCGGCCCGCGGCGCCGCGCCGGCGGCGCAGTGAGCGTCGGCCCCGGCGCGCCGACGGCGACGCCATAGCGGCAGGAAAAGGTTCGCGAGAAACGCATTCCTCCGCGATGCTGATAACGGTGTGAAGATAACTTCGTTTGCCCGTGCCAGGCCGGGTGATAGCGTCTCGATACGCGCCAATGACCGGCGCAACCCGATTCCGATTCCGGCTTACCCCCTACGCAGGGCCGCGCGGCGGCCCGGAGGCAATGCTATGTCTTCATCCCTGGCGCTCGTGCGCGACGTGTCTTCCTTCGAGTCCGGCCATGCCGCCGACCTGCGCGCGTCCGCGTCGCTCGACGTGCTCGAGCAGGTCGTCGGCGTGAACCTCGCGCGCTTGCGCGCCGAGCGGCAACTGTCGCTCGATGCGCTCGCGCGGCTGTCCGGCGTGTCGCGCGCGATGCTCGCGCAGATCGAATCGGCGCGCAGCGTGCCGTCGATCAAGGTGCTCTGCAAGATCGCCGCGGCGCTGAAGGTGTCGGTCGCCGCGTTCCTGCGGCGCCACGCGGTGAACGGTTTCGAGCACCTGGCGGCCGAGCGCGCGTCCCGCGTCGTCAGCTCGAACGGCCGTTTCTCGGCGCGTGCGCTGTATCCGGAAGGCGAGCCGGCCGCGGCCGAATTCCACGAGCTGCGCATCGCGCCGCTGCATACGGAGCCCGGCGCGCGTCGCGCCCCCGGCACGACGGTCAACCTCGTCGTCAGCGAAGGCACGCTCGAAGTCAGCGTGCACGATCGCCGCCAGTTGCTCGCAACCGGCGACGCGATCGTGTTCGATGCCGACCAGCCGTACAGCCTGCGCAACCCGGGCGACAGCGAAGCGCGGGCGTTTCGCGTGACGGTGAGCCCCGAGGTGCCGCCGCGCTGGCTTGTGCCCGACGCGGCGCACACGGCGGCCGCCAACTGATCGCGCGGGTGCGCGCGGCGCGACTGCGCTCCCGGATTCTCGCGGGATCGCGGGCGGGTGCGTCGGCCGTTCGGACGATGCCGTTAGACAGGGTCGTCAGTAAGGTTTTACCGGTAGTGGGCTGCGCGTCGCGCGCGGCTGTTGTATGCTTGGCCCGCCGGTGACGGGGCGTTCCCGTCCGGCAATCAGTGCGTCTTCAGGGCGGGGCGAAATTCCCCACCGGCGGTAGGCTGGCGTAAGCCGGCGAGCCCGCGAGCGCCCGCGCATCCGCGCGGGGTCAGCAGATCTGGTCGAATGCCAGAGCCGACGGTCACAGTCCGGATGAGAGAAGATGTGCAGATAGTCATGTCCGTCAGGGCCGCTTCGCGCTGCGTGCGAAGCGGGTTGTCGTTCTGTCTGTTTGCAATGCCCTGAAACGTTTTTCGCCCAAATCGTATTTGCGAGGAGCGTTTCACATGTCCTTGATGTCCGTTTCGTCGGCGCCTGCCGACGCCTTTGCCGATCTCCCGTTGCTGGATTCCGAACCGGTGCCGCCGCGCATCGCCGCTGCGCTCGACGCGATGCGCGCAGGCCGCGCGGTCGTGCTGCAGGACGACCACGACCGCGAGAACGAAGCCGACCTGATCGTCGCCGCCGAGCGCATCACGCCCGAGACGATGGCGCTGTTGATCCGCGAGTGCAGCGGCATCGTCTGCCTGTGCCTGACCGACGACACGGTGCGCGCGCTCGAGCTGCCGCCGATGGTGCAGACCAACGAAAGCCGCAACGGCACCGCGTTCACCGTCTCGATCGAGGCGCGCGAAGGCGTGCATACCGGGGTGTCGGCCGCCGATCGCGTGACGACGATCCGCGCGGCGATCGCCGACGGCGCGAAGCCGCACGACATCGTGCGCCCCGGCCACGTGTTTCCGTTGCGTGCGCAACCGGGCGGCGTGCTGGCGCGCCGCGGTCATACCGAAGGCACGGTCGACCTGTCGATCCTCGCGGGCCTGAAGCCGGCCGGCGTACTGTGCGAGCTGATGAATCCGGACGGCACGATGACGCGCGGCGACGATGTCGAGCGCTTCGCGCAGCGGCACGGGCTGCCGATGCTGACGATCGCGGAACTCGTCGAGTTCCGCGAGGCGCTGGCCGCGGCGCGCGAACGCTGCTGCGAGCCGGCCTGAGCGAAGGAAGGCGGGCGCGTACGCGCGCCCGCGGCATGGCCGGATCGACCCGGTCCGGCCCGAATGACGATCAGGACTGCACGTCGCCGAATTCGCCGCGCATGCCGGCTTCGACGAGCGCCGGCAGTTCGTCCATCCGGCGCATGATCCGCGTGATGCCCATCGCGCGCAGCGCGTCCGCGTAGTTGTCGGGGATGTGGCTCGCGCCGACGAACGCGATCGTCTTCATCCCGGCCGCCCGCGCGGCATTCAGCCCCGAGATGCTGTCCTCGACGACGACGCAGCGCGCCGGCTCGACGCCGAGCGTGTGCGCCGCATGCAGGTAGACGTCGGGGTAGGGCTTCGGCCGCGCGACCTGTTCGGAACTGAACACGCGCTCGCCGAAGATCTCGGTGAGCGACGCGCGCTTCAGCGAATTGCGCACGCGCACGAGCCGGCTGTTCGACACGACGGCGGCCGGCAGCGTGACCTTCAGCAATGCGTCGCGCACGCCGCTGATCGGTGCGAGCGATTGCGCGAGCGCGATTTCGATGTTGTGCTCGATGGTCTCGATGAAGTTGGCGGGCATCTCGATGCCGAAGCGGGATTCGATGCCGGTGAGGAAGCGCGACGTCTGCTGGCCGAATGCCGACTTCGCGGCGGCTTCGAAATCGAGGTTGGGGAACGTGGCGGACAGCGTGTCGAGCAGCACGCGGTCGGCGATGACTTCGCTGTCGACGAGCACGCCGTCGCAGTCGCAGATGAGGTGATCGAGCATGGTGATGAAAACGCGGGATATCGGCGACGCCGATCGATTCGCCATCATACGTGCTTTCATGCGCCTGCCGCGCGACGTGGCGGCAAATTTGCCCGATGCGGCCGTGCTACTGCGGCAACGCGTGCCCGAGTGCCGCCGGTCGTGCGGCTGCGGCGACCCGGTTGCGCGGGCCGCCGCCGTTCACGGCGTCACAGCGCGATCACGCGCCCCGTTTTCCACGACGTCATCGCGGCTTCGGCCAGCTCGAGCGCGGCGAGCCCGTCGTCGATCGTCGTCCGGACCGGCGTGCCGTCGCGCAGCGCGTCGACGAAGTGCGCGATCTCGGCCGCGTACGCGTGCCGGTAGCGTTCGAGGAAGAACGGCTCCGGCACGTCCGTCGCGATGCCGCCCGCGAGCCAGGCGCTCACCTCGGTCGGCCGCACGTTGCCGGCCTGCAGCATCCCTTGGCTGCCGAGCAGCTCGAAGCGCTGGTCGTAACCGTAGGCCGCGCGCCGCGACGTGTTGATCTGGCACAGCAACCCGCGCCGCGTGCGGATCGTCACGGCGGTCGAATCGATGTCGCCCGCGTCGTGCACGGCCGGATCGGTCAGGCAACTGCCCGTCGCGTGCAGCGTCTGCGCTTCGTCGCCGAGGATCCAGCGGAACACGTCGAAGTCGTGGATCAGCATGTCCTTGAAAATGCCGCCCGAGCTGCGAATGTAGTCGGCGGGCGGCGCGCCCGGATCGCGGCTCGTGACGACCAGCATTTCCGGCGCGCCGATCTCGCCGCGCTCGACGCGCGCCTTCAGCGCCGCGAAGGTCGGGTCGAAGCGGCGCTGAAAGCCGATCATGCAGGTCACGCCGGCGCGCCGCACGACGTCCGCGCATGCACGCGAGCGTTCGACGGTGAGGTCGACCGGTTTCTCGCAGAACACCGCCTTGCCCGCGTTCGCGGCGGCGACGATGAGATCCGCGTGCGTGTCGGTGCTCGACGCGATCACGACAGCCTGCACCGACGCGTCGCCGAGCGCGCGCTCGACGTCGGCGACCTGCGCGCCGTGCATGCGGGCGAGCGCTTCCGCCGACGGCGCGTGCCGGTCGATCACGTATGTCAGTTTCGCGCCCGGCTGGCGCGCGAGATTCGCCGCGTGGATCTTGCCGATGCGGCCCGCGCCGAACAAAGCGAATTCGATCATTCCGTTCTCCGGTGGATTGCGTTGTCTTGCCGATGCGCTCAGCGATCCGCCAGTGCGCCGCGCACGTAGTCGATGCTCGCCCGCAGCCGGTCTTCGATGTCGTCGGCTTCGGCGATCTCGCTCGCGAACGGCTCGAACGACAGCGCGCCGCGGTAGCCGCGCGCGAGCAGCTCGCGCAGTTGCGGGATGTTGCCGAGCCGGTCGGCGCCGCCGACCAGCACGCGGTGGCCGTCGCGCATCCGCTCGATCGGCAGGTCGGCTTCCTCGACGCCCGAGATGTGCACGAGGCCCGTCAGGTTCGGGAAGAAGATGTCCTCGCCGGCGAGATGATGGTGGAACGTGTCGTGCACGAGCCGGAACACCGGCTCGCCCGCCGCCGCGTAGATGCCCTTTACCGCGTCCGACTTGCGGCGCAGCGCGCATTCCTCGAAACCGAGCGGCTCGATGAAGCCGAGCAGGCCGCGGGCCGCGAGGATCGGCTTCAGCGCCTGCAGCGCCGTCACGAGATCCGCGTGGCGGGCGTCCGCGCTGCGCGTGTCGGCGCGGCTGTTGGTCGGGCACAGCACCAGCGCACGCGCGCCGCATTGCGCCGCGTAGTCGGCCAGCGCGGTCGCCTCGTCCGCGCGCTCGGCGTTCCACTGCTCGAAGCGCTGCAGCGCGTTGATCGTCAGAATCGTCACGCCGCCGGCCTCGGCGGTTGCGCGCACGGCGGCGGCCGGCGTGCCGTCGGCGAGCTCGACGCCGTCGAGATCGTTGCGGATCTCGATCGTGTCGACACCGAGGCGCCGGCACAGCGCGACGTAGCGGTCGAGCGGCAAGCGCGGCGCGCTCATCCGGTTCAGCGAAAAGTGGCAGGCTTGCGTCATCGTTCTGTCCTTGGAGCTTGAGTGGGGCGTGGGGGGCGAATCAGGTGCCGGCATGCGCGGCGAATGCTTGCCACGTGTCGCGCAGCCATTGCGCGCACGCGACGTTGTTGTCGAAGATCGAATAGCGTGCGCCGCCGCCGTAGTCGGGAAACGGGATGAACTCGCAGCTGATCTGCTCGAGTCGTGCCGGCTGCGCGGGAGCGGGAGCGTGAACCTCGGCCTGCGCTTGCGCGTGCAGCAACTGGCGCAGCGCGGCTTTCCACGGATCGAGCGACGCCGCACGCCATTCGCCGTGATAGGCGCCCGGCGCGGGTTCGACGAACGGGTACTGGATACCGCGCCCGGGCCGGCCGTCCGCGCGGCGCATCCAGCGGTTGGCGGGATTGTTCGGCGTCACGCTGCGCGCATGCGCATGCCGGACCCAGCCGCGCGCGATCCAGTCGGTGTAGATCGCGGCGGGCGACGCCGGGTCGAGCATCGCGCAGCCGCCGTCGGCCGATTCGCGCAGCCCCGACGCGTCGAGCTCGGCGCGGTTGCCGATCTTGAACAGCAGATGCGAATGATCGAGCGTGATCCGGAACGGCGCGCCGGCCTGCTCGACCAGCCGCGCGACGCGCGCCACGCGGGCGACATCCTCGCTCCACATGTCGACGTGCACTTCGAGGCTCGGCAGGCAGCCGACCGGCTCGCCCGATGCGTAGGCGCGCAGGTAGAAATCGGCGACTTCGCGGTCCGACAGCGGATGGCCGTCCGCGTGATGCGCGAACAGCTGGCAGTTGAGCACCGTGCTGCCGAAGCGCGCGCCCGCCGCGAGGATCTCGGCGACATGCGCTTCGTCGCGGCCCGCGCACCAGATGCCGCCGATCACGCGAATCGGCAGCGCGTGGCGGTCGACCAGCGCGAAATACGGCGACAGGTCCTCGCCGCGTACCGGGTTCTTTTCGATGTAATCGAACACGCCGGCGCCGGCGATCATCCGAAAGCGTTCGGCGGGCGTTGGCGCCGGCAGCCCGTCGTGTTCGAGCACGCCGTCGAGGTTCACGCCGATGAGGATCGGTTCAGCCATCGTCTCCTGTCCGTTGTCGGTTATCGATGGCTGACCAATGTACGGAGGCGCGGCGCGACCCGCATGACAAACGTTGGCGAAAAATCGCCAACGCGACGGTCGATTTTTTCGCCGCGAGCACGCGGCCCGCCGCGCGGCGCGATTCACGGCTGCAGGTACGCGCTCGTCCTCACGTTCGCCGGACAGAACACGCGGAATTCGACCGGATCGTCCGGCGGCGGTTGTTCGACGATGCCGCATGCATGCAGCACGTGCTGCAGCGCGGAAATCGCCTGTCCGTCCGGATCCTGGTCGATCGCGAGATCCATCGCGCCGGCTTCGATGAAGGCGCGATGCTGGTCGATCATCTCGTGGCCGATCCACACGACGCGCCCGATCGCGCCGGCCTTGCGCAGCGCCGCTTCGATGCCGGCCGAACCCGCGCCGCTGTTGTAGATCGCGACCACGTCGTCGTGCGCCTGCAGCGCCTTCGACACCGCGCGGTAGCAGCGGTCGTCCTGGTCGAGCGTCTCGACCGGCGCGTCGTCGCAGCGCACGGCGGCGAACGCGTCGGCGAGCTGGTCGCGGCAGCCGGCCATCCGGTCGACGTGCGCGCGGTAGCCCATGCGCCCGCCGAGCAGCAGCACGCGGCCGGGGCGCGCCGCGAGGCGGCCGATGTAGTAGCCGGCCGTGCGCCCGGCGCGATAGTTGTCGATGCCGGCGAAGTGCGTGCGGTCGATGCCGCCGATGTCGGTGACCATCGTGACGACGGTCTCGCCCCGCGCGATCGCGCCGGCCAGCGCGTCGCGCACGCGGGCCGTGTCGTGCGCGGTGACGATCAGCGCCGCGCGCCGGTACGCGGGCCGTTCGATCAGCGTCGCGGCGCGCACGTCGTCCGCGGCGGGCAGGATCGTCCGGTGCACGACCACGCGCCGGTCGAGCATCTGCAGCGAGCGCTGCAGCGCCTGCTGCAAGCGTCGGAAGAATGGCGCGTCGGTGTCCGGCAGCAGCACGTCGACGTGGATCAGCCCGTGCCGCGTGTCGGGCAGCTGCCGCGGCACGCCGAGCTGCCGCGCGGCCGCCACCACGCGTTCGCGCGCCTGCGCGGAGACGCTGCCGCGCTCGTTCAGCACGCGGTCGACGGTGGTCGTGCTGACGCCGGCGAGCGCCGCGATCTCGTCGAAGCGCGCGGTGCGCTTGCGCCAGCGCGGCCCGGATTCACCTGCCATGGTCGTCTCCATCGTGAGGGTCGCCATCGATCGCGTGGCGTTGTCGGGAACGCTAAAGCGGTGGCGAAATTTCGTCAACGTTTCGATTGAGGCGGGGCGGCCGCTCGCCTAATTTCGTTCCTATGGCGAAGCGCTTGCCGCGCTTCCCCCGCACAAGAACCCCAGGAGACAGACGTGGCCCAACCCGACGACCCGGCACGCGAACCCACGGCGGCGCGCCGTCAGGCATACCGAATGATTGGCGGCGCCGGCGAGCGCGCGCACGCGGCCGGGCTCGTCAACGCCGCGTGGTACCGCTGCGCGGTGCCGCGGCCGCTGATGAAGCAGTTGATGCAGCGCGGCGATGCGCGTGCGATTCGCGACACGCTGATCTGGTACGCGGCGATTG
This sequence comes from Burkholderia sp. 9777_1386, assembly GCF_015712265.1. NCBI lineage: Bacteria > Pseudomonadati > Pseudomonadota > Betaproteobacteria > Burkholderiales > Burkholderiaceae > Burkholderia > Burkholderia sp. 9777_1386. The sequence goes on along the minus strand of NZ_JACCQB010000007.1, from coordinate 118,773 downwards.
CAATCAGCGGCGTGCTCGCGTGGCTGGCGTGGCGCGCGCATTCGACGTGGGCGATCCCCGCATTCTTCGTGTACGGCACGCTGTACTGCAGCCCGGCCGATTCGCGCTGGCACGAATGCGGGCACGGCACCGCGTTCCGCACGCGCTGGATGAACGACGTGCTGTACCAGGTCGCGTCGTTCCAGGTGTTCCGCCGCGCGACTGCCTGGCGCTGGAGCCATGCGCGCCATCACACCGATACGCTGATCGTCGGGCGCGATCCGGAAATCGCCGCGCCGAAGCCGACCGACTGGCTCACGCTCGCGCTGAACGTCGTCGCGCTGAAGCACGTGGCCGGCGAACTGCGCAAGATGATCGCAGTGTCGTTCACCGGCCGGCTCGACGACGAGGAACGCACCTACGTACCTGCATCGGAATGGCCGAAGGTCGTGCGCGAGTCGCGCATCCATCTCGCGATCTACGCACTCGTGACGGGCGCGGCGCTCTACTGGCACACGATCCTGCCGCTGCTCTACATCGGGCTGCCGAGCCTCTACGGCGCGTGGCTGTACCTGTATTTCGGCCTCACGCAGCACGCGGGCATGCCGGAGAACGTGCTCGATCACCGGCGCAATTGCCGGACCGTGATGATGAATCCGGTGTTCCGCTTCCTGTACTGGAACATGAACTATCACGTCGAGCACCACATGTTCCCGATGGTGCCGTTCCATGCGTTGCCGAAGCTGCATGAAGCCGTGAAGGCCGACATGCCGCCGCCGTACCGCAGCACGCTGGCCGCGTACGCGGAGATCGTGCCGGCGCTGGTCCGGCAGACGCGCGACCCGTCCGCTTGCGTCGTGCGGCCGGTGCCCGATGCCGCGCGCGCCTAGCCGTTATCCAATATCCCGACGAAGGAGACACACACCATGACGCAATGGATCGACACCGGCGCGCTCGACGATATCGACGATGAAGACGTCGCACGCTTCGACCACGGCGGCCGCACGTACGCGATCTACCGGATCGGCGGCCACGTGTATGCGAGCGATGGCCTGTGCACGCACGAGCAGGTGCATCTCGCGGACGGGCTCGTGATGGATCACGTGATCGAATGCCCGAAGCACAACGGCCGCTTCGACGTGCGCGACGGCCGGCCGCTGTCGGCGCCCGCGTGCGAGAAGCTGCGCACGTACCGCGCGAAGATCGAAGACGGCCGCATCCTGATCGAGGTATGACGCAATGAACAGCGACCGGGTGATGGCGATCGTCGGTGCGGGCCATGCGGGCGGCCGCGCGGCGCAGGAGCTGCGCGCGTGCGGCTGGCGCGGGCGCATCGTGCTGATCGGCGCGGAGCCGCATCCGCCGTACGAGCGGCCGCCGCTGTCGAAGGGCGTGCTGACGGGCGAGCGCAGCGCGGCGCAATGCCGGTTGCGCGATGCGCAAGCCTGGGCGGCCGATCGCATCGAACGGATCGTCGCGACCGTCGAGCGCATCGAACCGCACGCACGCGAAGTGCGGGTGTCCGGCGGGCACGTGTTCGGCTACGACGCGCTGCTGCTGGCCACGGGCGGCCGTGCGCGTCGCCTGGCCATCCCGGGCGCGGCGCTCGACGGGGTATTCGCCTTGCGCACGCTCGACGATGCGGCGGCGCTCGGCGCGCGGCTCGTGCCCGACGCGCGGATCGTGCTGATCGGCGGTGGCTTCATCGGTCTCGAAGTCGCGGCGTCGGCGCGGCAGCGCGGCTGCCGCGTGACCGTGCTCGATGCGGCGCCGCGACTGCTCGGCCGCGCGGTGCCGGCAGCCATCGCGACGCGCGTGCATGCGCTGCACGACGAGCAGGGCGTGGCGATTCGTCTGAACCGGACGCCGGTGGCGATCGAGCGGACCGCGGGCGGGGCGCTGGCCGTCGTGCTCGACGACGGCGACACGCTGATCGCCGACACGGTCGTGGCCGGCATCGGCATCGAACCGGCCGACGAGCTGGCGCGCGACGCGGGCCTCGCGGTCGAGCGCGGGATCGTCGTGAATGCGCAGCTCGAGACGTCGGCGCGCGGCATCTACGCGGCCGGCGACGTCGCGGTGTTTCCGAGCGCGCTATCGGGCCAGCCGGTTCGGCAGGAGACGTGGCACGGCGCGGAGACGCAGGCGCACGTCGCCGCCCGCAACATGCTCGGTGCGGGCGAGCCGTATCGCGATACGCCGTGGTTCTGGTCCGATCAATACGATGCGCAGTTGCAGGTGGCCGGGGAGCCGGCGCTCGGCACGCAATCGGTCGCGCGCGTGCTCGGCGACGATGCGGAAATCCATTTCCATTTCGACGCGCGCGCGCGGCTCGTCGCGGCGAGCGGCTTCGGCCGTGCAGCGGGATTCGTGAAGGACATGCGCGTGGCGAGAATGCTGGTCGAGCGCGGGACCGACGTGACGCCGGCGGCGGTCGCGGACGTCGACGTGAAGCTGAAATCGCTGGTGACGGCCGTGAATGACCGGTAGAACGACGCAGGGGCGTGAAGCGCGCGGCAGTGCAGGCCGCGCGCTTCGTTCAAACCGCGATCAGATCGTGGTGTGCAGGTGCAGATACAGGCCGGCCGCCGCGGCGCCGCCCAGCAGCGGGCCGACGACCGGCACCCATGCATAGCGCCAGTCGCTGTCGCGCTTGCCGGGAATCGGCAGCAGCGCATGCATGATGCGCGGCGACAGGTCGCGCGCGGGGCTCATCGCATAGCCGGTCGGGCCGCCGAGCGAGATGCCGATGCCGAGCACCAGCAGGCCGACGGGCAGCGCGTCGAGTGCGCCGAGGCCGACCTGCGGCGACGCGAGATACAGCACGCCGAGGATCAGCACGAACGTGCAGATCGCTTCGGTCAGCACGTTGTGCGTGACGCTGCGGATCGCCGGTGCCGTGCAGAACACCGCGAGCTTCAGGTCCGCATCGGCTTCCTTCGCGAAGTGCTGGCGATACGCGAGCCACACGAGCAACGCGCCGGCCATCCCGCCGAGCATCTGCGCGAGGACGTAGCCGCCGACTTTCGACCACGCGAACTTGCCCGCGAGCGCGAGGCTGATCGTGACGATCGGGTTCAGGTGCGCGCCGCTGAACGACGCGGTCACGTAGACCGCGACGAATACCGCCATCGCCCAGCCCATCACGATCACGATCAGGTCCGCGCCTTTGCCCTTGGTCTTTGCAAGCAGCACGTTTGCGACCGCGCCGTTGCCGAGCAGCACGAGGATCGCTGTGCCGATGAATTCTGCAATGTAAGGTGACATGATTGTCTCTCGTATGTCACGGCGGACTCGCGCGTCGCGCGGTCCGCCAGTGTTGTTGTATGTCGTCCGGACTGATTCGGATTACTGGGCGTCGTCGGCCCATGCCTTCGCGGCGCGCACCGCCCGCTGCCAGCCGGCCATGCGCTGCTCGACCTGCTCCTTCGGCATCGACGGTGCGAAGCGGCGATCGAGCTGCCACTGGTCGCGCACTTCGTCGAGGTTCTTCCAGTAGCCGATCGCGAGGCCCGCGAGGTAGGCCGCGCCGAGCGCGGTCGTCTCGGTGATCTGCGGGCGCACCGCGTCGACGCCGAGCAGGTCGGCCTGGAACTGCATCAGCAGGTCGTTCGCGCTCGCGCCGCCGTCCACCCGCAGCTCGCCGATGCTAATGCCCGAATCGGCTTCCATCGCGGCCAGCACGTCGAGCGACTGGTACGCGATCGCATCGAGCGCCGCGCGCGCCAGATGCGCGGCGCTCGTGCCGCGCGTGACGCCGAACACCGAGCCGCGCGCCCGCGCGTTCCAGTGCGGCGCGCCGAGGCCGGCGAAGGCCGGCACGAGATACACGCCGTCGGTATGCGGCACGCTGGCGGCGAGCGCCTCGATTTCCGCGGCCGTCTTGATGAGGCCGACGCCGTCGCGCAGCCACTGCACGACCGCGCCCGCGATGAAGATGCTGCCTTCGAGCGCGTACTGCACGTCGTCGCCGATCTGCCAGGCGATCGTCGTGACGAGGTTGTTCTTCGATTCGATCGGCTTGTCGCCGGTGTTCATCATCAGGAAGCAGCCGGTGCCGTAGGTGTTCTTCACCATGCCCGACGTCGTGCACATCTGGCCGAACAGCGCCGCATGCTGGTCGCCGGCGATGCCCGCGAGCGGGATCTTCGATGCGAACACGGTGGTCTTCGTGTGGCCGTAGATTTCCGACGACGCCTTCACTTCGGGCAGCATGCTGCGCGGGATGTCGAGCAGTTCGAGCAGCTCGCTGTCCCACTCGCGCGTATGGATGTTGAACAGCATCGTGCGCGACGCGTTGGTCACGTCGGTCACGTGCAGCTCATGCTTCGTGAAGTTCCACACGAGCCAGCTGTCGACGGTGCCGAACGCGAGCTTGCCCTGGCGCGCCTTGTCGCGCGCGCCCGGCACGTTGTCGAGGATCCAGCGGATCTTCGTCGCGGAGAAGTACGAGTCGATCGGCAGGCCGGTCTTCGCGCGCACCTTCGCTTCGAGGCCCTGCTTCTTCAGCGAGTCGCAGAAGTCGGCCGTGCGGCGATCCTGCCAGACGATCGCGTTGTAGACGGGCTGGCCCGTCTCGCGATCCCAGACGATCGTGGTTTCGCGCTGGTTCGTGATGCCGATCGCGGCGATCGACGTGCCGTTCAGGCCCGTGCGCGTGACGGCTTCCGCGGCGACGCCGGCTTGCGTCGACCAGATTTCCTGCGGGTCGTGCTCGACCCAGCCGGGTTGCGGGTAGATCTGTTCGAATTCCTTCTGGGCGATCGATACGATATTGCCCTGGCGATCGAACAGCATCGCGCGGGAACTCGTGGTGCCCTGGTCAAGCGCGAGGATGTACTGGTCCTGCATGTCTCTCATCTCCATCCGTGGATTGGCTTAGTTGTGATGCGCGCCGCATGTGAGCGGCGCGTCGGTGAGTCAACGTCGGTCAGGCAACTGCAACTGCATTCGGATCAGGCGTGCGGCGCATGCGCGGCGGCGAACCATGCGTCGACCGCGGCGGTCACGGCGTCGAGCGTGCCGGGCGCGACGTGCAGCCCGAGCTTCGAGCGGCGCCACAGCACGTCCTGCGCGCAGGTCGCCCATTCGGCGTCGCGCAGGTAGCGCAGTTCGGCATCGTGGATGCCCGGCGCGATTTCGGCGCCGAGATCGGCGAGCGACTTCGCGTCCGCCACCACGCGCTCCGCACGCGTGCCGTACGCCCGTGCATAGCGGCGCGCGAGCGCGGCGGGCAGCCACGGATGGCGTTTCGCGAACGCGCTGGCGAACCCGTCGAACTTCGCGTCCGCGATGTCGCCGCCCGGCAGCGCGACGCCGGCCGTCCAGGTCTTCGCGTCGCGGCCGAGCGCGCGGCACAGCATGTCGCCGGCTTCTTCCGCGAGCTTGCGGAACGTCGTGATCTTGCCGCCGAACACCGACAGCAGCGGCGCGCCCGCGCCGTCGTCGAGTTCAAGGCGATAGTCGCGCGTGACGGCCGATGCGTTCGCCGCGTTCTCGTCTTCCAGCAGCGGGCGCACGCCCGAATAGGTCCAGTGCACGTCTGCCGGCGAGATCTTGCGCTTGAAATAGCGGTTGATCGAATCGCACAGGTACTGCGTCTCGTCGCGATCGATCGCGACCTTCGCCGGATCGCTCGTGTATTCGACGTCGGTCGTGCCGATCAGCGTGAAGTCGTGCTCGTACGGAATCGCGAAGATGATCCGCTTGTCCGGGTTCTGGAAGATGTACGCGTGATCGTGATCGAACAGGCGGCGCGTGATGATGTGGCTGCCCTTCACGAGCCGCACGCTGTGATGCGCGCCGCGGCCGAGCGCGCCGTGCAGCACGTCGCCGACCCACGGGCCGGCCGCGTTCGCGATCGCGCGCGCCTGCACGACGCGGATCGAACCGTCGGCCTGCTGCAGCCGCGCTTCCCATTCGTCGCCGCGGCGTTCGGCGGACAGGAGCTTCGTGCGCGTCAGGATCTCGGCGCCGCGCTCCTTCGCGTCCATCGCGTTCAGCACGACGAGGCGGGCGTCGTCGACCCAGCCGTCGGAATACACGAAGCCGCGCTTGATGGAGTCGATCAGCGGCGCGCCGGCCGCATGGCGGCGCATGTCGATGCCGCGCGAGCCGGGCAGCAGCTCGCGTTTCGCGAGGTGATCGTAGAGGAACAGGCCGATGCGGATCAGCCAGGCCGGGCGCAGGTTCGGCATGTGCGGCATCACGAAGCGCAGCGGCCACATGATGTGCGGCGCCGCGCGCAGCAGCGTTTCGCGCTCCTGCAGCGCCTTGCGCACCAGTCCGAACTCGTTGTACTCGAGGTAACGCAGGCCGCCGTGAATCAGCTTCGTGCTGGACGACGACGTATGCGACGCGAGGTCGTCCTGCTCGCAGAGCATGACCGACAGGCCGCGGCCGGCCGCATCGCGCGCGATCCCCGCGCCGTTGATGCCGCCGCCGACGACGAGCAGATCGTAGCGATTCGGTTGGGTCACCTGCTGTCCTTATCGTCTGTTGAAATGGGGCGAACATGAAATGTTCGAATTCGAAATTTAACGAACGGAATCGAAAAAGTAAAGTTCGAAAAAGCGGGGCCAGTAGCGCGCGACACGATCCCGGACGATACTGGCGGAATCGACCGTTTCGCGAGGTGAATCATGCGTATTGGGATGTGGGCCGGCGTGTGCGCCGTCCTTCTGGCGGGGTGCGGCGCGGGTATGCCGCCGCTCGCCGGCAACTGGCGGGCGCCGTCGTTCGTCGACCTGCAGACGTCGTGCGGCGGCGCGGCGCGCGACTGGGGCGCGGACGCGCAGCCGGTCTACTCGACGCTGTACGACGCGTACGTGGCGAAACGGTATCGCGGGCTGACCGAAGCGAACTATTGTGCGTTCGTAAACGAACTTTCGACCCACTATGTGGCGCCTGACGCGGCGGCACGCGCCGGCTGGATCGCGTATTTCAACGGCGCGCGCGCGCAGGCCATCAGCTGGCGGGCGGCGGTCGATCCGACGCTGCGCGGCGGTTGAGGCCGACGGCGACGAACGGACAGGCGGGAGGCAGGAACGACCGCGCGGCCGATTCCGGCCGCGCGAGCAGGTTCAGGTCAGGGAACGGCGGAGCTTACGAATAGCGGTATTTGATGGATCGCAGCGCGGCGTCGCCGGTCTCGGTCACGCAGTATTTGCGCCCCGAGCCGAGCCCTTCCAGGCGGACGAGCTGTTGTTCGAGCAGGATGTCCAGTTCATCCCGATCCATGTCGCGCTGATCAGGCGCGTCCTTCACAAGCAATAGCGTGGCGAATTCATGCGGACTCAGCATCGTTTCTCTCCATGGCAATCGGACTGCCCGCGCGGCCGGCGCACCGCCGACGCGCGATACCCCGCGGGGTATGGCTTGGGGGGAAAGCTGTCTTCGCCGGCCCTGCGATTCGCACCGCCCTGGCACAGGCGGATCGGCGAACGGGCCGGGGAACTGGAGTCTAGTCGAGCGCGCAGGCAACGACAAATCGTGCCCCGTTAATTTTCCGTTTGACAGAAGGGCCCGCCACAAGCGGGTTGCGCGCGGCGCCAACTTCTTGATTTCACTTGAAGTTTCAGGTGCGGTGCAGCATCGCAACGGTCATTCCGCGACGTACACCTGGGTGCCGGCGGCCGCCACCGTATCGGCCATTTCGGGCGGCAGCGGCTTGTCGGTGAAGAGCGCATGCACCTGGCTCAGATGGCCCTGGCGCACCAGCGCCGGGCGGCCGACCTTCGAATGGTCGGTCACGAGGTAGACCGTGCGCGCATGCTGCATGATCGCCTCGGCGACGCGCACCTCGCGCGTGTCGAAATCGCGCAGCGTGCCGTCGGCCTCGATCGCCGACGTGCCGATGATCGCGTAGTCGACCTTGAACTGGCGGATGAAGTCGATCGCGAGCTCGCCGACGATGCCCTTGTCCCACGGCCGCACGATGCCGCCCGTGATCAGCACCTCGCAGTCGGGGTAGCCGCTCATCATCGACGCGACGTTCAGGTTGTTCGTGATCACGTGCAGCCCGTGATGGCGGTTCAGCGCGCGCGCGACTTCCTCGGTCGTCGTGCCGAGGTTGATGAACAGCGACGCCTGGTCGGGGATGTGCGACGCCGCGAGCGCCGCGATGCGCCGCTTCTCGTCGTGGAACATCCGCTGGCGCGCGGTGTACGACACGTTCTCCGAGCTGGTCGGCAGGCTCGCGCCGCCGTGGTAGCGGCGCAGCAGGTTCAGGTCGGCGAGCCAGTTCACGTCGCGGCGGATCGTCTGCGGCGTCACCGCGAAGTGCGCGGCGAGATCGTCGACGGTCACGAAGCCGTCGCGCTGCACCCATTCGAGCAATTCCTGCTGGCGCGCGTTGAGGGTGAGGCGGGGATCTCGGGTCATGGCTCGATGGTCGTGTCGTGAGACGGAGCGGGTATTGTAAGGGCGGCAACGGCGTTCGGCCGGCCTGCGGAACATCGCCGCGCGCGATTCATGTAGAAAACGCATGGATTCATTTGACAAATGAATTTGTGCGATCGCGCGGATCGCGCTGCAATGGCGGATTGCCCGTTCACGCGGGGCACGTTCATTCAGCTTTCGACGAGGTGGTATCGATGAGTGGCTTCAACTGGCACAACCCGTATCCGACGACCCGCATTCCGGTGTTCGCGCGCAACGTCGTGTCGACGTCGCACCCGCTGGCCGCGCAGGCCGGGTTGCGGATGCTGTGGAAGGGCGGCAACGCGGTGGACGCGGCGCTGGCCGCCGCCGCCGCGATCACGGTCGTCGAGCCCGTGTCGTGCGGGCTCGGCGGCGATGCATTCGCGCTCGTGTGGGACGGCGAGCGGCTGTCCGGGCTGAACGCATCGGGCGTGGCGCCGGCCGCCTGGAACGTCGACTACTTTCGCAAGCGCCACGGCGAGGACGCGCACGGCATCGCGAACAAGCCGACGCGCGGCTGGGACACCGTCACGGTGCCGGGCGTGATCGCGGGCTGGGAAGCGCTGCACGCGAAGTTCGGTTCGCTGCCGTTCGCGGACCTGCTCGAGCCGGCGATCGAGATCGCGGAGCGCGGCTATTCGGTGCCGCCGATCGTCGCGCACAAGTGGGCGGCGGCCGTTCCCGAACTGCAGGGCCTGCCGGGCTTCGCGGACACCTTCATGCCGCGCGGCCGCGCACCGCTCGTCGGCGAACGCGTGTGCCTGCCCGGTCATGCGCAGACGCTGTGCACGCTCGCGAAGGACGGCGCCCGTGCGTTCTACGAAGGGGCGCTCGCCGAGCGTATCGCCGCGTTCGCGCGCGAAGGCGGCGGCGCGCTGACGGAAGCCGACCTGCGCGCGTACCGGCCGGAATGGGTCGAGCCGATCGGCAAGCGCTTCGGCCGCCACACGATTCACGAGATTCCGCCGAACGGGCAGGGTATCGCCGCGCTGATCGCGCTCGGCATCGCCGAGCATGCGGGCGTGACCGAATGGCCGGTCGACTCGGTCGATTCGCAGCATCTGCAGATCGAGGCGATGAAGCTTGCGTTCGCGGACGTCTATCGCTACGTCGCCGATCCGCGCGCGATGGAGGTCACGCCCGAACAGATGCTCGACGATGCGTATCTCGCCGAACGCGCGAAGCTGATCGATCGCGCGCGGGCGACGCACTTCGCCGCCGGCCGTCCGCATTCGGGCGGCACGATCTACCTGTCGGCGGCCGACGAGCGCGGGATGATGGTGAGCTTCATCCAGTCGAACTACATGGGCTTCGGTTCGGGGCTCGTCGTCCCCGGCACGGGCATTGCGCTGCAGAACCGCGGGCACGGCTTCTCGATGGACCCGGCTTCGCCGAACGTCGTCGCGGGCGGCAAGCGGCCGTTCCACACGATCATCCCGGCGTTCGTCACCGAGGAAGCCAATGGCCGCACCGAGGCCGTGATGAGCTTCGGCGTGATGGGCGGCGACATGCAGCCGCAAGGCCACCTGCAGACCATCGTGCGGATGCTCGGCTATGGCCAGCAACCGCAGGCCGCGTGTTGCGCGCCGCGCTGGAAGGTCAACCGCGACTTCACGCTCGACGTCGAGGCGACGATGAACCGCGCGACGGTCGACGCGCTGGCCGCGCGCGGCCATACGATCAAGTCGATCGACGATCCTTACATGGATTTCGGATCGGGGCAGTTCGTCTGGCGCCTCGATCCCGACGATCCGGAGCGCGGCTACGTGGCCGCGAGCGACAGCCGGCGCGACGGGCTGGCGGCCGGTTTCTGACGGATCGCTTCCAGCCTGCTTGGCAGTGTCCCGGCATGACGGGCGGCCCGACGGCCGCCCGTTTTCATTTGGCGCGGCGCCTGCCGTCGAGCACGCGCAAGCGGTTTGAAGGACTCATCTAACGCACGGCAACAGGCGCCGTGGAACTGCGCTCGTCGGGTATGGTCAGTGCTCTGGAGCACGAACATCAAAGTCCGGCTAAGATGCCAAGATGGTTCGGCCGGACCGATTCACTATAAACGCAAGTAAAACGCCGCCTGCGGATCGGCTGGCGCCTGTGCCCCAGGCATGGGCCGGCCTCCGCGCGACGACTGGGAGCGCACTACCATGGACACCAAAACGACGCATGTGATGCCGTGGCGTATCGAGGACATCGACCTGAACCGGATCGATCGTCAGCGTGCCGCCGCGAACGAGGATCTGCTGCTGCTGCTGTGCGCGTCGTCGTTCATCGAGAGCGGCTCGGATCTCTATACGAGCAATCTGAGCGAATTCTTCAATGACGATCCGGAAGTCTCCGCATGGCTCAACAATGCATGGGAGCACGAAGAATTGCAGCACGGCCGCGCGCTGAAGGCGTACATCGCGCACGTGTGGCCCGAGTTCGACTGGGATACCGCGTTCGCGAATTTCTTTGCCGAGTATTCGAAGACCTGCTCGGTCGAGGCGTTCGAAAAAACCCGCGCGCTCGAAATGGTCGCACGCTGCGTCGTCGAGACGGGCACGGCCACGCTCTATCGCGCGATCAACGAATGCTCGGACGAGCCGGTGCTGAAGGAAATCACCGACAACATCCGCACGGACGAAGTGCGTCACTACAAGCACTTCTTCAAGTTCTTCAAGAAGTACAACCAGGTCGAAGGCAACGGCCGGCTCGCGGTGCTCGGCGCCCTCGCGCGCCGCGTGATGGAAATCAAGAACGAGGATTCCGAGATCGCGCTGCGCCACGTGTTCGCTATCCGTTATCCGGATCGCGTCGGCGACAGCCAGTACAACCGCGAGCGCGCCGCCCGCATCAATTCGCTCGTCCGGCGCAACCTGTCGGCCGACATGTGCGTGAAGATGCTGCTCAAGCCGCTCGACCTGCCCGCGAAGATCCAGCCGGGCGTCCACTATCCGCTCACGAAGATCACGCGGCACGTTTTCCTGCGCTGATCGCCGCGGCACGGCCCGTCGCGCGTATGCTGGCGCATCCTCATCCGATCCGCACCGGGGCCACGCCATCATGACCGATACCCATCGCCACGCGCTCGAACAATGGACGTTCGACGCGTGGCCGCCCACCGTTGTGTCGCGGTTCGACGGCACCGCACTCGAGCGTCATGCCGACATGGCCGCATCGCTGATCGTCGCGACCGACGACGGCCAGTTGCGCACGACGCTGCTCGGCGTCGGCGAGATCTATGCACACGATGCGCGCACGCTGCTGATCGCGCTCTGGCCGCAGTCGCGGGCGGCGCGCGCGATCGCGCAGCGGCGCACGGCCGCGTTGACGCTCGTCGCGGACGGTGCGTTCTTTCAGGCGCAACTGGAGATGGCGCCGCTCGAAGGAGACTTCGGCGGACTGGCCGGATTCGCTGCGACGATCGCGCACGGCGATGCGCAGCGGGTCGGCTATGCGCGTCTCGCGACAGGCGTCACGTTCACGCTGGAAGGGGAGCGCGCCGCGGTGCTCGCACGCTGGCAACGCCAGATCGAGCACCTGCGGCGCGCGGCCGCGCGGCTTCAGTGACCGCGCTGGCCGCTGCGCGACGAACGGTTGCGGTTCGCGTGCGCGGCGTTGCCGTTCGCCGGGCGGGCGCCGTTGCCGCCGCCCGCCGGACGTCCGCCGCCGTTACCACCGGCGCCGGCACCGCCTTGCGTGCGCGGCTTCGCGGCCTTCTGCTGCGCGGCCTTCGGTTGCGCGTGGCCGTCGCGTTTTGCGGCCGGCTGGCCTGAGCCGCCGGCGCGCGGCTGGCGATTGCCGCCGCCGCCACCGCCACGCGGTTGCTGCTGCCCGCGGCGCTGCTGGATCGGCTCCGGCTTCGCGTTCGGATCGGGTTCGAAGCCCGCGATCACTTCCTGCGGGATCTCGCGCTTGATCAGCCGCTCGATGTCGCGCAGCAACTGCTTCTCGTCGACGCACACGAGCGACACGGCTTCGCCGGTCGCCCCCGCGCGGCCCGTGCGGCCGATCCGGTGCACGTAATCCTCGGGCACGTTCGGTAGGTCGAAGTTGACGACGTGCGGCAACTGGTCGATGTCGATCCCGCGCGCGGCGATATCGGTCGCGACGAGCACCTGCAGCGTGCTGTTCTTGAACTCGGCCAGCGCGCGCGTGCGGGCCGACTGGCTCTTGTTGCCGTGGATCGCCATCGCGCTGATGCCGTCCTTCGTCAGCTGCTCGGCAAGCCGGTTCGCGCCGTGCTTGGTGCGCGTGAACACGAGCACCTGGAACCAGTTGTGTTCGCGGATCAGGTGCGTGAGCAGCTCGCGCTTGCGGTCGCGATCGACCGGGTGGATCTTCTGCGCGACGCTCTCGGCGGTCGTGTTGCGGCGCGCGACTTCGATCAGGGCGGGCGAGTCGAGCAGGCTGTCGGCGAGCGCCTTGATTTCATCGGAGAAGGTGGCCGAGAACAGCAGGTTCTGACGCTGCGGCGGCAGCTTCGCGAGCACGCGCTTGATGTCGTGGATGAAGCCCATGTCGAGCATCCGGTCGGCTTCGTCGAGCACGAGGATGTCGAGATCCGACAAGTCGATGGTCTTCTGCTGCATGTGATCGAGCAGGCGGCCTGGCGTCGCGACGACGATGTCGACGCCGCGCTTGAGCGCATCGATCTGCGGATTGATGCTGACGCCGCCGAACATCACGGTCGAGCGCAGCTTCAGGTACTTGCTGTACGCACGGACGCTTTCCTCGACCTGGGCGGCGAGTTCGCGCGTCGGCGTGAGGATCAGCGCGCGCACCGCGCGCTTCGCGCCACGGTGCTCGGCGTAGAACGTGTGCAGGCGTTGCAGGATCGGCAGCGTGAAGCCGGCGGTCTTGCCGGTGCCGGTCTGTGCGCCGGCGAGCAGGTCGCCGCCGCCGAGGACGGCCGGGATCGCCTGCTGCTGGATCGGGGTCGGCGACGTGTAGCCGAGCTCGTTGACCGCCTTGACCAGCGGTTCGGCCAGGCCGAGAGATTCGAAAGACATAGATACCACTCTTGAGTTTTATGATCGGCGATGCGTCGCGCGGCCCGCGCGGCAAACCTGCATCGCAAAACAGCCAAAAAGCAAAAGGGCGCGGCCGCGGTTTCCCGCAGCCGCGCCCCGTTTGTGTGAGCCGCTTCTTAGTCGAGCGGCGCGGAACGCAGGTCGCTCACCTGTTGCGGCGAGATCGGCGTACCGTTGTTACCCCAAGACATCCGGATATACGTGACGACCGCCGCGACTTCCTGGTTCGACAGCGACTGTGCGAACGGCGGCATCCCGTACGGACGCGGATTCTTGAACGTGCTCGGCGGATAGCCGCCATTCAGCACCATGCGGATCGGGTTGACGGCCGATTCCATCATGATCGAGTGGTTGCCCGCGAGCGGCGGATAGGCCGGCGGCTTGCCGGCGCCGGTTTCGGCGTGGCAGGTCGCGCAGTTGTCCGCGTAGATCTTCTTGCCCTGGTCGAACAGCGCGTTGCCGAACTGCTTCGACGGCTCGTACTGCATGTTCTTCGGCGCTTCAGCCTTCTGCGGGATCGACTTCAGGTACGTCGACATCGCGCGCGTATCTTCGTCGGTCATGTACTGCAGGCTGTTGTGGACCACGTCCGCCATCGGGCCGAATACCGCACCCTTCTGCGACACGCCGGCCTGCAGCAGGTCGGACAGCTCCTGCACGTGCCAGTCGCCGAGGCCGAGTTCCTTGTCGTTCGTCAGCGACGGCGCATACCAGTTCTGCAGCGGGATCAGGCCGCCGGCGAACGCCGACGAGCTCACCGGGCCGCCCATCATGTTGATCGACGTGTGGCACATCGAGCAATGGCCGAGGCCTTCGACGAGATACGCGCCGCGGTTCCATTCGACCGACTTCGTCGGGTCCGGCTTGTATTCGCCTTCCTTGAAGAACAGCGTGCGCCAGCCGATCAGCAGGTTGCGGTTGTTGAACGGGAACTTCAGTTCGTGCGGACGGCTCGGCACCGACACCGGCGGGACCGAACGCAGGTACGCGTAGATCGCGTCCGAATCGGCGCGCGTGACCTTCGTGTAGCTCGCGAACGGGAAGCCCGGGTACAGCAGGCTGCCGTCCTTCGAGCGGCCCGTGTGCATCGCGCGGTAGAAGTCGTCCGACGTCCACTTGCCGATACCGTTCTGGTCGTCCGGCGTGATGTTCGGCGTGTACATCGTGCCGAACGGCGTCGCCATCGGCAGGCCGCCCGCGAACGACTTGCCGCCGCGCACGGTGTGGCACGCGATACAGTCGCCGACGCGCGCGAGGTATTCGCCCTTCTTGATCAGCGCGGCCTGGTCGGCCGGCGTGGCGGCGACGGCGGCAGCGCCGTGCAGCGTGTCGTTGCCCGGCCACAGGACCGGCACGAGGGCGGCAGCCGCGACGATCGCGACGGCCGAGAGTGCAAACAGGGACTTGCGTTTCATTGTGTCTGTCTCCCTTGCCTTATTGCGGTTCGCTGCCGCAGGCGAGCGGAGTCTTCATCGAACGCGCCGGGGCCGGCACGGGGTTGGCGGGCGCCGGTTGCGCGGCGAGCCATGCGGTCACGGCCGTCACGTCTTCGTCGGAAAGCTTCGCGGCGATGTCGTGCATGCAATCGGGTGCCTTCGCGTGGCGGTTGCCCGAGCGCCATGCGCCGAGCTGCGCGCTCAGGTAATCGGCGTGCAGGCCGACGAGGCCCGGGATCGCCGGCTGCATGCCGGTCAGCCCTGCGCCGTGGCAGGCTACGCAAGCCGGCAGCTTGCGGGACGGGTCGCCCTGCGTGACGAGCTGCTTGCCGCGTGCGAGCGTCGCGGCCGGCAGCGTCGGCTTCGCAGGCGTCGGGTACGGCGGACGTTCGGCCGAGAAATGCTCGGCGATTTCGCGCAGGTAGTCGTCGCTCAGATACGTCAGCAGGTAGTTCATCGGCGGGTACTTGCGCCGGCCGTCGCGGAAGTTGACGAGCTGGTTGTACAGGTACTCGGCCGGCTTGCCGGCAAGACGCGGGAAATAGTCGTTGTCCGTGCCCTGGCCGTGGACGCCGTGGCATGCGGTACAGCCGCGCACGCGCTCGGCCATGGTATCGGGTGCCTTGAGCGGCGCCTGCTGGGCGTGCGCTTGCTCCGTGGGCTTGGTCTGCGCTTGGGCAGCGCTCATAAGGCCCGCGCCGCCGATCATCAGAACGGCGAGCAGCGGACGGAAGAGGCGTCTTGAAGACACACGAGACTCCATGTTTATTCGTCGGGGACCTTGTCCGGGCTACGATCGGCTCGGCGCATGGACGGCAGGACAGCCGGGCTGCTGCGACGCGGCATTCTATCATCGATGGGTAATGACGGCTATTTGACGAAAGGACATCGGTTCCTGTCTGTTTGCGACTTGCGACAATTTGACGCGCATTGCGGTGGGGCCGTGTGAACCGGCGTGCGTTTTCACCATCGAAGACCGTACACTCGCGGGTCGCGCGGCGCCTGCGCCGCAGGTCCAGTCATTTCTCCCGTTTCCGGATTCATCGATGACGTTTTTTACCGTGCCGTTGCCTGCCTCACGCTGTCCGTCCCGTTGCCGCCGCATTGCCGGCCTGCCGCTTGCGGGAGGGTGCGCGCGATGAAGTTCGACAGCTTGTGGATCGGCCAGGTCGCGCTCGCGGCGCTGATGGATGCGGCGTTCGCGATGGCGGTCGGCTCGGCGCTGCTCAAGGCGTGGCTCGGCAAGGACGGCGCGCGGCCGGTCGTCGCGCCGTCGCACCCCGCATGGCTGCGCGCGCAACATTCGCTGGTCGCGGCGGCGCTGGCGCTGGTGCTCGCCGATCTCGGCTGGCTCGTCTACGAGGCCGCGACGATGAGCGGCGCGGGGCTCGGCGGCGCGTTCGCCGCGATCCCCGTCATGCTGATGCAGACGCACACGGGCTTCGCGTGGAGCGTCGCGTTCGCCGGCGCGGTGGTGCTCGCGATCGTCGCGCTCGCGAAGCCGGATGGCCCGCTCGCGCATGCGGTGCTGTGGCTCGCGGTGATCGTGGTCGCGGCCGGCAAGGCGTCGCTCGGCCATGCGGCCGACAGCGGCGTGGTGTCCGCGGCGGTCGGCGTGCAGACGCTGCACCTGCTGGCCACCGCCGTCTGGGGCGGCCTCGTGCTCGCGGGCGGGCTCGCGGTGCTGCCGGCGCTCGGGTCGTCGGTCGCGCGCGGCGCGCTGATCCGCATCGGCCAGCACCTGTCGCGCACGTCGATCGTCGCGGTGGTCTTCGTGCTCGGGACGGGCGTGCTCAACGCGATCCGCGGGCTCGGCGGCTCGCTCGCGCCGCTCGACGGCAGCACGTGGGGACGCGTGTTGCTGCTGAAGCTGCTGCTCGTCGCGCTCGCGCTGGTGCTCGGCGGGCTCAACCGCTTCTCGGCGCTGCCGCGTCTGCGCCGCACCGCGTCGACCGAGGACGCGCACACGTTCCGCAACATCCTGCATCTCGAAGGGATGACGATGATCGGCGTGTTCGTCGCGGCGGCCGTGCTGTCGTTCAGCGTGCCGGGGTTCGCGGCGCTCGGCTGACGACCGAACGGCGCGGCCCGACGCGAGATGCCGGCGCGCGGCGGGCGTGGCGCGGATGCAAGAACGGCCGCCTGGTCGGGGCGGCCGTGTCGAACGTGTGGCGCGGCGCGCGTGCCGCGCCACCCGGCTTCGTCATCTCACGCGTTCATCACCATTCGGCGACGCTGCCGTCCGCGTGGCGCCACACCGGGTTGCGCCAGCGATGGCCGGTCTTCGCCATCTCGCGCACCTTCTCCTCGTTCACGTCGATGCCGAGCCCCGGGCCCTGCGGGATCGCGACGAAGCCGTCCTCGTAGCGGAACACTTCAGGGTTGCGCAGGTAGTCGAGCAGGTCGTTGCCCTGGTTGTAGTGGATGCCGAGGCTCTGTTCCTGGATGAATGCGTTGTAGCTGACCGCGTCGAGCTGCAGGCACGCGGCGAGCGCGATCGGCCCGAGCGGGCAGTGCAGTGCGAGTGCGACGTCGTAGCTTTCCGCGAGCGTCGCGATCTTGCGGCACTCGGTGATGCCGCCCGCGTGCGACGCGTCCGGCTGGATGATGTCGACGTAGCCGCCCGCGAGGATGTGCTTGAAGTCCCAGCGCGAGTACAGCCGTTCGCCGAGCGCGATCGGCGTGTTGGTCTGGTTGACGATGTCGCGCAGCGCTTCGGCGTTCTCCGACAGCACCGGCTCCTCGATGAACATCAGCTTGTACGGGTCGAGTTCCTTCGCGAGCACCTTCGCCATCGGCTTGTGCACGCGGCCGTGGAAGTCGACGCCGATCCCGACGTGCGGGCCGACCGCGTCGCGCACCGCCGCGACGTTCGCGATCACCTGCTCGACCTTGTCGTAGGTGTCGACGATCTGCAGCTCTTCGGAGCCGTTCATCTTCACGGCCTTGAAGCCGCGCTCGACGACCGCGCGCGCATTGTTCGCGACGTCGCTCGGGCGGTCGCCGCCGATCCACGAATACACCTTGATGCGGTCGCGTACCTGGCCGCCCAGCAGCGCGTGCACGGGCACGCCGTGATGCTTGCCCTTGATGTCCCACAGCGCCTGGTCGACGCCCGCGATCGCGCTCATCATGATCGGGCCGCCGCGGTAGAAGCCCGCGCGGTACATCACCTGCCAGTGATCCTCGATCAACAGCGGGTCGCGGCCGACGAGGTAGTCGGCCAGTTCCTGCACGGCGGCCTCGACGGTGTGCGCGCGGCCTTCGACGACCGGCTCGCCCCAGCCGATGATGCCCTCGTCGGTTTCGATCTTGAGGAACAGCCAGCGGGGCGGAACGACGAAAGTTTCGAGGCGGGTGATTTTCATGACGCGAGTCTCCATGATTGACCGGCGCGGCCGGGGCGCACGATCCGTGCTTTCGCGGTTATCCTAGCGTAGTCGAATAAAAAATAGTATTAATAGCATTAATGTGCAGATAGTGGGCAGCCCGCCCGACGGAGAACGATCATTCAACGCGACCTGCATGGACAGACGGCCTTCCGGCTCGCGACGGCGATCCTGCGCGGCGACTATCCGCCCGAATCGCTGCTGCCGAGGGAACCCGACCTGATGGAGATGTACGGCGTGAGCCGCACGGTGATGCGCGAGGCGCTGCGCACGTTGACGTCGAAGGGGCTGGTCGAATCGCGGCCGAAGGTCGGCACGCGCGTGCGGCCGCGTCGTGCGTGGAACCTGCTCGATGCCGACCTGCTCGACTGGTATGCGCGCGTCGCGCCGCCGCTCGCGTTCGCGCTGAAGCTGCAGGAGATGCGCGAGATGATCGAGCCGCACGCGGCCGCGCTGGCCGCGCGCACCCATACGCCCGAAGCGTTCGACGCGATCGACGACGCGGTGCGGGCGATGGCCGCCGCGCGCAACGTCGACGAATGGGTGCGCGCCGACCTGCGCTTTCACCTGAGCGTGCTGGAGGCCGGCGGCAACGAGCTGCTGGTGCCGCTCGGCGCGCTGATCGATCGCACGCTCGAGGCGCAACTGCAGCTGAACGCGCGCCGGGCCGAGGTGTACAACGCGTCGCTTGCCGAGCACACGGCCGTCAGCGACGCGATCCGCGTGCGCGACGAGGACGGCGCGCGCCACGCGATGGCGATGCTGCTCGCGGTGACGCGCGCGCGGATCGAGATGTCGTGACGGACGCGAGGCGGGCGGCGCCGGCGGCGTGCCGTCAGGCGTTCGCGCAACCGCCCGGCTTGTGGATGCGTTCCGTCGACGGCGGGTACTTCGCGAGGAGGCTCGCCGGCCGCCGCGGGCGGGCGACCAGGTCGCCGCCGCAGTTCGGGCAGCGGCCCTTCAGCACGTCGTCCGCGCAGGTCGCGCAAAACGTACATTCGAATGTGCAAATGCGCGCTTCCGCCGAATCGGGCGGCAGGTCCTTGTTGCAGCATTCGCAGCCGGGGCGCAGTTCGAGCATGACGGTCTCCTGGGTCGGTGAGGGATGGGCGCCGCCCGGGCATTGCGTGCGGCGCATGCGAGCGCTACTGTACGCGCTTGGATCGGCCCGGCCAACGGTGTCCCGCCCGGGCGCCGGCGATGCGCACGGGCTGCACCGGGAGACGACCATGCTTTATCGCGGAAGCTGTCATTGCGGAGACGTGACGTTCGAGGCGGAAGGTGACCTGCAGGGCGTGATGGCGTGCAACTGCTCGATCTGCCAGCGCAAGGGCGCGCTGATGTGGTTCGTGCCGCGCGATCACATGAAGCTGCTGACGCCCGACGAGCATCTCGCGACCTACATGTTCAACAAGCACGTGATCCAGCATCGCTTCTGCAAGCGCTGCGGGATTCATGCGTTCGGCGAAGGCGTCCATCCGGACGGCACCGCGATGGCCGCGATCAACGTGCGCTGCCTGGAAGGCGTCGACCTCGACGCGCTGCCCGTCACGCACTACGACGGCCGCTCGCTCTGAGCGGCGCATCGGCGCGGGCGCCTGCGGGCCGCGATCGCGTCACGACGGTTGCACGGCCGCCGCGTTCGGCGCGGGCGTTTCCGCTTGCGGCGCCGGTCCGGCGGTGCGCGTGCCGGCGCTGGCCGGGCGTTCGATCAGCGGCGCGAGCGCCGGCGCCATCGACTTCAGCAACTGCACGGCCATCGCGCTCGTGAAGTCGTAGCGCGCCGCATACGGCTCATGCGCGGTCGCCGTCAGCACGCCGAAGAACCGGTCGCCGAGTGCGAACACGAAGGTGCCGCTGCGATTGACCTTGCGCGACTCGATCAGCCGCGCGCCGCGCGCATAGACGTTGAAGCGCTGGTCGCCCGTCCCCGTCTTGCCGTACACGTCGAGCGTCTTGCCGTCCGGCAGCGTGAGCCCGCCTGCGAGGCGGCGCGCGGTGCCGTTGAGCACGACGTCGCGCAGCAGCGTGTGCGTCACGTTGACGATCTCCGGCGCCAGCATCGGCTGCGGCTGCGCGGCCGCGCGCACGAAGCGCGTTTCGTACGGCGTGCCCTTCGCGAAATCGAGCCGCGTGATCGTTTCGGTCGGCGCCTTCTGGCCGCCGTTGGCGATCAGGCCGATCAGTTTCGCGAGCGCGTCGGGCTGGTCGCCCGATGCGCCGATCGCGGCTGCATACGACGGCGTCACTTCCGCGAACGGATAGCCGAGCGCGCGCCACGACTTCGTGATCTCCGCGTACGCACGCAGCTCGACCATGCGGCGGATGCGCCGGTCCTGCGTCGCGTGGTAGCGGGTCTTGTACAGCCACGAATACGTGTAGAAACGCGCATCGCGGCTGTCGCGCTGAACCTCGGCGAGCGATGCGCCCGGATGCGCGCGCAGGTAGTTGAGTGTCCACAGCGCGAGCGGATGGACGCTCGCGATATAGCCGCGATCGTTGAGATTGAAGCGGTCGATCGCGTATTTCGCGTAGAGCGCGGCGAGATCGTCGTCGGACAGCGTCGCGGCCGGCGTGCCCTTCAGTTGCGCACGCATCTGCGCATTGAACCATGCGGGCGATTCGTTCGGCGCGACGCTGCGCAGCACCGTCGCGAGCTTCGGCGGCGACTTGCGGACGTCGCGCAGCATCAGCGCGAGTGCGTCGTCGGGCGCCTTGCCCGCATAGCGCGTGTAGTAGCGCTTCACGTAGACCTGGCTTTCGCCGTCGACGAATTGCTGCAGGTAGTGCTGGCGCTGCGCGGGATCGTTGAGCCACGACGACGACGGCCCGGCCGCCTGCAGCGTCTCGTAGTGGACGATGTCGCGCATCAGCCGCACGAACACCAGGTTCACCGAATGCTCGAATGCCGCGTGCAGCGTCATGATGCGGCCGTTGTCCGACTTCTCGAAGTTGGAGAACACCTGCGCGCCGCCGCCCGTGTAGAACACGTCCGGGCTCGCCGAATACTTGCGTTCGACGGAGGCGTCGAGCATCGCCTGCAGCGAGCGGTCGCGCGTATGCGACAGATAGTCGAGCGCCCAGCGCGACAGCCCGTCGATCGGATCGGGCTTCACGCGCGCGAGCTCCGCGTTCGACAGGTTCGCGTAGCGCGCATGCAGGTCGGAGACGATCTGCAGGTACGTGATCAGCGTGCGCAGCTTCGCGGTCGAGCCGAGATTGATGCGGCCGCCGCGATTCACGTCGAACGGCTGGTTCACGCTGTCGGTCTGCACGCGCAGCAGGTTCGCGCCGTTGCGGTGTTCGTAGAGCGTGAAGCTGTACGTGAGGTGCGACGGGTCGTCCTTCGGCGCGAGCATTTCGAAACCGTACAGGCCGGCGGCCTGTGCGCCTTCACGCGTCGACGCTTGCGCGAGCCGCGCGGCGACCGCCTGCTGCACGCCGTTGTCGAGCGTGCTGGTCGCCTGGAGATCGAGCTGGTCGAGCTGGTACAGGTCGCTGATGCCGAGCGCCGACAGCAGCGACGCGCGCGCGGACGTGACGGCCTTGCGCGACACGAACGACTGCACGCGCGCGGCGGCCGGCGGCGCGCTGCGTTCGATCTGCGCGGCGAGCGCGGCATCGCGCAGCGCGGGCGAGATCACGCCGCCGTTCGACAGCAGCCGCAGGTAGCTGTCGGTCAGCTTCTGCAATGCCGGATAGCCGCGGTTCAGGAAGTACGACGGCGCGCGCTGCGCGATCAGCAGCGACAACACCTCGCGGAACGTCTTGCCCTGCTGATCGACGTTGTCGCCGGTCGTCGGCGCGGACAGTACGCGATTCACGTCGTTGAAGTCGCGGCCGTACCACGCGGCGAGACCGTCGCCGATGCCGGTGATTTCGCCCACGTGCGGCCGCGCGGCGAGCGGCACCGAGTTCAGGTAGCGCACGACGATCGTGCGGCGCGCGAGCATCGTCTGCGGACCGTTCAGGTAGGCGCGCACCGACGCGGAGGCGATCTGCCGCAGCTTTTCGGGCGGCGTCGCGGTGCGGCCCTCGGGCGAATGGCGGAACTTCTCGATCTGCGTCGCGAGCGTGCTGCCGCCCGGGCGCGCCTGGTGGCGGTTGACGACGTGCAGCGCCTGGTCGGCGAGCGCGCGGCTGAAGCGTCCCCAGTCGATCGCCGGGTTGCGGTTCGGCTCGTTCGCATCGAGCAGGTAGCGATCCTCGATGAACAGCAGCGAATCGGTGATCACGCGCGGCACCGTGTCGAAATCGGCATAGACGCGCTGCGGAAACACGGTCGCGAACAGCGGCGAGCCGGTCGAATCGAACAGCATCAGGCCCGTCTGGTCTTTCTCTTCGTAAGGGAGGAACAGCCCGCGCTCGCCGAGCGACAGCATCCGCTGCGAATCGCGCGCCTGCTCGCTGACGACGAAGCCGCGTGCGAGCAGCCGCTGCTGGAACGCGGGAATCATCGCGTAGCCGAAGCGCTGGTCGTACGGGCCGTTTGCCGGGAAGCGGATGTGATCGCTCGGCCCCGCCTCGACCGTGTAGCCGACGTCGCGGGTGAGCTCGGACAGGTAGTGCGCCTGCAACCGGGACGTTTCGATCTCGGTCTGCACGAGCCGTGCGACGATCGCGACCGCGATCAACAGTGCGGCGAGCAAGGACCACTTGACCCACGTCCACACCGAGGCGGGACCGGTCACGCGCGGCAGGATACGATTCAGCGGCCGATTCATGGCGGCGTCTCCCTGAGGGCGCGGTTATCCGGCCGCACCCCATTAAGGATTAGTGTAGTCCTCCGCGGCGGGCTGCCAAGGGCGGTTGACTACCGAGATGCGCCGGCGCAACAGGCGTGCCCACGCGAGCCGCGCGGCGGCTCGCGGGCCGTCGGGGCGCCTGCCGGCGCGCCGCCGCGACCAGGCGAGGGCCGCGCGGGCGGCGGCGAATCGGTGTGAAAAATGGTGTGCGATGCCACCCTTCATTCAACCGACGAAATGGTCGATCAGGTGATCGACGAAAAGCCGGGCCTTGCGCGGAAAGTGACGGCGGCTCGGGTATGCGACGTTCATCTCGAGCGTCTCGAGCCGATAGCCGGGCAGCAGCGCGAGCAGTTGGCCGTCGTCGAGATCCGACTGGACGAGGAAGTCCGGCAGGACCGCGATGCCCATGCCGGACAGCGCCCAGTTGCGGATCAGCCCGACGTTGTTCGACGACGCGGACTTGTTCGGGCGCACGGTGATGCGCGTCTGGTCGTGATCGAACGACAGGTATTCGCCCATGAAGTCGGCATGGAACGACAGGCACGCGTGCGACGCGAGGTCGTGCGGATGCGCGGGCGCGCCATGCCGGTCGACATAGTGCGGTGCGGCGCAGACGATCTGCTTGAGCCGCGTGAGCGGGCGCTTCACCAGCGTGTTGTTGCTGATGTGCTGGGACAGCAGCAGCCCGACGTCGAAGCCCTCCGACACGAGGTCGACGTGACGATCCACGATCGTGACCTCCGGCACGATGGCCGGGTGGCGCATCTTGAACGCGTCGATGGCCGGCGCGAGCACGTGCATGCCGAACATGACCGGCGCGGCGATTTTCAGCGATCCGATCGGTTCGTGATGCATCGACGCGATGGTTTCCTCGACCCGGTCGATTTCGTCGATCACGTGACGGATCTGCGCCAGATAGAGGTGGCCTGCGTCGGTCAGCGACAGGCTGCGGGTGGTGCGATTCAGCAGGCGGGCGCCAAGCCGGTCCTCGATGCTCATGACGAGGCGGGTGGCCGATGAATTGGAGATGTTCAGTTCCGTGGCGGCGCGCGCGAAACTACGAAGTTCGGCGACCTTGACGAATAGTCGCATCGGTAGGAGTTCGTCCATTTTCTTATCGATAAACAGAAGGCATTGATTGAATTCTATCTATCGGTTTGCTGAATTTTAACGCCCCGTTTTAATGAATGTTTATTATGGAATAGCGTGTTTATCGGGTGTGCGAACGGTCGGAGAATGGTAGGTTTTGAGGTGGGAAGGGCGTCGAATGAATGATTCGAATCGGCTTGCTATTAAGCCTTTTTGATGTATTTGTATTTAGTACTTGTACGAAAATATAGGCTATTTTTTTCATTAAAGCATCAGCATTATCGATGCAATGCGATGTCGAACCGGCTGTGTCCTGATCGCCATGACGACTTCATGCGATCGTGCCGGCGCACGGCTCCGATGGAACAGGGGAACGGGTCGTCGCAGGCAGGCGGGTTCGACGCGTCATGGTGCGTGAGCACACCGCGACGCCGAATAGCCGTGTGCGGCGAAGGCGTGTTGTGACGGCCGCCCGATGCGGAGGGCCTGCGTCGCGGCCGTGGCGAGCGGTGATATGCTCGCGGGACGCCCGCGACCGACCGGCAGTATCACGATACCCGTGCGCGGTTGCGTTGCGCGGCGTTTCCGAGGGAAGAACCGACATCATGAGCCGCAAATTCATTCTGAAGGGCGACACGACCGATCATGGCGGCGTCGTGCTCGAAGGGATCGCCAATTCGTCGTTCGACGGGCGCGAACTCGCGTATCTCGGCGCAGCCGTGTTCTGCGCGGCGTGCAAGTCGCCGGGCGTGATCGTGTCGGACGGCGGCGAGCGCACGATGACCGTGATGGGCAAGGTCGTCGCCCTCGAGCACGACCTGTGTCAGTGCCAGTGCACGCCGCTGCCGAAACTGATCGCATCGCAGGCAACCGGCACGATCTCGGGGTAACGCCCACCGCGCGGCGTCGAGCCTCCGAGGCTCGCCGTCAGACGCTGCCTTCGGTCTCGATCACCAGGATGCGCGCGACGCCGAGCGGATGCGCGACGTGTTCGGTGCCGACCGTCGCGTGGAAGACGTCGCCCGTCTCCAACACCGTCGCATGCTCGACGCCTGCCTCGCGGTAGCGCATCTCGACGCGGCCGTCGAGCACCGCGAATACCTCCTCGCCGTCGTTCACGTGCCAGCGATACGGCTGATCGGTCCAGTGCAGCCGGACCGTGATGCCGTTCAGGTTCGCGATGTCGAGGGCGCCCCACGCGCGGTCCGCGGTGAATGCGGCGCTCCGGATGATGTTCATCGAGATGGTCTCCCGCACGCGTGCGCGTTGCTTTCCCATGATTGTTCCGACATCCGCATTCAGCGCGGCGTCGCGCGCAGCGCGTGCTCGACGATCTGCTTGCGTTTCGCGAAGCCGGCGGCCGAACGTTCGGTGACGCGCTTCACGACCGCGGCCGGCGCGGTGTCGGGCGAGCCGGCGTCGAACGGCGGCGCCGGCGCATATTCGAGTTGCAGCTGGATCGCCTGCGCTTCTTCTTCGCCGACCAGCTCCGCGGCGATCGTCAGCGCGAAGTCGATGCCGGCCGTCACGCCGCCGCCCGTGACCAGGTTGCCGTCGCGCACGACGCGCTCGCGCACGGGTATCGCACCGAGCGGTTCGAGCAGCGCATGGAAGGCCCAGTGCGTCGTCGCGCGCCGCCCGCGCAGCAGGCCGGCCACGCCGAGCAACAGCGAACCCGTGCAGACCGACGTCACGTAGCGCGCGGTGGCCGCGCGCTGCTGCACGAACGCGATCGTTTCGGCATCGAGCAGCAGCTCGTTGATGCCGATGCCGCCCGGGATGCAGATCACGTCGAGCGGCGGGCAGTCGTCGAACGTGCAGGTCGGTGCGAGCGCGAGGCCGCTGCTCGACGCGACCGCGTCGCGCGACTTCCACACCAGATGGACGGCCGCGTCGGGCAGCGATGCAAGCACGTCGTGCGGGCCGGTGAGGTCGAGTTGCTGGACGCCCGGAAAGACGAGAAGGCCGATATGCAGGGTCATGCGAAGACTCCGAGAGGAAGGGAACGCGCGCCGTTCGGCACGGGATGGACAGATCGATTCTAGGCGCGTAGTGTTTGGCGAAATTGCCATATCCCCCACGTTTTCAGCCAATCGCCATGCCTGCCGCCGCCCCGCGTTCGATCCTGGTCCTCGCGTTTCCCCGTGCGCAACTGCTCGATGTGACGGGCCCGCTGCAGGTATTCGCGTCCGTCAACGAGCTCGCGCTGGAGCGCGGGCAGCCGGCGCCGTATGCGCCGCGCGTCGTGGCCGTCGAAGCGGGACCGGTCGAGACGTCGTCGGGCCTCGTCGTGATGGCCGAGTCACTGCGCGCGGCCGCGCGCCATCCCGATACGCTGATCGTCGCCGGCGGCAAGGGCGTGCATGCGGCGTCGAAGGACGCGCGGATGGTGCGCTGGGTGCGGCAGCAGGCCGGGCGCGCGCGGCGCGTGGCGTCGGTCTGCACCGGTGCGTTCCTGCTCGCCGAAGCCGGCCTGCTGGACGGGCGGCGCGCGGTCACGCACTGGGCGCGCTGCGACGAATTCGCGGCGCGCTATCCGAACGTGCGCGTCGAACCGGACCCGATCTTCATCCGCGAAGGCGCGCTGTGGACGTCGGCCGGCGTGACGGCCGGCATCGATCTCGCGCTCGCGCTGGTCGAGGAGGATCTCGGGCGGGCCACCGCGCTCGACGTCGCGCGCGAACTCGTCGTGTTCCTGAAGCGTCCGGGCGGGCAGGCGCAGTTCAGCACGATGCTGTCGATGCAGCGCACCGCCGACCGGTTCGGCGAGCTGCACGCATGGATGGCCGAGCACCTGACGGCCGACCTGTCGGTGCCCGCGCTCGCCGAACGCGTGAGCATGAGCGAGCGCAGTTTCGTGCGCCACTATCGCGCTGCAACCGGCCGCACGCCCGCGCGCGCGGTCGAGCAGATCCGTGTCGAGGCCGCGCAACGCCTGCTCGGCGAAACGGCGTGGTCCGTCAAGCGGATCGCCGGGCGTTGCGGCTTCGGTTCCGAGGAGACGCTGCGGCGCAGTTTCGTGCGCGTGCTGGGGGTGTCGCCGCAGGGATATCGCGAGCGGTTCGTGCGGTAACGTACGACGGATGAGCGGGCTCGCCCGGAACTGCACGGAAACGACGCGATTTCCAGTCCGAAGCGTCGAAACTATTCGGTATCGGAGAACAATAGACGGGGGCTTGTGCCGCGCTTGTCGCGCGCTCTATTCTGTTCCGTTGGCGATTCGAAGGGGGAAGCAGCATGGACCGAATCCAGGCAATGGAAGTTTTTACCCGCGTGGTCGACGCGAACAGCTTCACGCGGGCGGCCGACACGCTCGCGATGCCGCGCGCGTCGGTGACGACCATCATTCAGAATCTCGAGGCGCTGCTCGGCGTGCGCCTGATGCACCGGACGACGCGCCGGCTGTCGCTGACGCCGGAGGGCGCCGCATACTACGAGCATTGCATGAAGATCATCGCGGAGATCGCCGAGGCCGACGCGAGTTTCCAGACCGGCAACCGCAAGCCGAGCGGCGTGCTGCGCGTCCACATGCCGAGTTCGCTCGGGCGGCGCATCGTGCTGCCGTCGCTGTCGATCTTCCGGCAGCGCTATCCGGACATCACGCTCGAGCTGGGATTGTCCGACCGTTACGTCGATCCGGTCGAGGAAGGCATCGACTGCATGATCCGGGTCGGCCCGCTCGAGGATTCGTCGATGGTCGCGCGGCGCATCGGGATGCTCAAGCGCGTGACGTGCGCGTCGCCCGATTACCTCGCCCGTCACGGCGAGCCGAACGAGATTGCCGATCTCGTCGAACATCATGCGGTGAATTTCCGGTCGAGCCATGGCGCGCGGGCGATTCCGTGGGTGTTCATGATCGACGGCAAGCCGTTCGAGGTGCGGATGAACGGCAGCGTGACGGTCAACGACTCGGATGCGTACGTGACGTGCGGGCTCGAAGGCTTCGGGATGATCCAGCCGACGCTGTTCATGGTGCTGCCGAACCTGCTCGACGGATCGCTCGTCGAGGTGCTGCCGGACTGCAATCCGAAGCCGAAACCGATCTCGATCGTCTATCCGCACAACCGGTATCTGTCGCAGAAGGTGCGCGTGTTCGCCGACTGGATCGCGGAGGTGTTCGAGTCGACGCCGGCGCTGGAGGGCGGGGAGAACTGGCGGGGGAAGCTGCGGGCGCAGACGCCGGATGCGCAGCGCGGCGCGGTGGTGGCGTAGTCGCGGCGCAGCGCGCGGCCTGAAGGCGGGCAGCGCGCGACACCGCGTGCTGCCGGATGAGGCAATGAAAAAAGCCGCTGTTTCTTTCGAAACAGCGGCTTTTCGCATTTGGTGGCGAATCAGGGATTCGAACCCCGGACCTGCGGATTATGATTCCGTCGCTCTAACCGACTGAGCTAATTCGCCGTGAAGACTTGAATTATGTCGATCGGCCGGTCAGCTGTCAATACCTTTTTCCATCTTTCCCGAAAAAAGTTGCCGGCGGCTCGTGCCGGCCTCCGTCGCGGGCGGGAGCCGGGCGCCGGAAGGCGATCCTCCGCCGGCCGTCCCCGCCGCGGACCCGACATCAATCCTGCGCATAGATGTCCGAGTCCTTCGTCTCCTTGACGAACAGCAGGCCGATCACGAACGTGGCCAGCGCGATCACGATCGGATACCAGAGCCCCGAGTAGATGTTGCCCTTCGCCGCGACGATCGCGAACGCGGTCGCCGGCAGGAAGCCGCCGAACCAGCCGTTGCCGATGTGATAGGGCAGCGACATCGACGTGTAGCGGATCCGCGTCGGGAACATCTCGACCAGCATCGCGGCGATCGGGCCGTAGACCATCGTCACGAAGATCACGAGGATGGTCAGAATCACGATCGTCATCGGCCAGTTGAGCTGCGCCGGGTCGGCCTTCGCCGGATAGCCGGCCCCCTTCAGCGTCGACGCGAGCGTCTTGTCGAACGCCGCACCCTGCGTCTTCGCGTCGGCCGCCTTGCCGTCGTAGGTCTGGATCACCGTGTCGCCGACCTTGATTTCGGCCAGCGTCCCGGCCGGGGCCGCGACGTTCTCGTAGTTCAGGCCGGCCTTCGCGAGCGCGCTCTTCGCGATGTCGCACGAGCTGGTGAACTTCGACGTGCCGACCGGGTTGAACTGGAACGAGCAGGTAGCCGGATCGGCGACGACCGTGATCGGCGCCTTCTGCGTCGCGAGTTCGAGCTGCGGGTTCGCGTAGTGCGTGAGCGCCTTGAACAGCGGGAAGTAGGTCAGCGCGGCGATCAGGCAGCCGGCAAGGATGATCGGCTTGCGGCCGATCTTGTCCGACAGCGAACCGAAGAACAGGAAGAACGGCGTGCCGATCAGGAGCGCGATCGCGATCAGGATGTTCGCGCTGGCGCCGTCGACCTTCAGCGTCTGCGTGAGGAAGAACAGCGCGTAGAACTGGCCCGTGTACCACACGACCGCCTGGCCGGCCGTCAGGCCGATCAGCGCGAGGATCACGATCTTCAGGTTCTTCCACTGGCCGAACGCTTCGGTCAGCGGCGCCTTCGACGTCTTGCCTTCCGCCTTGATGCGCAGGAACACCGGCGATTCATTCAGTTGCAGCCGGATCCACACCGATACCCCGAGCAGCAGGATCGACGCGACGAACGGCACGCGCCAGCCCCAATTGCCGAACGCTTCCTCGCCGATGAACGTGCGCACGCCGAGGATCACGAGCAGCGACAGGAACAGGCCGAGCGTGGCCGTCGTCTGGATCCACGCGGTGTAGAAGCCGCGACGGTTGGCGGGCGCATGCTCGGCGACGTAGGTCGCCGCGCCGCCGTATTCGCCGCCGAGCGCGAGGCCCTGCAGCAGCCGCATCGCGATGAAGATCACGGGAGCGGCGATGCCGATCGACGCGTAGCCGGGCAGGAAGCCGACCACGAACGTCGAGACGCCCATGATCACGATCGTCACGAGGAACGTGTGCTTGCGGCCGACGAGGTCGCCGAGCCGGCCGAACACGATCGCGCCGAACGGCCGCACCGCGAAACCGGCCGCGAAGCCGAGCAGCGTGAAGATGAACGCGGCGGTCGGATTGACGCCGGAGAAGAAGCTCTTGCTGATGTAGGCCGCGAGCGAGCCGGCCAGGTAAAAGTCGTACCACTCGAACACGGTGCCGAGCGACGACGCGAAGATCACCTTCTTCTCTTCGCCCGTCATCGGCGAGTGCGAAATTTGCCCGCCTAACGTTGCCATGAATCGTCTCCAAGTCCCTTGATATAGATGTGCGGCCGCCTTGGGAGGGGCGGGCCTGTCGACGATTATTGGCACGGAAACTTACGGCGCACTGACTCGCGCGCACAAAACGACTGCGCGTTAACCCGTGTCGAATCGGCGGCTTCGCGCGCGGATCGTGACGCGAACGTCCGGTAAAGCGCCGGTTTCGACGTATCCGCGGCCGAGCCGCGGCGGCGTACGTCAGGGTTAATCCGGGGCGGTGTCGGTCAGCGGCAGGCTGATGCGCACGAGCGTGCCGGCGAGACGCGGCGCATGCTGGTAGACGTGATCGTCGAGCGTCAGCGTGCCGCCGTGCTGCGTGGCGATCTCGCGCACGATCGCGAGCCCGAGGCCGCTGCCGTCGCCTTCGCGGCCGAGGATCCGGTAGAAGCGCTCGACGACGCGCTCGCGCTCGCCGGCCGGGATGCCGGGGCCGGTATCCTCGACTTCGAGATGCACGCGCCGCGCCGCGCGCTCGGCCCGCACGCGCACCGTGATGCGGCCGCCTTCCGGCGTGTAGCGGATCGCGTTGTCGATCAGGTTGCCGAGCATCTCGCGCAGCATCACCGGGTTGCCGTCGACGTTGAGCGGCGCGTCGTCGTCCGGGCCTTCGTAGCCAAGGTCCATGCGTTTCGCGAGCGCGGCCTGCACCCAGTCGCGCACCGCGCGCCGCGCGAGCGCGGCGATCTCGACTGGCTCGAACGTCAATCCGCTCGCACGGTTCTCGGCGCGCGCGAGCGCAAGCAGTTGCGTGACGAGCCGCGCGGCCTGCTCGGAACTCGTCGCGATCTGCTCGAGCGAGCGCTGCACGTCGGGCGGGACAGGGTGGCGCATCGCGAACTCGGCCTGCGTGCGCAGGCCCGCGAGCGGCGTCTTCATCTGGTGCGCGGCGTCGGCGATGAAGCGTTTCTGCAGCGCCATGTTCTGTTCGAGGCGTGCGAGCAGGTCGTTGAACGACGTGACGAGCGGTTCGATCTCGGGCGGCGCGCGCTGCGCCTCGACGGGCGACAGGTCGTCGGGCCGGCGCGCGCGGATGTGCGCCTGCAGCGCGTTGAGCGGCGCGAGCCCGCGCGACAGCCCGAACCAGACGAGCAGGATCGCGAGCGGCAGGATCACGAATTGCGGCAGGATCACGCCCTTGATGATGTCGTTCGCGAGCGCGTTGCGCTTGTCGAGCGTCTCGCCGACCTGCACCAGCACGGGCTGCGCGCCGCTCGTCTGCGGCAGCGCGACGGTCGTATACGCGACCCGCACGTCGTTGCCGCGCAGCAGGTCGTCGCGGAACACGACGACGCCCGGCGGCGGGCGGTCCTCGTCGCGCGGCAGCGGCATGTCGGCTTCGCCCGCGACCAGCTCGCCGCGCGTGCCGAGCACCTGGAAGTAGACGCTGTCGATGTTGTCCGCGCGCAGGAAGTCGCGCGTCTGCTCCGGCAGCGTCAGCTCGGCGACGCCGTTGACCGGATGGATCTGGCGCGCGAGCACGTACGCGTTGGTCTCGAGCGCGCGGTCGAACGGGCTGTTCGCGATCGTTTTCGCGACGAGATAGGTGACGGCGATGCTCATCGGCCACAGCAGCAGCAGCGGCGCGAGCATCCAGTCGAGGATTTCGCCGAACAGCGAGCGCGGGCGCGGCGTTTCGGGCGATTCGGTTTCGTCGGGCGGCGCGAACGGGTTCTCGTAGCGCGCGTCGCGTGCCTCGTCGGCGGCCGACGACGGCGCGCCGGTCGGGTGGCGGGAGTGGGCCGGCGTGGCCATCGCGGCGACGCCCGGCGTCAGCGCAGCGGCGTGCCGGCCGCCGCGGGCTGGGGCGCCGCCGTGTCGGCCGGCGTCGCGGGCGCGACCTTCTCGAGGCAATAGCCGAGGCCGCGCACGGTCGAGATCCGCACGCCGCTCGGTTCGATCTTCTTGCGCAGCCGGTGCACGTAGACTTCGATCGCGTTGTTGCTGACTTCCTCGCCCCATTCGCACAGGTGATCGACGAGCTGTTCCTTCGATACGAGCCGGCCGATCCGCTGCAGCAGCACCTCGAGCAGGCCCAGTTCGCGCGCGGAGAGATCGAGCACGTGATCGTTCGCATACGCGATGCGGCCGACCTGGTCGAACGCGAGCGAGCCGTGGCGCACGACGGTCGGGCCGCCGCCGGCGCCCCGCCGGGTCAGCGCGCGCACGCGCGCCTCGAGCTCGTTGAGCGCGAACGGCTTGGCCATGTAGTCGTCGGCGCCGAGGTCGAGTCCCTTCACGCGTTCGTCGACGCTGTCGGCGGCGGTCAGGATCAGCACGGGAAGATTGGAATTGCGCGCGCGCAGGCGCTTGAGCACGTCGAGCCCGGACATTTTCGGCAGCCCGAGATCGAGGATCAGCAGGTCGAAAGTCTGCATCGACAGCGCGGTGTCGGCGTCGACGCCGCTCTTCACGTGATCGACGGCATAGCCCGATTGGCGGAGTGACCGGGTGAGGCCGTCCGCGAGTATGCTGTCGTCTTCGGCGATGAGAATTCGCATGTTGCTGACCGATGCCGGCAGGGCGTTCGCGCCGGCGCGGCTGTCTCCGAAGTTATTCGTGCACAACGCGCTGCATTGCGGGCTTGCACAAAACACTGTTTTTTTATACAGTGTCTGCATTCGTGGGCAGCGCTTGAAAGGGGCGCGCCTCCAACAGACGCTGCTCATCATAGCAAAGGACGATTCATGGAAGATAGCAAGAAGGGCTCCGGGATGACCGCCGAGAAGAGCAAGGCGCTGGCGGCCGCGCTCGCGCAGATCGAAAAGCAGTTCGGCAAGGGCTCGATCATGCGGATGGGCGACGGCGAAGCGGCCGAGGATATCCAGGTCGTCTCCACGGGGTCGCTGGGTCTCGACATCGCGCTGGGCGTCGGCGGCTTGCCGCGCGGCCGGGTGGTCGAGATCTACGGTCCGGAATCGTCCGGTAAGACCACGCTCACGCTGCAGGTCATCGCCGAGCTGCAGAAGCTGGGCGGCACCGCGGCGTTCATCGACGCCGAGCACGCGCTCGACGTTCAATATGCCGCGAAGCTCGGCGTGAACGTGCCGGAGCTGCTGATCTCGCAGCCGGACACCGGCGAGCAGGCCCTCGAAATCACCGATGCGCTGGTGCGCTCGGGCTCGATCGACATGATCGTCATCGACTCGGTCGCGGCGCTCGTGCCGAAGGCCGAAATCGAAGGCGAGATGGGCGATTCGCTGCCGGGTCTGCAGGCCCGCCTGATGTCGCAGGCGCTGCGCAAGCTGACCGGTACGATCAAGCGCACGAACTGCCTCGTGATCTTCATCAACCAGATCCGGATGAAGATCGGCGTGATGTTCGGCAACCCGGAAACCACGACGGGCGGTAACGCACTGAAGTTCTACTCGTCGGTGCGTCTCGATATCCGCCGGATCGGCTCGATCAAGAAGAACGACGAGGTGATCGGCAACGAAACCCGCGTGAAGGTCGTCAAGAACAAGGTGTCGCCGCCGTTCCGCGAAGCGATCTTCGACATCCTGTACGGCGAAGGCATTTCGCGTCAGGGCGAGATCATCGATCTCGGCGTGCAGGCGAAGATCGTCGACAAGGCGGGCGCCTGGTACAGCTACAACGGCGAGAAGATCGGCCAGGGCAAGGACAACGCGCGTGAATTCCTGCGCGAAAATCCGGAAATCGCGCGCGAGATCGAGAACCGCATCCGCGAATCGCTCGGCGTCGTCGCAATGCCCGATGGCGCAGGCAACGAAGCCGAGGCGATGGACGAAGAAGAGTGATGGTTGCGCGCCGAGGTCAGGCCGGCGAGCCGGAGGAGCACGACACGCCCGAAACGGCGGGTCGCTCCGGCCGGCGAGGCGGATCCTCGGGCGCCGACCGGCGGAGCGCAGGCGGCAACGCCGCGAACCGCACCGCGACGAGGGCATCCGACGATGCCCTCGTTTCGTTTGAGATTGCCGCACCGGACGATCCGTTCGACGACGATGAGTCGTTCGACGCGCACGATCGGTCCCGCCGTCGCGTGTCCGGTGTCCGCTTCCCGGTCGATCGCACAGCCGATGCGCCGGCGACGGAAGATGTCTATACGCGCAGCAGCCAGCATCCGCGCCGCGCACGCCGTGCAGCCGGCGCGTCTTCCGGCGATGCCTCGAGTGACGCGCCGGGCGCCCGCGAGCGCAAGTCGTCGAAGCCGCCGCGGTCGTTGAAGGGCCGCGCGCTCGGCTATCTGTCGAGGCGCGAATACAGCCGCGCGGAGCTCGCGCGCAAGCTCGCACCCTACGTCGGCGAGGACGAATCCGTCGAGCCGGTGCTCGATGCGCTGGAAAAGGAAGGCTGGCTATCCGACGCCCGTTTCGCCGAGAGCCTCGTGCATCGCCGCGCGTCGCGTGTCGGCGTCGCGCGCATCGTCGGCGAGCTGAAGCGCCACGCGGTCGGCGACAGTCTCGTCGAAGCGGTGAATGCACAATTGCGCGAGACCGAGTTGACGCGCGCGCAGGCCATCTGGCGCAAGAAATTCGGTGCACTGCCGCAAACGCCCGCCGAGCGCGCGAAGCAGGCGCGCTTCCTGGCCGCGCGCGGCTTCTCGAGCGCGACCATCGTGAAGTTGCTGAAGGTCGGCGACGATTTCCCGATCGACGACTGACGGGCCCGGTCGCGCGCGTGGCGCGCGATTTTGCTGCATTGCAACCGCTTCCGGACAGGCGGGAATACCCGCCGTCGCGGCAAACTGTCTCAAATACCCAATATGCTAAAATCCACGGGTTTTCCTCTTCGGCCTCAACCTCCAGCATGCCGCTATCCGAGCCCGTGCCCCGTCAGTTGCGACATCGACGCGCAATCCGAGCGGAAGCCTACGAGCGCGGCGACGGCTTGTGGGACATCGAAGCCTGCCTGACCGACCACAAGCCGCGCGATGTCGCGCTTGCGTCGGGCATCCGGCCCCAGGGCCTGCCGATCCACGAACTCTGGCTGCGCGTGACCATCGATCGTGACCTCAATGTCGTCGACGCCGAAGCGTCTTCGGAATGGGTGCCCTATCCCGGTCACTGTCAGTCCGCCCCGCCTGCCTATCGGGCCCTCATCGGGCTCAATCTCTTCCGCAATTTCCGCCGCAACGCGACCCGGCTGCTCGCCGGCGTCGCAGGCTGCTCCCATCTCACCGAACTGTGCGCCGTGCTGCCGACGGCCGCGATCCAGGCGTTCGCCGGTGATGTGTGGAACGTGCGCGAGGAGGGCGGCGAAGGGCCGGATCATGACGACGCGCACGCCGAACCGCCTTTCCAGCTCGGCCGCTGCCGGGCGCTGCGATTCGACGGCGAGGTCGTGCGGCAGTACTACCCGAAGTGGTATGGCCCGCTTCGGCCGGATTTGCCCGGTGAAGGCAGCACGAAGGAATGAACGGAAATCATTCGAAGAAGCGTCTTAAGCGACTTTTCATCCAACTCTCAGACTGAAGGGAATCACGCATGAAGATTCACGAGTACCAGGGTAAGGAAATCCTGCGGAAATTCGGAGTCGCGGTACCGCGCGGCAAGCCGGCGTTCTCGGTTGACGAGGCCGTCAAGGTGGCGGAAGAGCTCGGCGGCCCGGTATGGGTCGTGAAGGCTCAGATTCACGCGGGTGGCCGTGGCAAGGGCGGCGGCGTGAAGGTGGCGAAGTCGATCGAGCAGGTCCGCGAATACGCGAACCAGATCCTCGGCATGCAACTCGTCACGCACCAGACCGGTCCGGAAGGCCAGAAGGTCAACCGTCTGATGATCGAAGAAGGCGCCGACATCAAGCAGGAACTGTACGTCAGCCTCGTCGTCGATCGCGTGTCGCAAAAGATCGTTCTGATGGGTTCGAGCGAAGGCGGCATGGACATCGAAGAAGTCGCCGAAAAGCACCCGGAACTGATCCACAAGGTCATCGTCGAGCCGTCGACGGGCCTGCTGGATGCGCAGGCCGACGACCTCGCCGCGAAGATCGGCGTGCCGGCTGCTTCGATCCCGCAAGCGCGCGCGATCCTGCAAGGCCTGTACAAGGCATTCTGGGAAACCGACGCATCGCTGGCTGAAATCAACCCGCTGAACGTCTCCGGCGACGGCAAGGTCACCGCACTCGACGCGAAGTTCAACTTCGACTCGAACGCGCTGTTCCGCCACCCGGAAATCGTCGCGTACCGCGATCTGGACGAAGAAGATCCGGCTGAAATCGAAGCGTCGAAGTTCGACCTCGCGTACATCTCGCTCGACGGCAACATCGGCTGCCTCGTGAACGGCGCGGGCCTCGCGATGGCGACGATGGACACCATCAAGCTGTTCGGCGGCGAACCGGCGAACTTCCTGGACGTCGGCGGTGGCGCGACGACGGAGAAGGTCACGGAAGCGTTCAAGCTGATGCTGAAGAACCCGGGCCTGAAGGCGATCCTCGTGAACATCTTCGGCGGCATCATGCGCTGCGACGTGATCGCGGAAGGCGTGATCGCCGGTTCGAAGGCCGTGAACCTGAACGTGCCGCTCGTCGTGCGCATGAAGGGCACGAACGAGGACCTCGGCAAGAAGATGCTGGCCGATTCGGGCCTGCCGATCATCTCGGCGGACAGCATGGAAGAGGCTGCGCAGAAGGTCGTCGCGGCTGCCGCAGGCAAGTAACGCTATCGAATACGCATGGCGGCGCGGTTTGCACGCGACGCCCATCGAACAGAGGTCAAAATACATGTCGATTCTGATCAACAAGGACACGAAGGTCATCACGCAGGGCATTACCGGCAAAACCGGTCAGTTCCATACGCGCGCCTGCCGTGAATACGCAAACGGCCGCGAAGCATTCGTCGCGGGCGTGAACCCGAAGAAGGCCGGCGAAGACTTCGAAGGCATTCCGATCTACGCGAGCGTCAAGGAAGCGAAGGCGGAAACCGGCGCGACCGTGTCGGTCATCTACGTTCCGCCGGCAGGCGCGGCGGCTGCGATCTGGGAAGCGGTCGAAGCCGACCTGGATCTCGCGATCTGCATCACGGAAGGCATTCCCGTCCGTGACATGATCGAAGTGAAGGACCGCATGCGTCGCGAAGGCCGCAAGACGCTGCTGCTCGGGCCGAACTGCCCGGGCACGATCACGCCGGACGAGCTGAAGATCGGCATCATGCCGGGTCACATCCACCGCAAGGGCCGCATCGGCGTCGTGTCGCGTTCGGGCACGCTGACGTATGAAGCCGTTGCGCAGCTGACGGCACTGGGCCTCGGCCAGTCGTCGGCAGTCGGTATCGGCGGTGACCCGATCAACGGTCTGAAGCACATCGACGTGATGAAGATGTTCAACGACGATCCGGATACGGACGCGGTCGTGATGATCGGCGAAATCGGCGGTCCGGACGAAGCCAACGCGGCCGAGTGGATCAAGGACAACATGAAGAAGCCGGTCGTCGGCTTCATCGCGGGCGTCACGGCGCCTCCGGGCAAGCGCATGGGCCACGCCGGCGCGCTGATCTCGGGCGGTGCGGATACGGCCGAAGCGAAGCTGGAAATCATGGAAGCGTGCGGCATCACCGTCACGCGCAACCCGTCGGAAATGGGCCGTCTGCTGAAGAAGGCGCTGTAATCATTTCCCCCGGGCTCGTCCTGCAGAAAACGCCGGCTTTGCCGGCGTTTTTTGTTATGCTGCCGCAATGAATTCGTAAGCACCGGGCATGCGTCCTGCATGTGCCGGCGATGAACCGGGTCGCCCTCGGAGCGGCCGCTGTCCTTTCCTCACCGCCATGCTCGAATTCCTGACCTCGCTGCACTGGGGCGCGATTCTCCAGATCGTCATCATCGATATCCTGCTCGGCGGCGACAACGCGGTCGTGATCGCGCTGGCCTGCCGCAACCTGCCGGCGAACCAGCGGCTGCGCGGCGTCGTCTGGGGCACCGCCGGGGCGATCCTGTTGCGTGTCGCATTGATCACGTTCGCGGTCGCGCTGCTCGACGTGCCATTCCTGAAGTTCGGCGGCGGGCTGCTGCTGCTGTGGATCGGCATCAAGCTGATGGCGCCGGCCGCCGACGCACACGACAACATCAAGCCGGCCGACCGGCTGTGGGACGCCGTGAAGACGATCGTGATCGCCGATGCGGTCATGAGCCTCGACAACGTGATCGCGATCGCCGGCGCGGCCGAGCAGGCCGACCCGTCGCACCGGATCGCGCTCGTGATCTTCGGGCTCGTCGTCAGCGTGCCGATCATCGTGTGGGGCAGCACGCTGGTGCTGAAGCTGCTCGACCGTTTCCCGGTCGTCGTCGCGCTCGGCGCCGGGCTGCTCGGCTGGATCGCGGGCGGGCTGATCGTGAACGACCCGGTCGGCGATCGCTGGCCGGTGCTCGATACGCCGCCGGTGGTCTACGGCGCGAGCATCGCCGGCGCGCTGTTCGTCGTGGCGATCGGTTACGCACTCAGAAAACGCCGCAGCGCGCCGCACGCGCACTGACTAGGCCGTCCGGCCGACTGCCGGCTTCGCCGCCCGCTGGCTACGATCGAGACGCCTGCCTGTATCGGCAGGCGTTTTTCGTTTCCGGAGCCTGTTCATGTTCGAAGCCTTTTCCGTTTCCCTGTTCCGTCGCGTGGCCGCCGACCTGCGGCGCGCGAACCGGCCATCGCCGCGCTGGCGGCCGGCCGGCTTCACGCTGATCGAACTGATGATCGTGCTCGCGATCGTCGGCGTCGTCGCGGCCTATGCGATTCCCGCGTACCAGGATTACCTCGCGCGGTCGCGCGTCGGCGAGGGGCTGGCGCTCGCATCGTCGGCGCGGCTCGCGGTCGCCGACAACGCGGCCAGTGGCACGAGCCTCGATGGCGGCTACAGTCCGCCTGCCGCGACCCGCAACGTCGAGTCAGTGGCGATCGACGGCGCGACCGGTCAGATCACGGTCGCGTTCACCACCCGCGTCGCCGCCGCCGGCACGAATACGCTGGTGCTCGTGCCGTCCGCGCCCGACAAGGCCGATACGCCCACCGCGCGCGTGCCGCTCAAAAAGGGCACGATACAAGCCGGCACGATCGCGTGGGAATGCTTCGCCGCCGGCAAGGATGCGTCGTCGCTGCCGGCACCGGGAGCCGGGCCGTTGCCGAGTAACGCCGCGACGTTGCCCGCGAAATATGCGCCTGCGGAGTGCCGCGCATAGGTCCGGCGCGGAACGAGGGCGCCGGGGCATGCGGCCGCCGCTTCGGCCGGCGGGGCGCCGGCGCCGCGCCGGCTCGCGGAGCGACAGCCCCGCACAGAGCAGGGAAAGTTTTGTATAGTGCGCCGGTTGCTGACATCCGGTTCGCTCATGCCTTCTACTTTTTCCCGTTCGTTGTCGCTCGTTGCGCTGGCTGTCGCCCTGATCGTGCCGTACGCGATCACGAATCACACGTATCCGATCCCGACCTTCTATTCCGAGTTTTCCGCGCTGGTGCTGTATCTGCTGGTGGGCGTGTCCGTCGTGCTGCTCGCGCGCACCGGCCGTCCGGCCGAGCCGTTTGCCGCGCCGGCCGCGTTCGCGGTGCCGCTCGGCTTTGCGGTGGTGCTGCTCGCGCAGGTTGCGCTGATCCCGCTCAAGGTGCCGTCGATGAACTGGCTCGCGCTCGGGTATCTGGCCGCTGCGCTGGTCGCGATGCAGGCCGGCTATGCACTGGCGCGCGACGGGATGGCGGAAACGGTGTGGCCGATGATGGCCGGTGCGCTGCTCGTCGGCGGCGTGTTCGCGGTCGGTACCCAGATCGTGCAGCTGTTCCACCTCGAGTCGGCCGTCTCGCCGTTCGTCGTGGTGTACAACATCGCGGTCGACCGCCGTCCATACGGCAACATGGCGCAGGCGAACCATCTGGCCAGCTACATCGCCTTCGCGCTCGCGGGCGCGCTGTATCTGGTGCAGACGCGCCGGCTCGCGGTGTGGGCATGGCTTGCGCTGTCGCTCGTGCTGTCGGTCGGTCTCGCGCTCACCGTGTCGCGCGGGCCGTGGCTGCAGGTCGCGGTGATGGTCGTCGCGGGCTTCTGGATGGCGTGGGTCGAATCGCGCCGCACGCCGGGCAATGCACGCGCGTGGCTGATCCCGGTCGTGCTCGCGGCCGCCTTCATCGCGGTGAACGTCGCGGTGCGCTGGGCCAACGTGCACTATCACCTGAATCTCGCGGAGTCGGCCGCCGACCGGATGCGCGACGCCGGGCAGATCGCGCCGCGCCTCGCGCTGTGGAAGTACGGGCTCGCGATGTTCCGCGAGCATCCGCTGCTCGGGGTCGGCTGGGGTGAATTCCCGTCGCACCAGTTTGCGCTGGTGCGCACGCTCGGCGGCGTCGAGATCGCGAACAACTCGCACGACATCTTCATCGACCTGCTCGCGAAGTCCGGTCTCGTCGGGCTCGGTGTGCTCGCCGTCACGCTCGTCGCGTGGTTCGTGCGCGCGGTGCGTGCGCCGCAGTCGAGCATGCGCGTGTTCGGCTTCGCGCTGATCGGCATCCTGCTGATGCATGCGCTGGTCGAGTATCCGCAGCAGTACATGTTCTTCCTGCTGCCGGCGATGTTCGTGATCGGGCTGCTCGACGTGAAGCCGCTGCGCATCCTGCCGGGGCGGGCGGCCTTCGGGCTGTTCGCGGTGCTGTCGTTCGGCGGCGTGCTGGCGGCGGTGCCCGTGCTGCGCGACTACCAGCGCGCGGAAGTGCTCTATTACGGCAGCAGCCCGGCCGCGCAGTACCGCGATGCGCCGTCGCTGCTGTTCGGCGCGTGGGGCGATTACGGTGCGGCGACGCTGCTGCCGATTTCGCCGGACGATCTGCCGGCCAAGCTCGCCGCGCACGAGCGCGCGATCGCGCTGTTGCCCGGCGAGACGGTGCTGCGTCGCTACGCGGTGCTGCAGGCGCTGGCCGGCCGCGAAGCCGACGCGCTCGATACCGTCGCACGCCTGCATGTGTTCGCGAAGGAACTGAAGGACTGGCCGCAACAGCTGGCCGCGTTGTACAAGCTGTGCGACCAGGAGCCCGCGCTGAAGACGTTCAGGGCGGCCGTCGTCGCGAAATACGGGGAAGCGCCGGCCGACGAGGGCGACGACTCGGACGACGACGATTCGGATTGACGCCTGTCGTGCGCGCCGGAACGGGGAATTCCGGCGTCGATCGCGGCGGGCTTGAGGCGGCTGACGTCGGAGCCACACGACGTGGCCTGTCGCGCGGCAATCCGTCGGATCTCGATTACCTCGCGGATCGCGCGGATTCCGGCCGAACGAGCAGCGATTCGCGTCAACCATTGTCAAATTGACGCCGCTGACCTGGCGGCGCGTGCACAATGCGCGAAAGCGTTTGCGTGCCCGCAGGCGCCGGGCATCGCCGGTGCGAATACGGCAGATTTCCCGGCTATTCGGGCATTGCGCCGAGCAGGATCGCGGCCGAGCATCGCTCGGTCGTGCGGCCGTAACGGGGCGCCGGTCCGATGGCCGCGGCGCAGTGCGACACATGCGATGCGGCCGGGGAAGGCTGCCGGCCTGCGGTGCGTGTGCCCAGAACAGTGCTGAAGAACGATATTCGACCATGGCCATTCGCTCGACCTACCTGATCCTGCCTGCCGCCGCGATGCTGTTTTCCGGCTGCGCGATGTTGTCGTCATCGCAGGAAAGCAAGCTGACCTGCCACATTCCGCGGGCCGTCTATCCGGATACCGCGAAGCCGCTTACGCGTCCGGCGACGGTGCTCGTGCGCGCGCTGATGACGACGTCCGGCGAAGCGCAGAATGTCACCGTGACGACGAGCAGCCGCAATGCGGCGGCCGATCGCGCGGCCGTCGAAGCGATGACGCACGCGACCTGCGTGCAGACCGGCGCGAGCGCGAATCCTTTCTTGCTGACCCAACCGTTCGTGTTCGAGCCGCAGCGCCGGCAGTGACGCGGGGGCGGGCGCCGCGCCGTGGCGCGGTCCAGATTCAGTTCCGGGGTATCGGGTTCGTGCCGCGACAGTCCGGCGGGGCACGAATGGCGCGAACCCGTCGCGCGTCCGTCGATCAACGCGTCGTGACGGTGTTTTCCCGCGCTTGCCCGTCAGGGCCGGTTCACATGGGAACGGATAGCTGCCGGCACGGTGGCGCACCGGGGCACGCATACGGCAGCGGCGCAACGCATTTCACCGAATCGCTCCCCATCGGCGACGTGGTTTCCTGATGGTCTGTCGTCCGACCGGGAAATCACGACAACCATCGATTCTCCACGAGCTGCGCGCGAGTGCGTCGCGGCGGGCGCTCAACCCGCGACGTCTTCCGCCTTCCAGTCCCCCGACTTCCCACCGCGCTTCTCCCGCACGCTCACGTCGGTGATCACCATCCCGCGATCGACCGCCTTGCACATGTCGTAGACGGTCAGCAGCCCGACCTGGACGGCCGTCAGCGCTTCCATCTCGACGCCGGTCCGGCCGAACGTCTCGACCTGCACGACGCAGTGGACGCCCGGCAGCGCGTCGTCGAGTTCGAAGTCGACGGCCACGCGCGTCAGCGCGAGCGGATGGCACAGCGGAATGAGATCGGCCGTGCGTTTCGCGCCCTGGATCGCCGCGATGCGCGCGACGCCGAGCACGTCGCCTTTCTTCGCCTTGCCGTCGCGGATCAGCGCGAACGTGGCCGGCAGCATCCGGATCGTGCCGCGCGCGATCGCGATGCGTTGCGTTTCCTGCTTGCCGCCGACGTCGACCATGTGGGCGTGGCCGGCGGCGTCGAAATGGGTGAGTCCTGACATGTCTTCCTCTGGTGGAACGGAGTGCGCGTGCACGTGCGTCGATCCTGCTTCGCGATCGGCAGGCCACCGGATGCCATACCGGCGCGACGAACCGATCCAACCGCTCAACGGGCGCCTATCATAGCAGCGGCGTTCGCGTTGCCGGAGGCGCAGATGACGCACGCGCGGTACGGGACAGTCATCGCGGCGCCGGTACAATGACCCGAATATTCAGACCAAACGCCGCGATGCGCGCCGCTCGCGCGGGACGGCGTCGTTTTCATCCTGCCATGCGTGTCAAACAGTTGCTTGCCGTGTCGCTGTCGGCGGCGCTC
This sequence comes from Burkholderia sp. 9777_1386, assembly GCF_015712265.1. Lineage (NCBI taxonomy): Bacteria > Pseudomonadati > Pseudomonadota > Betaproteobacteria > Burkholderiales > Burkholderiaceae > Burkholderia > Burkholderia sp. 9777_1386. The sequence goes on along the minus strand of NZ_JACCQB010000007.1, from coordinate 75,470 downwards.
GCGCTACCGCCGGGCGGCCATGCGCAGAGCGCCTCCGCGCCGCCGCTCGAGCCGGCGGCCGGCGGCGCGACGTCGATTTCCACCGTGCCGTCCGGCATCGCGACCGGCGTGTTCGGCACGTACGGCGGCGCGGAGAGCCGGTTCTCGGGCGCGGGCGGTGCGTCGGCGCCCGTCGCGAGCCTGCGCGCGCCGCTGCGGGCACTGGAGCTGCCCGATCTAGGCGACGGCTCCGGCGGTGCGCTGACGCCGCGGGCCGAGCGCCGGCTCGGCGAGCGCGTGATGCGCGAAGTGCGGCGCGATCCCGACTATCTCGACGACTGGCTCGTGCGCGACTACCTGAACGCGATGGCGGCGCGGCTCGCGGCCGCGGCGGCGGCGCGCTACATCGGCGGCTACGCGCCGGACTTCGACCTGTTCCCGGTGCGCGATCCGCAGATCAACGCGTTCTCGATGCCGGGCGGCTTCATCGGAATCAACAGCGGGCTGGTGGTCACGACGCAGACGGAGTCGGAGCTCGCGTCGGTGGTCGGCCACGAGATGGGCCACGTGCTGCAGCGGCACATCGCGCGGATGATCGGCGCGAGCGAGAAGACCGGCTATACGGCGCTTGCGACGATGCTGCTCGGCGTGCTGGCCGGCGTGCTCGCGCGCAGCGGCGATCTCGGCAGCGCGATCGCGATGGGCGGACAGGCGTACGCGGTCGACAACCAGCTGCGCTTCTCGCGGTCGGCCGAGCGCGAGGCCGATCGCGTCGGCTTCCAGTTGCTAGCGGGAGCGGGCTACGACCCGTACGGCATGCCCGGCTTCTTCGAGCGGCTGGACCGCGCGTCGATGGGCGATGCGGGCGTGCCGGCCTATGCGCGCACGCACCCGCTGACCGGCGAGCGGATCGCCGACATGGAAGATCGTGCACGTCGCGCGCCATACCGGCAGCCACGCCAGTCGGCCGAATACGGGTTCGTGCGTGCGCGGCTGCGCGTCCTGCAGAACCGGGCGCCGACCGACATCTCGGCCGAGGCGCGGCGGATGCAGCTGGAGATCGACGATCGCACGGCGCCGAACGTCGCGGCGAACTGGTACGGCATCGCGCTCGCGAACACGCTGCTCGGCCAGTACGATGCGGCGGACAAGGCGCTCGCGTCGGCGCGCAGCGCGTTCGATGCGCGCGAGCGGCGCGACGACGATCCGGCGACCAGCTCGCCGAGCCTCGACGTGCTGGCCGCGGACCTCGCCCGCCGCGCGGGCCGGACCGACGACGCGGTACGGCTGTCGGCGCTCGCGCAGCGGCGCTGGCCGGCGTCGCACGCGGCGATCGTCGCGCACCTGCAGGCGCTGATCGCCGCGCGCCGCTTCGCCGAAGCGCAGACGCTCGCACGGGCGCAGGCGAAGGCCGACCCCGAACAGCCGGACTGGTGGGATTACCTCGCGAAGTCGAGCGACGGCAAGGGCGACGTGCTCGCGCGGCGTCGCGCGCTGGCGGAGAAGCTGGCGCTCGACGGCGCGTGGCCGTCGGCGATCCGGCAACTGAAGGAAGCGCGCGACGCGAAGGATGTGTCGTTCTACGAGCAGTCGATCATCGGCGCACGGCTGCTGGAATTCGAGGCGCGCTACAAGGAAGAGCGCGACGACGAGAAGAACGGCCGCGGGTAGCGGCCGTCGCGCGGCGAACGCGGAAGGCGCCGCGGCGGGTCAGTTGCCGCTGTCGGCGGCATCGCGTGCGTGGCGCGCCGGGCTGGGAATGTAGCCGAACCGCGCAGGCACGTCGGCGCACGCGATGCTGCCAAGCGGCAGCGAGCGGCCGTCGCGCCAGCGCAGCACGGGTGGCTCCGCGTCGAAATCCGCGTGGTCGGCGAACAGCCCGAGATCGTGATCGTGCAGTGCCGCGATGCGCGGCGGTGTGCCGGCATCGCGAAACAGCACGCCGCCGCCGTCATCGAGCCACGCTGCGTCCGGTTCGAACGGGGCGCCCGTCTGGTCGGTGAGCGCGAGCTGCCCGTCGCGTTCGGCGAGCCGCACGACCCACGGCGTATAGGCGAGTTCGACGTACACGCGCTGCGGCCCGTTCTGGAAGAACCACTGGCCCTGCGCGTCGCATTCGTAGTTGCGGCCGATGAACGCGTTCAGCGCCGCATGCCGGATCGGCGAGCCGAGCTCGCCGGCCGCCTGCGCCGCGTCGTCGCGCAGCCGCCATGCGCCGCGCCGGTCGAGCAGCAGCCAGCCGGTGCAATGCGGCACGTTCGGCCATTTGGCGAGTGCCTGCCTGACGATGTCATCCATGGTCGACGAATTTCGAGCAATAGCCGAACACCCGCGCCGACAGCCAGTCGAGGCGGCCGGGGAACGGCCCGGTCATGAAACCCGCATGGCCGCCGTGCGCGGGCTGGTCGAGCTCGACGGCGGGCGACACGTCGGCCGGGCCCGGCAGCGCCGATTCCGGCAGGAACGGGTCGTTGCGGGCGTTGAGGATCAGCGTCGGCACGTCGATCGCGGGCAGCAGCGGCCGCGTGGTCGCCTGCGTCCAGTAGTCGTCGGCGTTCGCGAAACCGTGCAGCGGCGCGGTCACGACCTCGTCGAAGTCGCGCATCGTCACGGCCTGCAGCATCGCGTCGCGGTCGAACAGCCCCGGATACTGGTCGAGCTTCGCGAGCGCCTTGCGCTTGAGCGTCTTCAGGAAGCTGCGTGTGTAGACCATCGCGAACCCCTGCGACAGCGCGCGGCCGCCCGCATGCACGTCGATCGGCGTCGAGATCGCGGCGGCGGCGCGCACGATCGACGTGTCGCTGCGATGCTCGCCGAGCCAGCGCAGCAGCACGTTGCCGCCGAGCGATACGCCGGCCGCGACCAGCGGCCCGCGATGCTGCGCGGCGAGCCGGCGCAGGATCCAGTCGACCTCGGCGCTGTCGGCGAGATGGTAGAAGCGCGGCTGGCGGTTGATCTCGCCGCTGCAACTGCGGAAGTGCGGCACCACGGCGTGCCAGCCGTTCGCGCGCGCGGTGGCCATCATCGCGAGCGCGTAGTGCGACGCGGAGCTGCCTTCGAGACCGTGGAACAGCACGAACAGCGGCGCGTCGGGCGCCGGCGCCGCGCTGTCGAGGTGCGCGACCCAGTCGAGGTCGATGAAGTCGTGGTCGGGGGTTTCCCATCGCTCTCGCCGGTAAGCGACAACCGGACGCCGCGCGAACAGCGCGGGCACGATGGTTTGCACATGGCTGTTGGGCAGCCAGCGCGGTGCGCGATAGCGCAGTGTGTCGTCGTCGGGGGCCGGGGCCCCGGTCAGCGGCGAGGTGGGCGGAGAAGCCGTACTCATGATCGCCCCGCTAATGCGTTGCTTCGTTCTTCGTCAGTGCAGCGGACCCTGCCCGTGACGGATCTTCGCGGCGAATTGTCCGGCCGCCTGTTCAGGAATCGGGCTCGCGTGGATGTGCGCGATGCGCCATTCGCCGCGTTCGTGGATCATCACGTACGTCGCGAAAACCATGTCGGGTTCGGCCGTCAGGTCGGCCTGCTGATGCGCTTCGGCGATCGTATAGACGACCGTGCCGAGGCTGTCGTACACGCGGATGTCGAGCGGCTCGATCGTGACCGGGCGCGTCGCGAGCCGGTTGGCGAGCCCGCCGCGGATCTGGTCGAGGCCGTGCAGATGCTCGCCGTCCGCCCACACGCAGCTGGCGAAATCCTCGTCGATCCACAACGCCAGCAGCGCGTCGAGATTGGCATCCGCGACGGCCTGGTAGTAGGCGTTCAGCGTATCGGCAGCGGCTTCGAAGAGGCGGGCAAAACGTGGCATCGGGGTTGTCTCTCGCGCGCGTCGCGCGCCGTATTCAGCACGGCGGCCCGGATCGAGCCGCCGCACACCGGTGAATCGGATTGCCCGGCGCGCCGTGCGACGCTGCCGGTCAGGGTCAGCGCTGCCCGACGAGCATGCCGCGCAAATCGCCGAATACCTGCTCCGGACCGAGTTCGCGCAGGCACTTCAGGTGGCCGAGCGGGCACTCGCGTTCGAAGCAGGGACTGCATTCGAGATGCAACCATTGTACCTTCGCCAGCTCCGACAGCGGAGGGGTGTGGCGCGGATCGGTCGATCCGTACAACGCGACGAGCGGCCGGCGCAGCGCGGCCGCGACGTGCATCAGCCCGGAATCGTTGGTGACGACCGCGTTCGCGCGCGCGATCAGCGCGCACGCCTCGGACAACGACGTCTGCCCGCACAGGTTGCGCACGTTCGGCGCGTGGTCGGCGATCGCCTGCGCGGCCGCGGCATCCTTCTGCGAGCCGAGCGCGACGATCTGCGTATACGGGAACGACTGGTGCACGATGGTCGCGAGCGACGCGAAGTGCTCGGGCGGCCAGCGCTTGGCCGGGCCGTATTCGGCGCCGGGGCAGAACACGACGAGCGGCTTGCGTGTATCGAGATTGAAACGTGCGGACACCCGCGCCGTTTCGTTCAGGTCGGCGTCCAGGCGCGGGGCGGGCAGCGTCTTCATCGACTCGGGCAGCTTCGCGCCCGGCGCGTACGCGAGCGCCGCGTAGTGGGTCGTCATCGGCGGCCGCTCGCCCGACTTGTCGGGGTTCGCGTGGCGCACGTTGAGCAAGCCGTAGCGGTGCTCGCCCGTATAGCCGATCCGCAGCGGGATGTTCGCGAGCCACGGAATCACGGCGGACTTCAGCGAATTCGGCAGCACGTACGCCGCGTCGTACCCGACGTCGCGCAGGTCGCTCGCGAGCTGCCAGCGGCGCAGCAGCTGCAGCTTGCCGTGCGCGAGATCGGTCGCGTGGACATCGTGGATCTCGGGCATCCGCTCGAGCACGGGCGCGACCCACGAGGGTGCGACGGCATCGATCGCGATGCGGGGATGGAGTTTCTTCAGCAGCGCAAAAAGCGGCTGCGCCATCAATGCGTCACCGATCCAGTTCGGTGCGATAACCAGCGCTCGACGCATCAGGTCGACTTCCGATGTCGTAATGAAGCACGGCGCTCGGGCGCCGCGTTCGGGTTGCCAGAATGGGGAACGGCGGCGCGCCGGACTTCCGGCTGCGCCGCCTTGCGGGTCGGTGGGCCTTCAGGCCCGGCCGCCGGGCTCAGTGGCCCTTGACGACCTCGCCGTCGCGCAGCTTGTAGCGCGTGCCGCAGTACGGGCAGCGCGCCTCGCCGTGCGACACGTCGATGAAGACGCGCGGGTGCGCGTTCCAGCGGGTCATGGCCGGGTTCGGGCAGTAGGCGGGAAGATCCTTGGCCGTCAGCTCGACCAGCGGCATTTCCTTGATTTCACTCATGAGACTTTCTCTTATCACTCTTGTGTGGGGCGGTCGGTCGCGCGGCGCGCTCAGACCTTCGTCAGCCAGTGCGCGTACTTCGCGTTCTTGCCCGACACGATATCGAAAAACGCCGACTGGAGCTTTTCCGTGATCGGGCCGCGCGCGCCGCTGCCGATCGTGCGGTTGTCGAGCTCGCGGATCGGCGTGACTTCGGCGGCAGTGCCGGTGAAGAACGCTTCGTCGGCCGTGTAGACCTCGTCGCGCGTGATGCGCTTCTCGATCACCTCGATGCCGGCGTCCTTCGCGAGCGTGATGACCGTGTCGCGCGTGATGCCGTCGAGGCACGACGACAGGTCGGGCGTGTACAGCTTGCCGTTGTTCACGAGGAAGAAGTTTTCGCCCGAGCCTTCCGACACGTAGCCGTCGACGTCGAGCAGCAGCGCTTCGTCGTAGCCGTCGGCCGTCGCTTCCTGGTTCGCCAGGATCGAGTTCACGTACCAGCCCGACGCCTTCGCGCGCACCATCGACACGTTCACGTGGTGGCGCGTGAACGACGACGTCTTCACGCGGATGCCCTTCGCGAGACCGTCTTCGCCGAGGTACGCGCCCCACGGCCATGCGGCGATCGCGACGTGGATCGTGTTGCCCTTCGCCGCCACGCCGAGCTTTTCCGAGCCGACCCAGATGATCGGGCGCAGGTAGCACGACTCGAGCCGGTTCTCGCGCACGACCGCGAGTTGCGCGGCTTCGAGCGTTTCGCGGTCGAACGGCACGTCCATCTGGAAGATCTTCGCCGAATTCAGCAGACGTTTGGTGTGCTCGGGCAGGCGAAAGATCGCGGTGCTGCCGTCGGCCGCCTTGTACGCGCGCACGCCCTCGAAGACGCCCATGCCGTAGTGCAGCGTGTGGGTCAGGACGTGGATCTTGGCGTCGCGCCAGTCGATCAGCTTGCCGTCCATCCAGATCTTGCCGTCGCGGTCGGCCATTGACATAGGATTCTCCTGGAAGCGGTGAGGTGCTGCGGGTTGTATGCAGCGTTGAGCCGGAAAGACGCGTATTTTAGCGTCATTTGGCGACGATCCGGTCGGACGGCGCGGGGCCGGCGCTATAATCGTCCGGTACCGATTCCAATAACGAAGGGTCGCACCGGCAGGAGGCGCCGGCGTCCCGACGAACCGCCCGCTGCGGCCCGCTTTCCCATGCTCGCTCGATTGTCCGCCACCGACCGCTTCGCGCTGATCCAGGGCGCGCGCGACTATTCCCCGACACTGATGGCGATCCTGTCCTGGGGGCTCGTCACCGGCATCGCGATGAGCAAGTCCGTGATGACGCTCGGGCAGGCGAGCGCGATGTCGCTGTTCGTCTACGCGGGCTCGTCGCAGCTCGCGGTGCTGCCGCTCCTCGCGGCGAAGCTGCCGATCTGGACCGTGCTGCTCACGGCCGCGATGGTCAACATGCGCTTCGTGATCTTCAGCGCCGGGCTGGCGCCGCATTTTTCCTACCTGCCGCTGTGGCGGCGTCTCGCGATCGGCTATTTCAACGGCGACGTGATCTACCTGCTGTTCCAGAAACAGGGCTTCGCGTACGGCCGCGTGCCGGGCAAGGAAGCCTATTTCTGGGGGATGGCGCTCGCGAGCTGGGCGTCGTGGCAGGTGTCGTCGCTCGCCGGCATCCTGCTCGCGAGCTTCTTTCCCGCGAGCTGGGGGCTGGAGCTGGCCGGCACGCTCGCGCTGATCCCGATCATGGTGTCGGCGGTCGCGAACCGCTCGACGCTCGCGGCCGTCGCGGTCGCCGGGATCGTGTCGCTCGTCGCGTTCGACCTGCCGTACCGGCTTGCGCTGCCGCTCGCGGTGCTCGCCGCGCTCGCGGCCGGCTGCACGGCCGACTTCTTCGTCGAGCGGGCCGACTGGCGGCGCATCCGTACCGAAACCGTGCACGAAAAGGAGATCGAATGAGCGCGACCGAGATCTGGATCGTCATCGTCGGGATGACGATCGTCACGGCGGTCACGCGCGCGCTGTTCCTGATCGGCGGCGAGCGCACCGTGCTGCCCGAACGCGCGCAGCGCGCGCTGCGCTACGCGCCGGCCGCCGCGCTGGTCGCCGTCGTGCTGCCCGACGTGCTCGAAACGCCGGCCGGCCTGTCGTTCGCGCTGTCCAACCATCCGTTCTACGCGGCGCTCGCCGGCCTCGGCTGGTTTTTGTGGCGGCGCAGCATGCTCGGTACGATCGTCGTCGGAATGCTCGTCTTCACCGCGTTGCGCCTGATCTTCTGATGGGCCGCCGTTCCGGCTCGCCCGGCGCCGCCCGGTTGCGTCGGCGAATTGCTGCGTTGCGGCAATATGTCGGTTCCGGCCCGCGATCCCAAATAGGCGGAATTCGCCGCCGCACGGGTCAGTCTGCCGGGTGGATCGGCTAGAATGCCCGTTCGAGATTTTTTACCCGTGCGCGTCATGCGAACCGCCAGCCACGGCCGCATCCGGCGCCCTTTCGCGGCAGCCCGCGCACGTCCAGCGTGAACCCCCTTTCCCCATCCACTACTTCAATCTGTCCAACATGAGCCAAGTCAAGCGTCTTACCGACCTGATCGCCGCCGGCCAGCTCGCCGGCAAGCGGGTGTTCATCCGCGCCGACCTGAACGTCCCGCAGGACGATCACGGCAACATCACCGAGGACACCCGCGTGCGTGCGTCCGTGCCGGCCATCCAGGCCGCGCTCGACGCCGGCGCGGCCGTGATGGTCACGTCGCACCTCGGCCGTCCGACCGAAGGCGAATTCAAGCCGGAAGACTCGCTCGCGCCGGTCGCCAAGCGTCTCGCCGAGCTGCTCGGCCGCGACGTGCCGCTGGTGTCGAACTGGGTCGAGAACGGCGTGAACGTCGCACCGGGCCAGATCGTGCTGCTCGAGAACTGCCGCGTGAACAAGGGCGAGAAGAAGAATTCGGACGAGCTCGCCCAGAAGATGGCGAAGCTCTGCGACGTGTACGTGAACGACGCGTTCGGCACCGCGCACCGCGCGGAAGCGACCACGCACGGGATCGCGAAGTACGCGCCCGTCGCGTGCGCGGGCCCGCTGCTGGCCGCCGAACTCGACGCGCTCGGCAAGGCGCTCGGCAACCCGGCGCGCCCGCTGGTGGCGATCGTCGCCGGCTCGAAGGTGTCGACCAAGCTGACGATCCTGAAGTCGCTGGCCGGCAAGGTCGACCAACTGATCGTCGGCGGCGGCATCGCGAACACGTTCATGCTCGCGGCCGGCCTGTCGATCGGCAAGTCGCTCGCGGAAGCCGATCTCGTCGCCGAGGCGAAGGCGATCATCGACGAAGCGCGCGAGCGCGGCGCGTCGGTGCCGATCCCGACCGACGTCGTCACCGCCAAGGAATTCTCGCCGACGGCCGCGGCCACGGTGAAGCAGGTCGCCGACATCGAAGCGGACGACATGATCCTCGACATCGGCCCCGATACGGCCAAGGCACTCGCGAGCCAGCTCGAGAAGGCCGGCACGATCGTGTGGAACGGCCCGGTCGGCGTGTTCGAGTTCGACCAGTTCGGCAACGGCACCAAGACGCTCGCCGAAGCGATCGCCAAATCGTCCGCGTTCTCGATCGCGGGCGGCGGCGACACGCTCGCGGCCATCGCGAAGTACGGCATTCACGACCAGGTCAGCTACATCTCGACGGGCGGCGGCGCCTTCCTCGAGTTCCTCGAGGGGAAGAAGCTGCCGGCGGTGGAAGTGCTCGAAACGCGGGCGGCCTGAGCGTGGCGGCGCGCGCAGGGGTGACGAAGGCCGCGCGCTCCGCGAAAGCGGAGCAGCCGGCCGGCGCGGGCAAGCGCAAACGCGCGCCCGCGCGGGCGAACACCGCCCCGCGCGCACCGGCGGCTGCCGGCGACGCGGCCGCACAGCACCACGAGATTCAGAACAAAGCGATGCCGGGCGCAAGCACCGGCACGCCCCCCGGAACGGCCGCCGCTGGGCCCGCCGATTCCGGCTCTCGCAGCGTTTCACCCAGCGCATCCACCTTGATCCAGATGAGGAGTTTCATGCAGCGCGCCACCAAGATAGTCGCCACGATCGGCCCGGCTTCCAGTTCGCCGGAGATTCTGCTGCAGATGATGCAGGCGGGCCTCGACGTCGTGCGGCTCAACTTTTCGCACGGCACGGCCGACGATCACCGCCAGCGCGCCGAAATGGTGCGCGAGGCCGCCCGCAAGGTTGGCCGCGAGATCGCGATCATGGCCGACCTCCAGGGCCCGAAGATCCGCGTCGGCAAGTTCGAGAACGGCAAGACCACGCTCGTGCCCGGGCAGCCGTTCATCCTCGATGCGGGCTGCGAGCTCGGCAACGACGAGCGTGTCGGCCTCGACTACAAGGAACTGCCGCGCGACCTGAAGCCGGGCGACCTGCTGCTGCTGAACGACGGGCTGATCGTGCTGACCGTCGAGCGCGTGCTCGGCGACGAAATCCACACGACCGTCAAGGTGGGCGGCGAGCTGTCGAACAACAAGGGGATCAACCGCCAGGGCGGCGGCCTGTCGGCGCCGGCGCTGACCGCGAAGGACATGGAAGACATCCGTACCGCGATGTCGCTCGGCGCGGACCTCGTCGCGGTGTCGTTCCCGAAGAATGCGACCGACATGGAAATGGCGCGCCAGCTCGCGAACATCGCGGGCGCGCCGTACGGCATCAAGCCGAAGATGATCGCGAAGATCGAGCGCGCGGAGGCGATTCCGGCGCTGCAGAGCATCCTCGACGCGTCCGACGGCATCATGGTCGCGCGCGGCGACCTCGCGGTGGAAGTCGGCAACGCGGCCGTGCCGGCGCTGCAGAAGCGCATGATCCGGATGGCGCGCGAGTCGAACAAGCTCGTGATCACCGCGACGCAGATGATGGAATCGATGATCCACGCACCGGTGCCGACCCGCGCGGAAGTGTCGGACGTCGCGAACGCGGTGCTCGACGGCACCGACGCGGTGATGCTGTCGGCCGAGACGGCCGCCGGCAAGTACCCGGTCGTCACGATCGAGACGATGGCGGCCGTGTGCGTCGAAGCGGAAAAATCCGAAGAAGTCGAGCTGGACAAGGATTTTCTCGACCGGACGTTCACGCGGATCGACCAGTCGATCGCGATGGGCGCGCTGTTCACCGCGTACCACCTGGGCGCGAAGGCGATCGTCGCGCTGACCGAATCGGGCGCGACCGCGCTGTGGATGTCGCGTCACTACACGCACGTGCCGATCTTCGCGCTGACGCCGCGCGTCGGCAGCGAGCGGACGATGGCGCTGTACCGCAACGTGACGCCGCTGCACGTCGACTTCAACAGCGACCGCGATTCGGCGCTGCAGGCGGCGCTCGAGATCGTCGTCAAGCAGGGGTACGTGCAGCACGGCGACATGGTCGTGCTGACCGTCGGCGAGCCGATGGGGCAGGCGGGCGGCACCAACACGCTGAAGATCGTGCGGGTCGGCGAGCACTATTGAGCGCCGGCTGAGCCTCGCTGAGCCGGCGCCCCGGATCGGTCGAGGCTGATCTGGCACCGTTTTTGCGCAAAAAGCCGCGCGGGGTCCGAAGCCCCGCGCGGCTTTTTTTCTCCTTTTTGGCCGCATTGTGCCGTGCGAACGTAACAAATTGCGAGCGGGGGCCACCGGGCGGTCGGAATCGGAGGCGCTTCGCGATAAAATGCGGCTATTCGACGCTCAGCCGCGCCGCGCTGCCCCGGTCCAGACCCGGGCAGGTGCCGCGCCGGCGTCAGGGCGCACCGGTTTTCATTCCAAGGAGTTCCACAATGCCTCTCGTATCAATGCGTCAATTGCTGGACCACGCGGCAGAGCACGGTTACGGCCTGCCGGCCTTCAACGTGAACAACCTGGAGCAGGTCCAGGCGATCATGGCGGCGGCGGACCAGGTCGGCGCGCCCGTGATCATGCAGGCATCGGCCGGCGCGCGTAAGTATGCGGGCGAGCCGTTCCTGCGCCACCTGATCGAAGCGGCGGTCGAATCGTATCCGCACATCCCGGTCGTGATGCACCAGGATCACGGCCAGTCGCCGGCCGTCTGCACGGCCGCGATCCGCAGCGGCTTCACGAGCGTGATGATGGACGGTTCGCTCGAAGCCGACGGCAAGACGGTCGCGTCGTACGAGTACAACGTCGACGTGTCGCGCAAGGTCGTCGAGATGGCGCACTCGATCGGCGTGACGGTCGAAGCCGAACTCGGCGTGCTCGGCTCGCTCGAGACGATGAAGGGCGACAAGGAAGACGGCCACGGCGCGGAAGGCACGATGACCCGCGAGCAGCTGCTGACCGATCCGGAGCAGGCCGCCGACTTCGTCAAGCTCACGCAGTGCGATGCACTCGCGATCGCGATCGGTACGTCGCACGGCGCGTACAAGTTCTCGAAGAAGCCGACGGGCGACATCCTGTCGATCCAGCGCATCAAGGAAATCCACGCGCGCATCCCGAACACGCACCTCGTGATGCACGGTTCGTCGTCGGTGCCGCAGGAACTGCTGGCCGAGATCCGCGAATTCGGCGGCGACATGAAGGAAACCTACGGCGTGCCGGTCGAGGAAATCCAGGAAGGCATCAAGCACGGCGTGCGCAAGATCAACATCGACACCGACCTGCGTCTCGCGATCACCGGCGCGATCCGCCGCTACCTGTTCGAGAACCCGGGCAAGTTCGATCCGCGCGACTACCTGAAGCCCGCGCGCGAAGCGGCGAAGAAGGTGTGCGTCGACCGTTACCTCGCGTTCGGCTGCGAAGGCCAGGCCGGCAAGATCAAGCCGGTGTCGCTCGACAAGATCGCCGAGCAGTACAAGTCGGGCGCGCTCGCACAGGTCGTGCGCTGAGACTGTAGTACGATTTGCCCCGCCCGGTTCTGCCGCCGGGCATGGGCTGGCCGCCCGGCTGGCCGGATCCGATCCGGCCCCGGCAGCCGTTCCGTCCGGCCGAACAAGGGCCGGCCGGCAGCCGTCGGGGCGCTGCGCCCGCCGGTTCGCCGACGTATTGCAAGACCGCCGTTCCCGCCTGCCGCGGGGAACGGCGTTTCCCTTTTTGTTTGGCTCCTTATCTGCGAAAAGACGATGTCTACCCTTTACGAATCCACGCTCCGTTCGCTGCCGCTCCTCGGTCGCGGCAAGGTTCGCGATAACTACGCGGTCGGCAACGACAAGCTCCTGATCGTCACGACCGATCGCCTGTCGGCGTTCGACGTGGTGATGGGCGAGCCGATTCCGAACAAGGGCCGCGTGCTGAACCAGATGGCGAACTTCTGGTTCGACAAGCTCGCGCACATCGTGCCGAACCACCTGACGGGCGACGCGCCGGAAGCGGTCGTCGCGGCCGACGAAGTCGAGCAGGTGAAGGGCCGCGGCGTGGTCGTCAAGCGCCTCGAGCCGATCATGATCGAAGCGGTCGTGCGCGGCTACCTGGCCGGCAGCGGCTGGAAGGAATACCAGGCGTCGGGCGCCGTGTGCGGCGTGCAGCTGCCGGCAGGCCTGCAGAACGCGCAGAAGCTGCCGGAGCCGATCTTCACGCCGGCCGCGAAGGCCGAGATGGGCGAGCACGACGAGAACATCACGTTCGAGGAAACCGAGCGCCGCATCGGCACCGAGCTGGCCGCGACGATCCGCGACATCTCGATCAAGCTGTACAAGGAAGCGGCCGACTACGCGGCGACGCGCGGCATCATCATCGCCGACACGAAGTTCGAATTCGGCCTCGACAACCACGGCAAGCTGTACCTGATGGACGAAGTGCTGACCGCCGATTCGTCGCGCTTCTGGCCGGCCGACCAGTACGAAGTGGGCACCAACCCGCCGTCGTTCGACAAGCAGTTCGTGCGCGACTGGCTCGAGGCGCAGCCGTGGGGCAAGACGGCGCCGGCGCCGGCGCTGCCGGCCGACGTCGTCGAGAAGACGGCCGCGAAGTACCAGGAAGCGCTCGAGCGCATCACGGGCCAGTCGCTCGCCTGATCGGGACAGATACGACATGAGCGAAATCCAGACTGCCCACACGCACAGCGCGCCGCTCGTCGGCGTGCTGATGGGCTCGAGTTCCGACTGGGACGTGATGAAGCATGCGGTCGCCATCCTGCAGGAATTCGGCGTGCCGTACGAAGCGAAGGTCGTGTCCGCGCACCGGATGCCCGACGAGATGTTCGACTATGCGGAGAAGGCGCGCGAGCGCGGGCTGCGTGCGATCATCGCGGGCGCCGGCGGCGCCGCGCACCTGCCCGGCATGCTGGCCGCGAAGACCACGGTGCCGGTGCTCGGCGTACCGGTCGCGAGCAAGTACCTGAAGGGTGTCGATTCGCTGCACTCGATCGTGCAGATGCCGAAGGGCGTGCCCGTCGCGACGTTCGCGATCGGCGAGGCCGGCGCCGCGAACGCCGCGCTGTTCGCGGTGTCGATCCTGTCCGGCAACTCGGTCGACTACGCGAACCGGCTCGCCGCGTTCCGCGTGCGCCAGAACGAAGCCGCGCACGCGATGGTGCTGCCGCCGCTGGAATGACGGCATGGCGCGCGGCCGCACGACGCGGCCGGCGCCGGATTTTCCCACAGCGGCGGGCCGTTCCGCGTTCCGCCGCGACCGACCACTGACATGACCGCAACTCCTGATTCCGTTTCCCCGATCCTGCCCGGCGCGTGGCTGGGCATGGTCGGCGGTGGCCAGCTCGGCCGCATGTTCTGCTTTGCCGCCCAGTCGATGGGCTATCGCGTCGCCGTGCTCGATCCCGATCCGACGAGCCCCGCCGGCGCGGTCGCCGATCGCCACCTGCGCGCGGCGTACGACGACGAAGCCGCGCTCGCCGAACTGGCCGACCTGTGCGAGGCCGTATCGACGGAGTTCGAGAACGTGCCGGCCGCGAGCCTCGATTTCCTCGCGCGCACGACGTTCGTCGCGCCGGCCGGCCGCTGCGTCGCGGTCGCGCAGGACCGGATCGCGGAGAAGCGTTTCATCGCGGCATCGGGCGTGCCGGTCGCGCCGCACGTCGTGATCGAATCGGCGGCGGCGCTCGCCGCGCTCGACGATGCCGCGCTCGACGCGGTGCTGCCGGGCATCCTGAAGACGGCCCGCCTCGGGTACGACGGCAAGGGCCAGGTGCGGGTCGCCACCGCGCAGGAAGCGCGCGACGCGCATGCCGCGCTCGGCGGCGTGCCGTGCGTGCTGGAGAAGCGCCTGCCGCTGAAATACGAAGTGTCGGCGTTGATCGCGCGCGGCGCGGACGGCCGTTCGGCCGCCTTCCCGCTCGCGCAGAACGTGCATCACAACGGCATCCTCGCGCTGACGGTCGTGCCGGCGCCGGCCGCCGATGCGGCCCGCGTCGAGGAAGCGCAGCAGGCGGCGATCCGGATCGCCGATACGCTCGGCTACGTCGGCGTGCTGTGCGTCGAATTCTTCGTGCTGGAGGACGGTTCGTTCGTCGCGAACGAAATGGCGCCGCGCCCGCACAACTCCGGCCACTACACGGTCGATGCGTGCGCAACGAGCCAGTTCGAGCAGCAGGTGCGCGCGATGACGCGCATGCCGCTCGGCAACCCGCGCCAGCATTCGCCGGCCGCGATGCTGAACATTCTCGGCGACGTGTGGTTCCCCAACGGTGCGGCGGCCGATGCCGTCACGCCGCCGTGGGACACGGTCGCCGCGATGCCGGCCGCCCACCTGCACCTGTACGGCAAGGAAGAAGCGCGCGTCGGCCGCAAGATGGGCCACGTGAACTTCACGGCCGAGACGCGCGACGAAGCCGTCGCCGCCGCCACCGCGTGCGCGCAACTGCTGCGCGTGCCGCTCGACTGAGGCGCCGGCCGATGTCCAGCGATCTCCCGAAGCACGTGACGCCCGCGCAGATCGACGCGGCCGCCGCGTTGCTCGACGCGGGCCAGCTCGTCGCGTTTCCGACCGAAACCGTCTACGGGCTCGGCGGCGATGCGGCGAACCCCGAGGCCGTCGCACGCATCTACGCGGCGAAGGGGCGGCCCGCGAACCATCCGGTGATCGTGCATCTGCCGCCGGGCGGCGATCCCGGTTACTGGGCCGACGACCTGCCGGCCGACGCGCACGCGCTGATCGACGCGTTCTGGCCGGGCCCGCTGACGCTGATCCTGAAGCGCCACGCGCGCATTCCGGATGCCGTGAGCGGCGGGCAGGATTCGGTCGGGCTGCGCTGCCCGTCGCATCCGGTCGCGCAGGCGCTGCTGGCCGCGTTCAGCGCGCGGCGCGGCGGCCACGGCGGCGTGGCTGCGCCGTCCGCGAACCGGTTCGGCCACGTGAGTCCGACGACCGCGCAACACGTGCGCGACGAATTCGGCGATACCGTGCACGTGCTCGACGGCGGCGCATCCGAAGTCGGCATCGAGTCGACGATTCTCGACCTGTCGCGTGGTTTCCCGGCGCTGCTGCGCCCGGGGCACGTGACGCCGCAACAGATCGCCGACGTGCTCGGCCGCGCCCCGAAGCTGCCGGACGGCAGCGATGCGACGGCCCCACGCGCGTCGGGCACGCTGAAAGCGCATTACGCGCCGCGCACGCCGCTCGCGCTGCTGCCGTTCGACGCGCTCGAGCCGCTGCTCGCGGCCGCGCAAACCGACGGCGAACGCATCGCGCTCGTCGCCCGCGCGTCGCGTGCGGGACGCTGGGCGCAGGCTGACGGCGTGCACTTCGTCGCGGCGCCGGAAGATCCGCAAGCCTATGCGCGCGACCTGTATGGAATGCTGCGCGCGCTCGACCGGGCGCAGGTCGCGCGCATTCTCGTCGAGAAGCTGCCCGAGACCGTCGAATGGATCGCGGTCAACGATCGCCTCGGCCGCGCGGCCGCGGCGTTCGAAGCGCGCGACTGACGCAGCCACGCGCATCCGTCCACGCAAACAAAAAACGCCTGACCGGCGCGAACCGGTCAGGCGTTTTCGTTTGGGCGCGTAGTGGGCGGCTTACTTGCCGACGCCGGACTTTGCGATCTGCTGTTCGACGTACTGCGCGAACAGCGCATGCAGGCGCGTCGTCGGGTGGACCGTGTCGGCGAACATGTAGGTCTGGTCCGCGTTCGCGACCGTGTAGGTCTGCGGCGAGCAGAACAGCGACGAGCCGAACGCGGTCGCGTTCGCGACGCCGTACTGCGTGGCGGCCTGGACCATCGCCTTCAGGTTGCATGCGGTGTCGGTGTTCGACACGCTGAAACCGTTCGACTGGTAGTTGGCCGCGATGCCGTCCTGCCACGTGAACGAATCGATCACCGCATATTTCGTCGGGTCGACCTTCAGCGCGGCGAGCGTACCGACGAGCGTCTTGTTGAACAGCCCGGACAGTTGCGTGAACGCGGCCTGCGTGCCGCCTTGCAGCGCGAGCGGCGTGCCGCCGATGTCCGGCACGTTCGCGACGAACACGTGGGTCGCGCCGGCCGCGACGATCTGCTGGACGATCCCGCCGAGCTGCTGCGCGGCCAGGCCGATCGCCTGCGCCGCCGCGAGCTGCGCGGCCGGCGTGTTGCCTTGCGCCTGCGCGACCTGGGCCTGGTAGAAGATGTCGTTCGCACCGCCGTTGATCAGCACGATCTGGCCGGCGTTGAAGCTGCCGTATTGCGACAGGTACTGCTTGACCTGGTCGGCGATCGGCGTGGTCGTCGCCTGCGCGTAGTCGGGATTCGGCACGCTCGCGTCCGCATGGCCGATGCCCGGCTGCAGCGTCACGCGCGAGCCGCCCTGCGCGTAGCCGAGGCCGCCGGTGGCCTGCAGCGGGATGCCGAAGCCGCCCTGGTTGGCGGGCTGCAGCGTGTCGCCGTAGTACTGCGCGACGTTCTGCGTCCATACCTGGCCCGGGTTGGTCGTGAAGCGGCCGCCGCCGAAGCCGAGCTTGATCTGCGAGTAGGTGCCGACGTCGGACAGGCTGTCGCCGAACGACACGATCTGCATCTTCACGCCCGACGGCGGCGTGTTCGACGCACTGCTGTTGTTGTTGTCGTCACCGCCGCCGCATGCGGCGAGCAGCGCGAGCGCGGCGCCGGCGATCGCGACCTGCGCGGTGCGCAGCATGCGCTGCCGGGTGCGGGAAGGTGCGTGTTGTTGTGTCTGCATCGTTCGATCTCCTCGTAGATATGGCCTGATGTGTTGCTCATCTGCCGCGCGCCTGCTCGGTTCCGGGCTGCGCGGCGGCCGTTGGCTGAAACGGTTTATCGATCGCGCGCAGCCGCCAGTGGCACGGTGCGCGGATCCTGGTTCGCGGCCTCGGCAATCTGCGCATGATAAGCGCTCGCCCATTCGGGCGGGCCGAAAATCGCGCGCAGCTTGTTGCGCCATCCGCCGACGCGCAACGCGTCGGACGCCATCGACACCCACTCGTGAAACGTCGCGACGAGCGGGTTGTTCGAGCCGAGCCGCTCGACGATGCCGTACTGCGGCGGATCGTCGGGCGTTTCCTCGACATAGCTGCCGAACAGGCGATCCCAGATCACCAGGACGCCTGCGTAATTGCGGTCGATGTAGCGCGCGTTGCGCGCATGGTGCGCGCGGTGGATCGACGGCGTGTTGAGCACGTATTCGAGCCAGCCGAGCTTGCCGATCGCCTGCGTGTGCACGAAGAACTGGAACGCGAGGTTGATCAGCACGACGCCGACGACCTGTTGCGGCGGAAAGCCGGCGAACGCGAGCGGCAGCCAGAACAGCCACATGCCTGCGACCGGATACATCAGGCTCTGGCGGAACGCGGTCGAGAAATTCATTCGCTCGGACGAGTGGTGCACGACGTGCGCGGCCCACAGCCAGCGCACGCGATGGCTCGCGCGATGGAACACGTAGTAGAGGAAGTCCTGCGCGACGAACAGCACGGCGAACGACAGCCAGCCGTCGTGCCACGTGTAGACGCGATAGTGCCGGTAGCAGTACGCATAGACAGGAATCACGAACAGCCACGCGATCTTGTCGGCGCCCTGGTGCATCAGCGCGAGCGCCGCGTTGCACAGCGTGTCGCGCCACGCGTAGATACGGTCCTGCGCACGGGTGCGGGCGAGGTGCCAGGCCTCCCACGCGATGCAGAGCAGGAAGACGGGCGCCAGCGCGAGCAGAAGCAATTCGACGTCGAATCGCATGGGCGTGTGTCTCCTTCGTTCCCCTGCAAGCCATCAGGCCGGGCGTGTGGCCCGTTGTAGATATCGTCAGGCCAACAGCCTACGCAATCGCTACGCGCTAGGCGAGGGGGCAGCGTAGAGGGTTCCCTCTGAGGACAGGGTTTCTACGGAATCCGTACTGCACGGGGCCGGGCGGTGTGGCCCCGTTTTGAGGATGGGGCGAGCGCGCGAGGCGCCGCGCGACGGTGGCGGCGCGCGTTTCAAACCGCGCGGCGCGAAATTTCGCGGGTGACGCACTGCGGGGCCGCACGGGCCGCCGTGTCACGACGGCCCGCCGCGCGGTGCGCGGATCGTCAGTGCGCGCCCGCGTAGATCCATTCGAGCAGCGTGTCGTGCGCGGCGCGCGCGGCTTCCGCGTGATCGTTGTTGATGAAGCTGACGACGATGTAGCTCTGGCCGTCCGCGCCGGCGACGTAGCCGGCGATCGCGCGCACGTCGCGCAGCGTGCCGGTCTTGATGTGCGCGTTGCCGAGCACGCCCGCGTTGGTGAGGCGGTTCTTCATCGTGCCGTCGATGCCCGCGATCGGCAGCGAATCGATGAACGCCTGCGCGACCGGGCTCGCGTTCGCGGCCTGCAGCAGCGCGGCGAGCGACAGCGCGCTCACGTGCTCTTCGCGCGACAGCCCCGAGCCGTTCTCGAGCACGAGGTCGGGCATCGCGATGCCGTTCTTCTGCAGGAACGCCTGGATCGCGCGGCTCGACTGCTCGGGCGTCGCGGGCGGCTTGCCGCTGACCGCGCCGATCGTCAGGAACAGGTTGCGCGCCATCACGTTGTTGCTGAACTTGTTGATGTCGTAGACGATGCTGCCGAGCACCGGGCTGTGATGCACGGCGAGCGGCCGCGCGGTGGTCGGCACCTTGCCTTCGCTCACGGGCCCGGCGATCGTGCCGCCGTCCTGCTGCCACAGCGCGAGGAAGCCGCGCGCGAAGAAGGTCGTGTGATCGAGGATCGCGAGGTTGGTCGTGTGCGCGCCGCAGCGCAGCGGGTAGTCGCCGGCGAACGACGCCGTCATGATTCCGCCGCCGGCCGTCAGCGTCGGGCGCGCGGCCGCGGCGGCCGCGCTGCACGAGCCCGAACCTTCGACGAGCTGGTTGTCGATCGACAGGTCCGCGAGCGGCGGCAACACGTCGACGGCGACCTTGCCGTCGTCGCCCGGCGTGACCGTGAACGACACGGCCTTGAACGCGTACAGCAGCGGATCGGGGCCGACGTTGTACGGCGCGCTGGCATCGTCGTCGAACGACGGCAGGTCGCGCGTCGACGCCGCGAAATAACTCTTGTCGAGCACGAGGCCGCCGGCCACGCGCTTGACGCCGGCCTTGCGCAGCTTGTCGACGAGGTCGATCAGCTCCTCGGGCACGAGCTTCGGATCGCCGGTGCCCTTGATGTACAGGTTGCCCTGCAGCGTGCCGTCCGGGTCGACCGTGCCGTCCGTGTACGCGGTGGTGCGCCAGCGGTAGTCGGGGCCGAGGATCGACAGGCCCGAGAAGGTCGTCACGAGCTTCATCGTCGAGGCCGGCAGCATCGGCCGGCTCGCATTCCACGCGATCAGCGGCTGCGGATCGCCGACGCGCTCGACCACCACGCTCATCGCCGACGCCGGCACCTTCGCACGCTGCAGCGCGACGAGCACGGAGGCCGGCAGGCCGGCCGCGCGTGCGGCCGGCGACACGACGGCGGTCTTGCGCGCTTCCTTGTGGGATTTCTTGCGGGCCTGGGCGGACGGCGCGAACGCGAGGGCCGTGCAGGTGGCGACGACGGCGGCCGCGCGCAGGCAGACGCGGGCGCGGGGGGCGAACCGGGCGGAAAGATCGGAAATCGGCATGGGCGAATACGGGAAAAGCAGGGGGCTCGGGCAGGACGCGCGGGGGCGCCGAAGCGCACATTGTAGAGACAAGTCGGGGTAGGCCCCTTGCAATCCGCCTTACTGTTGCATTGCACGGTGCCGCGCACCCGATTCGCGGCGCTACAATGGTCGCCGTGTTTGACTCGCCCCATGGATGCGTGGCCCGATGCGGATTCTGCTTGTCGAAGATGATCGAATGATTGCCGAGGGCGTGCGCAAGGCGCTGCGCTCGGACGGCTTTGCGGTCGACTGGGTGCAGGACGGCGACGCCGCGCTGACGGCGCTCGGCGGCGAGACGTACGATCTGCTGCTGCTCGATCTCGGCCTGCCGAAGCGCGACGGCATCGACGTGCTGCGCACGCTGCGCGGGCGCGGGCTCGCGCTGCCGGTGCTGATCGTCACCGCGCGCGACGCCGTCGCCGATCGCGTGAAGGGGCTCGACGCGGGCGCCGACGATTACCTCGTCAAGCCGTTCGATCTCGACGAGCTGGG
The DNA here is from genome assembly GCF_015712265.1 of Burkholderia sp. 9777_1386. Taxonomy (NCBI): domain Bacteria; kingdom Pseudomonadati; phylum Pseudomonadota; class Betaproteobacteria; order Burkholderiales; family Burkholderiaceae; genus Burkholderia; species Burkholderia sp. 9777_1386. The sequence goes on along the minus strand of NZ_JACCQB010000007.1, from coordinate 54,763 downwards.
CGCACGGATGCGCGCGCTGATCCGCCGTCAAGCGGGGCGCAGCGAGTCGCTGATCCGCCACGGCGCGCTGACGCTCGATCCCGCGTCGCACCAGGTGACGCTCGACGGCGCGCCCGTTGCGCTGTCCGCGCGCGAGTTCGCGCTGCTCGAGGCGCTGCTCGCGCGGCCGGGCGCGGTGCTGTCGAAGAGCCAGCTCGAGGAGAAGATGTACGGCTGGGGCGAGGAGATCGGCAGCAACACGGTCGAGGTCTACATCCACGCGCTGCGCAAGAAGCTCGGTTCGGACCTGATCCGCAACGTGCGCGGGCTCGGCTACATGGTCGTCAAGGAAAGCTGACGCGTGCGGTCGATTCGTCATCAACTGCTGATCTGGCTGCTCGCGATCGTCGTCGCGGGCGTGGGCGCCGCGGGCTGGCTCATCTACCGGCAGGCGCTCGCCGAGGCGAATGAGCTGTTCGACTACCAGTTGCAGGAAATCGCCGCGGCGCTGCCGTCGGAGCCGTTCTCGCAGGTGTTCGGCTCGCGCACCAACGGCGACGAAGGCATCGTGATCCAGATCTGGAATCGCAACGGCGTGCTGATGTACTTCTCGCATCCGCGTGCGCCGATCGCGCCGCGCGCGGAGCTCGGCTTCTCGACCGAACGCACCGATCGCGGCGAATGGCGCGTGTACGGCGCGATCGTCGGCGACAACGTCGTGCAGCTCGCGCAGCCGCTGTCGGTGCGCAACCGGCTCGCGGCGAACGTCGCGCTGCGCACGCTGTGGCCGCTGATCGTGCTGCTGCCGTTCCTCGGCGCGGCCGCGTGGGGGATCGTCGGGCGCGGGCTCGCGCCGCTCGGCCGCGTGACGCGCGCGGTCGAGGCGCGCCGGCCGGAAGCGCTCGATCCGCTGCCCGACGCGCGCCTGCCGCTCGAGGTGCAGCCGCTCGTGCGGGCGCTGAACGGGCTGCTTGCGCGACTGTCGGCGGCGCTCGACACGCAGAAGGCGTTCGTCGCCGACGCCGCGCACGAATTGCGCACGCCGCTCGCGGCCGTGCAGATCCAGGCGCAGCTCGTCGCGCGCGCGAAGGACGATGCGTCGCGCCGCGAGGCGATCGCGGATCTCCAGGACGGCGTGTCGCGCGCGACGCGCCTCACCGAGCAACTGCTCGCGCTCGCGCGTGCCGAGCCGGACGGCGCGACGATGCGCGAGCCGGTCGACCTGCAGGCGCTGCTCGCCGAATGCGTGGCCGCGCATGCGCCGCTCGCGCAGCGGCGCGACATCGATCTCGGCTTCGAGGAAACGCGCGCGGCGAGCGTCGTCGCGGACGTCGGCGCGCTGCGCGTGATGTTCGGCAACCTGCTCGACAACGCGGTGAAATACACGCCGGACGGCGGCCGCATCGACGTGTCGCTGACGCGCGACGCGGCCGGCCGCGCCTGCGTGCAGATCGGCGACAGCGGGCCGGGCATTCCGGCCGACGAGCGCGAGCGCGTGTTCGACCGCTTCTATCGCGACAGCACGGCGCGGGCGCGCACCGACGTGTCGGGCAGCGGGCTCGGGCTCGCGATCGTCAAGCGCGTGGCGGCGCAGCAGGGCGCGACGGTGTCGCTCGGCGATGCGGCCGCGGGCGGCCTGCTCGTCAGCGTCGTGTTCCGCGATGCCGAGATGCCGGCCCCGGCGTCGCAGCCGTCCGAAACCGTCTGAGGGGGCGGCGCGGGCAGCCGCTTAAGCCCCGCTTAAGGCTGATTAAGCCTCCTTTAAGTCAGGGTCGTTACGCTGCGTCCTAACAAAGAGGAGGTCCTACGATGAACACCCGATTCCTTGCGCGCGGCGCCGTCGCGGTCGCCGTGGCGGCCGCCCTGTCGGCCGGCTATTTCGCCGGCACCCGCCGCGCCGATCCGCAGATCATCACGCCCGCGCAGGCGGCCGCATTGATGCCGGCCGAAGCTGCCGCCAAGACCGGCATTCCCGATTTCTCCGGGCTCGTCGAGACCTACGGCCCGGCGGTCGTGAACATCAGCGCGAAGCATGTCGTGAAGCAGGTGGCGCGGCGCGCGCCGCAGCCGCAACTGCCGATCGATCCGAGTGACCCGTTCTACCAGTTCTTCAAGCACTTCTACGGCCAGGTGCCGGGCATGGGCGGCGACGCGCAGCCGGACGACCAGCCGAGTGCCAGCCTCGGGTCGGGCTTCATCGTCAGTTCCGACGGGTACATCCTCACCAATGCGCACGTGATCGACGGCGCGAACGTCGTCACGGTCAAGCTGACCGACAAGCGCGAATACAAGGCGAAGGTCGTCGGCTCCGACAAGCAGTCCGACGTCGCCGTGCTGAAGATCGACGCGAGCGGCCTGCCGACCGTGAAGATCGGCGATCCGGCGCAGAGCAAGGTCGGCCAGTGGGTCGTCGCGATCGGCTCGCCGTACGGCTTCGACAACACGGTCACGTCGGGCATCATCAGCGCGAAGTCGCGCGCGCTGCCGGACGAGAACTACACGCCGTTCATCCAGACCGACGTGCCGGTGAACCCCGGCAACTCGGGCGGCCCGCTGTTCAACCTGCAGGGCGAGGTGATCGGCATCAACTCGATGATCTACTCGCAGACGGGCGGCTTCCAGGGCCTGTCGTTCGCGATCCCGATCAACGAGGCGATCAAGGTGAAGGACGAGCTCGTGAAGACGGGCCACGTGAGCCGCGGCCGGCTCGGCGTGGCCGTGCAGGGGCTGAACCAGACGCTCGCGAGCTCGTTCGGGCTGCAGAAGCCGGACGGCGCGCTCGTCAGCTCGGTCGACGCCAACGGTCCGGCCGCTAAGGCCGGCCTGCAGCCGGGTGACGTGATCCTGTCGGTCAACGGTTCGCCGGTCGCCGATTCGACGTCGCTGCCCGCGCAGATCGCGAACCTGAAGCCGGGTTCGAAGGCCGACCTGCAGATCTGGCGCGACAAGTCGAAGAAGTCGATCACCGTGACGCTCGGCGCGATGGCCGACGCGAAGCTCGCATCGAACGACGGCGGGCCGGTCGAACAGGGCCGCCTGGGTGTCGCGGTGCGGCCGCTGTCGCCGCAGGAACGCAGCGCCGACAACCTGTCGCACGGGCTGATCGTGCAGCAGGCCGGCGGGCCGGCCGCCAACGCGGGCATCCAGCCCGGCGACGTGATCCTCGCGGTGAACGGCCGTCCGGTCACGAGCCCCGAGCAGTTGCGCGACGCGGTGAAGGGCGCGGGCAACAGTCTTGCTCTGTTGATCCAGCGCGATAATGCACAGATCTTCGTGCCGGTCGACCTGAGCTGACCGGCAACGGCCGACGGCCGGCCCGGCCGGCCGTGGCGGGCGCCGCCGCCGCTCGATCGATCGCGTGACGCCGCGCCCCGTATGTGTTCCGACCCCAAGGAGAGAGCCATGCAATATCTACGCAACGTGTCCCGATTTGCCGTCGCCGCGGCGCTGACCGCCGGCCTCGCAGCCGGTGCGACCGGCGCGTACGCGCAGTCGGACGGCTTGCCCGCCGCGCGCCAGCAAGGCGATGTCACCTTCGTGTCCGGCGGTGTCGGGCAGGACGAATCGACGGCGTTCCAGCGCAACGAGTCGCAGTGGCCGCTGGCGCTGCGCTTCACCGGCAAGGGCGGCGAGTTCCTGGCCGACGTCCATGTCCGGATCGTCGACGGCAAGGGCGCCGAGGTGCTGAAAACCGACACGCGCGGGCCGTACATGCTCGTGAAGGTGCCGCCGGGGCGCTATACGGTGCACGCGTCGTACCAGGGCAGCGACGAATCGCGCGCCGTCACGGTCGGCGCGAAGGGCGGCGCGAAAGCCGCGTTCCAGTGGAGTGCGCAGTAGCCCGTCGCGCGCGGCCGGGCTCCCGGTCGCGCAATCGGACGAAGTTTCGCCCATAATGAAAGCCACGGCATGCGTGCCGTGGCTTTTTCGTTTCCTGCCCCCGGCCTGACGCCGCCCGAAGGAGAAACGATGTCCGATGCAGCCGACCCCCGACTCGAAATCGTGCCGAACCGTCATCGCGTGCGCGTGATTCATCGCGGCATCACCTATGCCGATTCGCACGGCGCGCTGACCGTGCGCGAGGCGGGGCTCCCGGACATTCATTACCTGCCGCGCGGCGACGTCAACATGCGCCGGCTCGTGAAATCGGGCGTCACGTCGGCCTGCCCGTTCAGGGGGCAAGCCGTGCATTTCGACTTGCAGACGGAAGACGGCGTGATCGAGAACGCCGCATGGAGTTACGAAGAACCGAAGGAGGCGGCGGCCGTGCTCGCGCACTACGTCGCCTTCGATGTCGCACGGGTCGACAGTCTCGTCGAGACGTCCTGATGCGGCGCGCGTTCATCGGGGAGGCGTCATGGAACTGAACGACACGTTACGCGTACCGCTCGCGCCGCCTGTCGTGCGGGATGCGCTGGAGGATCTCGCGCTGCTGCGGGCGAGCTTCGACCATTGCGAATCGTTCGTGAAATTCGCGCACGGCGAGTTCGCGCTGACGATCACGGTGCCGCTCGGCCCGCTGCGCGCCCGCTACGACGTGCGCGCGCATGCGGCCGCCGAGCAGGGCGACGCCGAAGGTCGGCCGCGCCGGGTGCTCAACTTCAAGGCGCGGGCCGACGGCCTCGGCGCGCTGCGCGGCCAGGTCGAACTGGTGCTGACGCCGGATGACGATGCGAACGCCACGCGGATCGAATACGTGGTCTGGGCGACGGCGAGCGGGCCGCTCGCGGAGTTGCCGGCGCGGCAGATCGACAATGCGCTGCGCGAATGGACCGACACGTTCTTTCGCGAGTTCTGCGCGGTCGTGCAGGCGAAGCACGGTCTCGCGCCGAATCGCGCGCGCGCCCCCGCGCAGCGCCGCCAGCATGTCTTCCTGCGGCCGGCGTCGCTGGTGGCCGCGACGAAGCGTTCGCTGCCGCCGCACCTCGGCGGCGCGCTGAGCGGGCGGGCGGCGAGCGCGCTTCCGCATCGCGATTCGGGCACCGTGCCCGTATGGGCCTGGGCGGCGATGATCGTGTTCGTCGCGTTGCTGCTTTACGCGGCGCGCTGGATCAACGGCGGCTGAGCGGCTGCCCGGTTCCGCTTCGAGGCCTGCCCGCCACGCACGCGGCCGGCGTCACTGTCCCGCGTCGGCACGCGCTCCGGCGCCGCGAAATTCCCTTCGATACGCAGACGGCGACGTGCCGAGCGCGCCCGCGAAATGCTGGCGCAGCGACACGCTCGAGCCGTAGCCGGCCGCCTGCGCGATCGCGTCGATCGACTGCCCGGTGGTTTCGAGCAGATGCTGCGCACGCGCAAGCCGTTCGGCCTGCAGCCACGCGGTGACGGTCGTGCCCGTCGCCTGGCGGAAGTGGCGCGTGAACGTGCGGCGGCTCATCAGCACGCGTTCGGCGAGCGAATCGACGCTGTGCGCGGCGTCGAGATGCGCGCGCACCCAGTCGAGCAGGCCCGCGAGCCGTGCATCGCGCGGGTGCGCGGCGACCGGCTGCGGTACGTATTGGGCCTGTCCGCCCTGGCGGTGCGGCGGGATCACGAGGCGGCGCGCGATCCGGTTCGCGGCGTCCGAGCCGAAGCGCCGCCGCACGACGTGCAGGCAGCAGTCGAGGCCGGCGGCCGTGCCGGCCGACGTCATCAGGTTGCCGTCGTCCACGTAGAGCACGTCGGGATCGAGTTTCACGCGCGGAAAGCGTTGGGCGAAATCGTCGGCCCACGCCCAGTGCGTGGTGGCCGGACGGCCGTCGAGCAGGCCGGCCGCGGCGAGCACGTAGGCACCGAGGCACAGGCCCACGAGCTCCGCGCCGCGCGCGGCGACCACGCGGACCGCATCGAGCAGCGCGTCGGGCGGCGCTTCGTCCGGGTCGCGCCAGGACGGCACGATGACGATGTCCGCGTCGTCGAGCGCGTCGAGCCCGTACGGTGCGGTGATCGTGAAGCCGCCCGTCGTCGCGAGCGGGCCGCGCTCGGCCGAGCAGACGCGGAACTCGAACGCGGGCGACGCGGCCGCATCACGTTCCTTGCCGAACACGACCGATGGCACGGACAGGTGGAACGGACTGATGCCGTCGTACGCGATCACGGCGACGATGGTCGGAACGGACGGGGCGGGCGACGCGGCGGCGAGCATGGCGGATTCCGGAAAGGTGATGGCCCGATTTTATCGAAGAATGGCTATCGGGCCACTATCGGCATACGCGCTGCGGCCCGACAATGCATCCCATCGCACTGCTGGCCGCCCTGCTCCGGGGCGGGGCAGCGCCTCCCGACCAGGAGTCCGCCATGCTTGCCGCCGCGTCGCCCGCCGTCCCGCAATCCGCTTCCCGTCCCGCTGCCCGCCGCGCACTGATCGTGATCGACGTGCAGAACGAATACGTGACGGGCAACCTGCCGATCGAATATCCGCCGCTCGACGTGTCGCTCGCGAACATCGGCCGGGCGATCGACGCCGCGCACGCGGCCGGCGTGCCGGTGATCGTGGTTCAGCACGTCGCGCCGGCCGGTGCGCCGATCTTCGCGCCCGGTACCGACGGCGTCGCGCTGCACACGGTGGTCACCAGCCGCCCGTACGCGCACCTGATCGAGAAGGCGCAAGCGAGCTCGTTCGCCGGCACCGATCTCGCCGCGTGGCTCGACGCGCACGGAATCGACACGCTCGCGGTGACCGGCTACATGACGCACAACTGCAATGCGTCGACGGTCTATCACGCGGCGCATGCGGGGCTGAAGGTCGAATACCTGAACGACGCGACGGGCGCGCTGCCTTACGAGAACGAAGCGGGGGCGGTGAGCGCCGAAGAGATTCACCGCACGTACGCGGTGGTGTTCCAGTCGAATTTCGCGGCGGTGATGTCGACCGACGCGTGGATCGCGGGGCTCGCCGGCGCACCGATGCCGGCGCGCGATTCGGTCGCCGCGTCGAACCGGCGGGCCCGCGCGCGGCGCGCGAAGGCGGCCTGACCCGGCACGGCGACGCGGCGCGCGATGCGCCGTGCCGTCAGTCGCGGTCCTTCAGCATCGCCGGGCTGTAGCGCAGCATGTCGAAACAGCCGTCGACGAGCTTTTCCGCATGCTGCTCGGCGTCGATCTCGTCGGGCAGCATCAGCATGTCGCGCACGAAGCCGCTGACCAGCGTGTGCAGCATCAGCGTCGCGCGCCACGTGTCGAGCCGCTCGGGCAGCAGCTTGAGCCCCACGGCCACCGCGAGATCGGCGTCGATCATGTGCAGCGCCTCGCTCATCCCCGCGCGGTTGCGCTGCAGCAGCGGCTCCATGTCCGCGACGTACTCGCACTTCATGAACAGGATGCTGAACACGCGGCGCAGCTGCGGGTCGCGCTGCACGCCGAGCAGGCACCAGATCAGGATCTGGCGCACCTTCTCCAGCGGATTGCCGCCCGGCGCGTCGAGCGGCATCCGTTTCAACTCGTCGATCGGCAGGAACACGCGGTCGAACATCGCATCGAACAGTTCGCTCTTGTTCGCGAAATGCCAGTAGATCGCGCCGCGCGTCACGCCGGCGTGCTGCGCGATGTCCGCGAGCGACGTGTGCGACACGCCTTTCTCGAAGAACACGTGTTCGGCGGCGTCGAGAATGCGATTGCGCGTCTCGAGCGCCTCCTCCTTGGTACGTCTGACCATGTGCAGGCCTGATTGGATCGATCGTAGGTGAATATAGGGTCCGCAACCCCTCGTCGCCGTCACGCAGACGGGCTATGCTTGCTGCTGGTAACAATCTGTAAGACTGGACAGCGGGCGGAGTACAAACGGGCTTTTTACATACATTCGTGAATGTATATACAATACCACCCTACGATCGAATGACCCAAGTGGCAATCAGTTAATATCCCACTCTGCTGATTCCCGCCCTAGTACCAGTCCGCAGTTCGCGGCATCCCCGTCGGCACGGAGGTCTCGTGCCGACGTGCTGTATCTGGCAGTCCAGTAATTCAGGTGTTCGATCTGCGCCGCGAGGCGCATCCGTGTTGCGCTCCGGTCGGGCGTGGCACTTATTCCATTGGTTATACACAGAGGTCGCTCCATGCGCGTCGAACGGGTTCCATACCGCTTAATCACTGTCGCGACGGCCGCCGTTTTCCTGGCCGCGTGCGGGAAAAAAGAATCGGCACCGCCGCCGCAAACGCCGGAAGTCGGCGTCGTCACCGTCCAGCCGCAATCCGTACCGGTCTTCACCGACCTGCCGGGCCGCACCAGTGCATTCCTCGTCGCGCAGGTGCGCGCGCGGGTCGACGGCATCGTGCTGCGTCGTGAATTCACCGAGGGCACCGACGTCAAGGCCGGCCAGCGTCTCTACAAGATCGATCCGGCGCCGTACATCGCGGCCCTGAACAGCGCGAAGGCGACGCTCGCGAAGGCGCAGGCGAACCTCGTCACGCAGAACGCGCTGGTCGCGCGCTACAAGGTGCTGGTCGCCGCCAACGCGGTCAGCAAGCAGGACTACGACAACGCGGTCGCCACGCAAGGGCAGGCCGCGGCGGACGTCGCGGCCGGCAAGGCGGCGGTCGACACCGCGCAGATCAACCTCGGCTACACGGATGTCGTGTCGCCGATCACCGGCCGCGTCGGCATCTCGCAAGTGACGCCGGGCGCCTACGTGCAGGCGAGCCAGGCGACGCTGATGTCGACCGTGCAGCAGCTCGATCCGGTGTACGTCGACCTCACGCAGTCGAGCCTCGAAGGGCTGAAGCTGCGGCAGGACGTGCAGAGCGGCCGTCTGAAGACGACCGGCCCGGGCGCGGCGAAGGTGTCGTTGATTCTCGAAGACGGCAAGACCTATTCGGAGCCGGGCAAGCTGCAGTTCTCGGACGTGACGGTCGACCAGACCACCGGCTCGGTGACGATCCGCGCGGTGTTCCCGAACCCGAATCGCGTGCTGCTGCCGGGCATGTTCGTGCGTGCACGGATCGAGGAAGGCGTGAACGAGAACGCGTTCCTGGTGCCGCAGATCGGCGTCACGCACGACCAGAAGGGCCAGGCGATCGCGATGGTGGTGAACGCCAGCAACAAGGTCGAGCCGCGTCCGCTGAAGACCACCGGCATGCAGGGCCAGAACTGGGTCGTCGAAGGCGGTCTGCAGGCGGGCGATCACGTGATCGTGCAAGGCGTCGACAAGGTGCGCCCGGGCGCGACCGTGAAGACGGTCCCCGCGCAGCTCGCCCCGGCGGCCGATGCCGCTTCGGGCGCTGCTGCCCCCGCCGCGCCGGCCGCTGCCGGGTCCGGCGCCGCTGCCGCTTCCGGTGCCGCCGCATCGGGCGCCGCGCCGGCGAGTGCTGCCGCTGCTTCGAGCGCGAAATAACAGGGAGCCTGTTTCATGGCAAAGTTTTTTATCGATCGCCCGATCTTCGCGTGGGTGATCGCCATCATCCTGATGCTGGCCGGGGTTGCGGCGATCTTCACGCTGCCGATCTCGCAGTATCCGACGATCGCGCCGCCATCGATCCAGATCACCGCGAACTACCCGGGCGCTTCCGCGAAGACGGTGGAAGACACGGTGACGCAGGTGATCGAGCAGCAGATGAGCGGTCTCGACAACTTCCTGTACATGTCGTCGACGAGTGACGACTCGGGCAACGCAACGATCACGCTGACCTTCGCGCCGGGCACCAACGCCGACATCGCGCAGGTCCAGGTGCAGAACAAGCTGTCGCTCGCGACGCCGGTTCTGCCGCAGGTCGTGCAGCAGCTCGGTCTGTCGGTCACGAAGTCGAGCAGCAGCTTCCTGCTGGTGCTCGCCTTCAACTCCGAAGACGGCAGCATGAACAAGTACGACCTCGCGAACTTCGTGGCGTCGCACGTGAAGGATCCGATCAGCCGGCTGAACGGCGTCGGTACCGTCACGCTGTTCGGCTCGCAGTACGCGATGCGGATCTGGCTCGACCCGAACCGCCTGACCAACTACGGCCTCACGCCGGTCGACGTCAGTTCGGCGATCACCGCGCAGAACGTGCAGATCGCGGGCGGCCAGATCGGCGGCACGCCGGCCACGCCGGGCACCGTGCTGCAGGCGACGATCACCGAATCGACGCTGCTGCAGACGCCCGAGCAGTTCGGCAACATCCTGCTGAAGGTCAACCAGGACGGCTCGCAGGTGCGCCTGAAGGACGTCGCGCAGATCGGCCTCGGCGGCGAAAACTACAACTTCGACACGAAGTACAACGGTCAGCCGACCGCGGCACTCGGTATCCAGCTCGCGACCAACGCGAACGCGCTCGCGACCGCGAAGGCCGTGCGCGCGAAGATCGACGAGCTCGCACCGTTCTTCCCGCACGGCCTCGTCGTGAAGTATCCGTACGACACGACGCCGTTCGTGAAGCTGTCGATCGAGGAAGTGGTCAAGACGCTGCTCGAAGGTATCGTGCTCGTGTTCCTCGTGATGTATCTGTTCCTGCAGAACCTGCGGGCGACGATCATCCCGACGATCGCGGTGCCGGTCGTGCTGCTCGGTACGTTCGCGATCATGTCGATGGTCGGCTTCTCGATCAACACGCTGTCGATGTTCGGCCTCGTGCTCGCGATCGGCCTGCTGGTCGACGATGCGATCGTGGTGGTCGAGAACGTCGAGCGCGTGATGGCGGAAGAGGGGCTGTCACCGAAGGAAGCGACCCGCAAGGCGATGGGCCAGATCACCGGCGCACTCGTCGGCGTGGCGCTCGTGCTGTCGGCGGTGTTCGTGCCGGTGGCGTTCTCCGGCGGCTCGGTCGGCGCGATCTATCGTCAGTTCTCGCTGACGATCGTGTCGGCGATGGTGCTGTCGGTGCTGGTCGCGTTGATTCTGACGCCGGCGCTGTGCGCGACGATCCTCAAGCCGATCCCGCAAGGGCATCACGAAGAGAAGAAGGGCTTCTTCGGCTGGTTCAACCGCACGTTCAACAACAGCCGCGACAAGTACCACGTCGGCGTGCACCACGTGATCAAGCGCTCGGGCCGCTGGCTCATCATCTATCTGGTCGTGATCGTCGCGGTCGGGCTGCTGTTCGTGCGCCTGCCGAAGTCGTTCCTGCCCGATGAAGATCAGGGCCTGATGTTCGTGATCGTGCAGACGCCGTCGGGCTCGACGCAGGAAACGACCGCGAAGACGCTCGCGAACATTTCCGACTACCTGCTGAAGGACGAGAAGGAAATCGTCGAATCGGCGTTCACGGTCAACGGCTTCAGCTTCGCGGGTCGCGGCCAGAACTCGGGTCTCGTGTTCGTCCGCCTGAAGGACTACTCGCAGCGTCAGCATGCGAACCAGAAGGTGCAGGCGCTGATCGGCCGGATGTTCGGGCGCTACGGGAGCTACAAGGACGCGCTCGTGATCCCGTTCAACCCGCCGTCGATTCCTGAGCTCGGTACGGCTGCCGGCTTCGACTTCGAGCTGACGGACAACGCCGGTCTCGGCCACGACGCGCTGATGGCCGCACGTAACCAGCTGCTCGGGATGGCATCGAAGGACCCGACGCTGCAGGGTGTGCGTCCGAACGGCCTGAACGATACGCCGCAGTACAAGGTGAACATCGACCGCGAGAAGGCGAATGCGCTCGGCGTGACGGCGGATGCGATCGACCAGACGTTCTCGATCGCGTGGGCGTCGAAGTACGTGAACAACTTCCTCGACACCGACGGCCGGATCAAGAAGGTGTACGTGCAGGCCGATGCGCCGTTCCGGATGACGCCGGAAGACATGAACATCTGGTACGTGCGCAACGGGTCGGGCGGGATGGTGCCGTTCAGCGCGTTCGCGACCGGTCACTGGACGTACGGTTCGCCGAAGCTCGAGCGCTACAACGGTGTGTCGGCGATGGAAATCCAGGGTCAGGCCGCACCGGGCAAGTCGACCGGTCAGGCGATGGCCGCGATGGAAACGCTCGCGAAGAAGCTGCCGGTCGGTATCGGCTATTCGTGGACGGGCCTGTCGTTCCAGGAAATCCAGTCCGGTTCGCAGGCGCCGATCCTGTACGCGATCTCGATCCTCGTCGTGTTCCTGTGTCTCGCGGCGCTGTATGAAAGCTGGTCGATCCCGTTCTCGGTGATCATGGTCGTGCCGCTCGGCGTGATCGGTGCGCTGCTCGCGGCCACGATGCGCGGCCTCGAGAACGACGTGTTCTTCCAGGTCGGCCTGCTGACCACCGTGGGCCTGTCCGCGAAGAACGCGATCCTGATCGTCGAGTTCGCGCGCGAACTGCAGCAGACGGAGAAGATGGGGCCGATCGAGGCCGCGCTGGAAGCGGCGCGCCTGCGGCTGCGTCCGATCCTGATGACGTCGCTCGCGTTCATTCTCGGCGTGATGCCGCTCGCGATCAGCAACGGCGCGGGTTCGGCGAGCCAGCACGCGATCGGTACGGGCGTGATCGGCGGGATGATCACGGCGACGTTCCTCGCGATCTTCATGATCCCGATGTTCTTCGTGAAGATCCGCGCGATCTTCAGCGGCGAGAAGGAAGACGTCGACGAGGCGCTGCGTCTGGCTCAGGAGCACTCGCACCACGAAGAAAAGCCGGGCAACGGCGACGAAGGCAACAAGGGACAGTGATGATGCAAAAACACGCTTTGACTGCAATCGCAGTCGCGCTCTTTGCCACGGGCTGCACGATGGCGCCGCACTACAAGCGGCCCGACGCACCCGTCGCGCAGGCGTACCCGGCCAGCGGCGTCTACGCGACGCAGCCGGGCGCGGCCGGCGCGCGCAGCGCGAATGGCCAGGCGGCGACTGCCATCGGCTGGCGCGAATTCTTCGTCGATCCGCGCCTGCAGCGGCTGATCGAGATCGCGCTGAAAAACAACCGAGACCTGCGCGTGTCGGTGCTCAATATCGAGGCCGCGCGTGCGCAGTACCAGATCACGCGTGCGGGGCTGTTCCCGACGCTCGACGGTACGGGTACGGGCAACATCCAGCGCCTGCCGGCCGGTGTGTCGACGACAAGGGCGCCGTTGATCTCGCGCACCTACAACGTCGGGCTGTCCGCGTCATGGGAACTCGACCTGTTCGGCCGCGTGCAGAGCCTGAAGGATCAGGCGCTCGCGCAATACCTGTCGACGTCGTACGCGCGACAGGCGTCCGAGATCTCGCTGGTGTCGCAGGTCGCGGATCAATATCTGACGCTGCTGTCGACCGATGACCTGCTGAAGGTCACGGAGGACACGCTGAAGACCGCGCAGGCATCGTACGACCTGACCAAGCTGCAGTTCGACAACGGCACGGGCTCCGAGCTCGAGCTGCGTCAGGCGCAGACGGTGGTCGAGACGGCGCTCGCGAACCAGCAGGCGCAGGCGCGAGCCCGCGCGCAGGCGCTGAATGCGCTGGTGCTGCTGATCGGCGAGCCGCTGCCGGACGATCTGCCGGCGGGCATGCCGCTCGATGCGCAGAACCTGCTGACGGACGTGCCGGCCGGGTTGCCGTCGGACCTGCTGACGCGTCGTCCTGACGTGATGCAGGCCGAGCAGACGCTGCTGGCCGCGAACGCCAATATCGGCGCGGCGCGCGCGGCGTTCTTCCCGAAGATTTCGCTGACGGGCGCGTTCGGCACCGCGAGCCCGACGCTGGGCGGCCTGTTCAAGGCCGGCACGGCGGCGTGGTCGTTCGCGCCGAGCATCGCGCTGCCGATCTTCGAAGGCGGGCAGAACATCGCGAACCTCGATCTCGCGAACGTGCAGAAGCGCATCGAGATCGCGAACTACGAGAAGGCGATCCAGTCGGCGTTCCGCGAAGTGTCGGATGGTCTGGCCGCACGCGGCACGTACGACCAGCAGATCGCGGCGCTCGAGCGCAACGAGCACGCGCAACAGCGACGCTTCGATCTGTCGGACCTGCGCTACAAGAACGGTGTCGACAGCTACCTGTCGGTGCTGACCGCGCAGACGGATCTGTACGCCGCGCAGCAGTCGCTGATCAGCGCACGTCTGGCACGCTGGACGAACCTGGTCGACCTGTACCGCGCCCTGGGCGGCGGGTGGATCCAGCGCGCCGGCGAGACGCCGCGTGCGCCGGATGCACCGGTCGATTACGACAAGGCGGCTGCGCCGGCGCCCGCGTCGGCAACCGCGACGAACGGGTAAGCACCGAGAAGGCAGGCGCGGGTTATCGCGCTTGCGCTTCGAACCGGCTGTATGCGGAAGCGAGAACGCCACGGACGAAGGTCCGTGGCGTTTTCTTTTGCGCTGCCGGATCGGGCGGGGACGGGCGCTGTCGTCGTGACGATGCGTGCGCGGCGTTCCGCTGGTACCGATCACGCCGACCGCACCAACCGCGTCACGCCTGGCGGTCAGTCGGCATTCCGCATCATGCGCCGGCGATCCATCTGCTCGCGCGAAGCGCGTTCACCCCCGCACCACGCGTGGTCCCGCACCCCCAAAACAAAACGCCACGGCATGCCGTGGCGTTTCTCGTTACCGCCGTCACCGCTTCGCGCCATCGTCCGGCGCGGCGCGATCAGTGGTGCACGTCGGCGGGCCGCCCGTCGAAGTCGTGTCCCGCGCGCCGAATCTCGCAGCGCGCATCCTTTTCGCCTTTCACGCCGTTGAACACGATGTTCAGGATCACGGCCGAGGCCGATGCCAGCAGGATGCCGCTATGCAGGATCGGTGCGAACGCGGGCGGCAGCTTCGAGAAGAAGTGCGGCGACACGACCGGCACGAGGCCCATGCCGACGCTCACGGCGACGATGAACAGGTTGTGCGAGTTGTTCACGAAGTCGACCTTCGACAGCACCTTGATGCCGTTCGCGGCGACCATCCCGAACATCACGATGCCTGCGCCGCCGAGCACGAACGGCGGCACCGACGCGACGACCTGCGCCATCTTCGGGAACAGGCCGAGCAGCACGAGGATCACGCCGCCCGTCGCACACACGAAGCGGCTCTTCACACCCGTCACGCCGATCAGGCCGACGTTCTGCGAGAACGACGTATGCGGGAACGAATTGAAGATGCCGCCGATCAGCGTGCCGAGGCCGTCGACGCGCAGGCCGCGCACGAGGCGCTCCTGATTGACCGGGCGATCGACCATGTCGCCGACCGCGAGGAACATGCCGGTCGATTCGATGAACGTGACGAACATCACCGTGACCATCGTCACGATCGACAGCGGATCGAAGTGCGGCAGGCCGAAGTGGAACGGCATCACGAAGCCGACCCACGGCGCATGCGCGACGCCGTCGGTGTTCACGCGGCCGATCGCGAAGGCGATCGCGAAGCCGGCGACGATGCCGAGCAGCACCGAGATGTTCGCGACGAAACCGCGGCCGTACTTGTTGATCAGCAGGATCAGCGTGAGCACGAGCAGCGACAGGCCGAGATAGACCGGGCTGCCGTACTCGGGGTTGCCGACGCCGCCGGCTGCCCAGTTGATGCCCACTTCCATCAGCGACAGCCCGATCACGGCGATCACCGTGCCGACGACCACCGGCGGGAAGAACCGCAACAGCTTGCCGATCATCGGCGCGAGCACGATGCCGATGATGCCGGCCGCGATGGTCGAGCCGAAGATGTCGAGAATGCCGAGGCCGGGGTTCGTGCCGATCGCGATCATCGGGCCGACGGCCGCGAACGTGCAGCCCATGATGACGGGCAGGCGGATCCCGAAGATCCACAGGCCGAGCGTCTGGATCAGCGTGGCGATGCCGCACGAAAACAGATCGGCGCTGATCAGGAACGCGATCTGGTCTTTCGGCAGCTTGAGCGCGGCGCCGACGATAAGCGGCACGGCGACGGCGCCGGCGTACATGACGAGGACGTGTTGCAGGCCAAGCGTTACCAGCTTGCCGGTCGGCAGCACCTCATCGCACGGATGGACCGTGTTCGATTGCATCTGTCTCACTCCATGATCTTGTTTTCGGGGTGATACGAAGTTATTCGGAATGAATCCATGCAACAAGAGCACTGGGTTCTATTCCGTTCTTTGCTGGTTCGATATGCCATTTCGGCATGGAGCAGGGGGGCGATCATCGGGAAACTGCCGCAGGAGTGAGGTTCACCGGTTTTATAGCGCTTCAAAATAGCGCCGGCCCCCATGTCAAATATGGTCCGCTTTATGGTGTGTATCGGGTCGGCCGCATAGTGGCAAAAAGGGGGGTGCGGAAAGCGTGCCGGGTTAACCCGCGAGCGGCCGCTTTTGCGTGCAAGGTGCAGCCCGGTCAAACCCGCCGGCCGAGCGCCGTTTCGACGCGTCGACGTGACGGCAAAAAACGGGGCGCACATCGCGATCCCGTTATCATCGACATCCGTTCATACGAATCCCCCTCACGTCATGCGCCTGCTCGGAATCGACCTCGGCACCGGCTCCGTCAAACTCGTCACGCTCGATGCCGACGGCGTCGAGCGGGCGGTCGCGAGCGAACCTTATGCGTTGTCGTCGCCGCAGCCGGGCTGGGCGGAAATCGCGCCCGACACCTGGTGGCAGGCGCTGGTGCGCGCGGCCGCGCGGCTGCCGGCCGACGAGCGCGCGCAGGTCGCGGCGATCGGCTTTTCGGGCCAGATGCATGGCGTCGTGCTGATCGACGCGGCCGGCCAGCCGGTGCGGCCCGCGCTGCTGTGGCCGGACACGCGCGCGGTGCGGGAGGCGGATGCAGCGAGCTGGCCGGCGTTCGGATCGCCCGTCGCCGGGTTGCCCGTCGCCCCAAATCCCGTCGCGCCCGGCATGGCCGGCCCGCTGTTGCGCTGGCTGGCCACGCACGAACCCGCTGCGCTGCGCGCCGCGCGCTGGGCCGTGCAGCCGAAGGACTGGCTGCGCATCGCGCTCGGCGGCGATGTCGCGGCCGATCCGAGCGACGCGTGCGCAACCGCGCTCGCGACGCCCGACGGCGCGTGGGACAACCCATTGATCGACACGCTCGGCTTGCCGACCGACCGCTTCGCGCCGGTGCGTGCGTCCACCGCGCGCTGCGGCGTGCTCGGCGCGCAGGCTGCCGCCGCGCTCGGCCTGCCGGCCGGCGTGCCGCTCGCGACGGGCGCGGCCGATACCGCGTGCGCGGCGCTCGGCAGCGGGCTGGCCGTCGCAGGCGACGCGCTGCTGACGACCGGCAGCGGCGGGCAGATCGTCGTGCTCGCGGACGCGCTGCCGCCCGCGCGGCGCGGCTTGCATCGCTATCGTGCGGCGGCCGGCGGCGGCTATTACACGATGGCCGCGATGCAGAACGTCGGGCTCGCGCTCGAAGCCGTGCGCGGCTGGCTCGGCTACGCGCGATGGGCCGATGCATATGACGATGCGTTCGCGCAGCCGGCGTCGGAGCGGCTGTGCTTCCTGCCTTACCTGACCGGCGAACGTTCGCCATGGATGAACCCCGATGCGCGCGGCGGCTGGCTCGGCCTCGGGCTCGGCGACACGCGCGGCGCGATGATGCGCGCCGCGTTCGAAGGCGTCGCGTTCGCGTTGCGCGCGGGGCTCGATGCGATCCGCGACGCCGATCGCCGTGATGCCGTGACGACGCTGCGTCTCGCGGGCGGCGGCTCGGTCGATCCGCGCTGGCGCCAGTTGCTCGCCGACGCGCTCGGCGCGTCGCTGCACGCGATCGATTGCCCGAACGCCGCGACGCGCGGCGCCGCGTTGCTCGCAGGCGTCGCGATCGGACATTGGCGTGAAGATGCGTTGCGCGCGCTGGCGCCGACTGCGTCGCCGGTCGCGGCCCCGCACGACGATCGCCGGCTGGCTGCCCGCGACGCGCGCTTCGTCGATCTGTACGTTCGCACGGATGCATGGTTCACGACGGGCGTTTAAACTCGAGCACTTGTTCTTTTGCGTCAGCGATGACGCATCCTGGCAAGCCGGCGACCGTTTCCCGCACGCGATGCGCGGCGGGAGCGGCCATCATGGCGAGCACGAGATTCTTTCGCCGTGCCCCGCGGCACGGCTTCGACCGCTTTGCACGAAACCCCGGCCGGCGCCGATCCGCCGGCCCGGGCCGATCTCACAGACATACAGGAGTGACACGATGAAGACGAAAGCCGCGATTGCATGGAAGGCCGGTGCGCCGCTCACGATCGAGGAAGTCGATCTCGAAGGGCCGCGCGCCGGCGAAGTGCTGATCGAAGTGAAGGCGACGGGCATCTGCCACACCGACTACTACACGCTGTCGGGCGCCGATCCGGAAGGGATCTTCCCGGCGATCCTCGGCCATGAAGGCGCGGGCGTGGTGGTCGACGTCGGCCCCGGCGTCGGCACCGTGAGGAAGGGCGACCACGTGATTCCGCTCTACACGCCCGAATGCCGCGAGTGCCAGTTCTGCCTGTCGCGCAAGACCAACCTGTGCCAGAAGATCCGCGCGACGCAGGGCAAGGGCCTGATGCCGGACGCGACGTCGCGCTTCTCGCTCGACGGCAAGCCGCTGTTCCACTACATGGGCACGTCGACGTTCTCGAACTACATCGTCGTGCCGGAGATCGCGGTCGCGAAGGTGCGCGAGGACGCGCCGTTCGACAAGATCTGCTACATCGGCTGCGGCGTGACGACGGGCGTCGGCGCGGTCGTGTACTCGGCGAAGGTCGAGGCCGGTGCGAACGTGGTCGTGTTCGGCCTCGGCGGGATCGGCCTGAACGTGATCCAGGGCGCGAAGATGGTCGGCGCGGACAAGATCATCGGCGTCGACATCAACCCGAAGCGCGTCGAGCTCGCGAAGAAGTTCGGGATGACCCACTTCATCAACCCGAACGAGGTCGAGAACGTCGTCGACCACATCGTGCAGCTGACCGACGGCGGCGCCGACTACTCGTTCGAGTGCGTCGGCAACGTGAAGCTAATGCGCCAGGCGCTCGAGTGCACGCACAAGGGCTGGGGCCAGTCGTTCATCATCGGCGTGGCGGCAGCGGGCGAGGAAATCAGCACGCGCCCGTTCCAGCTGGTGACGGGCCGCGAATGGAAGGGCTCGGCGTTCGGCGGCGCACGCGGGCGCACCGACGTGCCGAAGATCGTCGACTGGTACATGGAAGGCAAGATCAACATCGACGACCTGATCACGCACACGCTGCCGCTCGAGCGGATCAACGAAGGCTTCGACCTGATGAAGGCCGGCGAGTCGATCCGCTCGGTCGTGCTGTACTGACCGGGAGCGAATCGTCATGCTCGAACTCGTTTCCTCGCATGCGTGCCACGGCGGCGAGCAGCGCTTCTACCGTCACGATTCGGCAGTCATCGGCCTGCCGATGAAGTTCTCGGTGTACCTGCCGCCACAGGCCGCGCACGGCCGCGTGCCGGCGCTGTTCTATCTCGCCGGGCTCACGAGTACCGACGAGACGTTCGCGATCAAGGCCGGCGCGCAGCAATACGCGGCGCAGCACGGCATCGCGCTCGTGATGCCCGATACGAGCCCGCGCGGCGCGGGCGTGCCGGGCGAGACCGATGCGTGGGACTTCGGCGTCGGCGCGGGCTTCTACGTCGATGCGACCGAAGCGCCGTGGTCGACGCACTACCGGATGGAGTCGTACGTGACGGGCGAGCTGCGCGAGCTCGTCGCGGCCGAACTGCCGATCGACGGCGCGCGGCTCGGCATCTTCGGCCACTCGATGGGCGGGCACGGCGCGCTGACGCTCGCGTTGCGTCATCCGGGGCTGTACCGGTCGGTGTCGGCGTTCGCGCCGATCGCCGCGCCGACGCGCTGCCCGTGGGGCGAGAAGGCGTTCTCCGGCTATCTCGGCGCCGATCGCGACGTGTGGAAGGCGCACGACGCGAGCGAGCTGGTCGCGCGCGCCGATGCGCCGAAGTTCGCGGACGGCATCCTCGTCGATCAGGGGCTGGCCGATCAGTTCCTCGCGAACCAGCTGAATCCCGACGTATTCGAAGCCGCGTGCGCGAAGGCCGGCCAGCCGCTGACGCTGCGCCGCCATCCGGGCTACGACCACGGCTACTACTTCATCTCGACGTTCATCGCCGATCACCTCGCGCATCACGCGCGCGTGCTGGCGCGGTGAGCAGGGGCGCAAGCCGGTAACGCACACGGCGCACCGCACGCGATTGCGAGCGCATGAAAAAACGCCGGCGCTGCCCTCGGGCACGCCGGCGTTTTCTTTGATCGGCATCGGGCGGCGATGCGCCGGGCCGCGATCAGTTGCGTCGCAACAGGCTCGCGCCGTACACGAGCGCCGACAGCGCGGTGATCCAGAAGCTCGTCGGCCAGTCGGTGTGATACGCGAGCACGATGCCGGCCCACGCTTCGAACAGCGCGAACAGCGCGGCGAGCAGCACGCCCGTCGACAGTCGCGTCGACACGTTCTGCGCGGCCGCCGCCGGCCCGACCAGCAGCGTGAACACGAGCAGCACGCCGACGATTTGCGTGGCCGCGGCCACCGCGAGCGCGCACACCGCGAGGAACAGCATCGACACCGTGCGCAGCGACACGCCCTTGGCTTCGGCCAGTTCGGGCTGCAGCGACGCGAACAGCAACGGCCGCGCGATCAGCGCGAGCGCGGCGAGGCTCACCGCGCCGATGCCCGCGAGCACCGCGAGCGTGTCGTGGCTGACCGCGAGCACGTTGCCGAACAGCAGTGCGGTGACCTGCGTCGCGAACGACGTGTAGAAGTGCAGGAACAACAGGCCGAAGCCGAGTGCGCCCGACAGGATCACGCCGATCGCGACGTCGCGGCCCGCGAGCTTTTCGCCGAGCGCGCCCATCCCGATCCCGGCCGCGAGCGTGAAGCCGACCATCCCCCAGATCGGCGAGACGCCGAGCAGCACCGCGCCCGTCGCGCCGGTGAAGCCGACGTGCGACAGCGCGTGGCCGGCGAAGGTCTGCCCGCGCAGCACCAGGAAGTAGCCGACGATGCCCGCGAGCACCGCGACGATTCCCGACGCCGCGAAGGCGTTGATCATGAAGTCGTATTCAAACATCGTGCGAATGCCCGGGATGAGCATGTCCGTGGTGGTGGTGGCCGTGGCCGCCGCCGTGCGAATGGCCGTCGTCGTCCTCGTGTTCGTGATCGTGCTTCTCGATCTCGACGTCGCCCGACATCACGAAGATCTTGCCGTTCACGCGCATCACGTCGATCGGCGATCCGTAGAGCCGCGACAGCACGGGTTTCGTGATCACCTCGTCGACGGTGCCGAGCGCCGCCACGCCGTTGCCGAGATACAGCACGCGGTCGAGCGCGTTCAGCAGCGGATTCAGTTCGTGCGCGGAGAACAGCACGGTGATGCCGAGCTCGCGCTGCACGTTGCGCACGAGCTCGACGACGCCGCGCTGGTGGTTCGGGTCGAGGCTGATCAGCGGCTCGTCGAGCAGCAGCAGCTTCGGGTCGCCGAGCAGGCATTGCGCGAGCAGCAGCCGCTGCCGCTCGCCGCCCGACAGTTCGGACAGCGGGCGGCGCGCGAGCGACGGGCCGCCGACGAGGTCGAGCACGCGATCGACGTCGCGGCGCGTGGCCGCGTTCGTGTGCGGCAGGCCCCAGCGGTGGCCGTCGGCGGCCATCGCGACGAAGTCGTAGCCGCGCATCCGGCGGTTCGCGAGGCCGCTCCGGATCTGCGGCATGTAGCCGATCGACGGGTTGCCGCGCACGACCGGCACGCCGCCGACCGACAGCGTGCCGGCCGACACGGGCACGAGGCCGAGCACCGCGCGCATCAGCGTCGTCTTGCCCGCGCCGTTCGGCCCGAGCACGCCGACGAATTCGCCGGGCTCGATCGAGAAGCTGACGTCGCGCAGGATCGTGCGGCCGCCCAGTTCGAGCGTGACGCGATCGACGGCGAGGGCGTGGGGAGTGGCGGTCATGACGTTACGGTTGTCGGTTACTTGCCGGCTGAGAGCGCGTTGCCGAGCGCGTCGAGCTGGCCGCTCATCCATTGCTGGAAGGTCTTGCCGGCCGGCTGCGTCTCGGTGACGCTGACGGTCGGCACGCCGCCGTCGCGCGCGACCTTCAGCATGCGCTTGGTCATCGGCTCCTCGGCCTGGCTGTTGTAGATCAGCACGCGCACCTGCTTCTTGCGCAGATCGTTCTCGAATGCGGCGACGTCCTGCGCGCTCGCCTCGGTGTCGTTCATCGTCGCGAGCTGGAAGCGCTGGTTGCGCATGTCGAGGCCGATCGCGTCCGACATGTAGCCGAACACGGGCTCGGTGGCCGTCACGGGCACCCCCTTGAACTTCGCGCGCAGTGCGGCGACCTGGTCGTCGACGGGCTTCAGCGATGCGACGAACTTCTGCAGGTTCGCCTCGTATTCGGCCTTGTTCGCCGGGTCGGCGCGGCCGAGTTCGGCCGCGATCGCGCGTGCGGCCGCCGGCATCGTCGCCGGGTCGTACCACAGGTGCGGGTTGTCGCCGGCCTTCTTGCCGACGAGATCGGCGACGACGATCGTCGCGCGCTTCGCCTGTTTCGACGCGCCGAGCAGCTTGCCCATCCACGGATCGTAGTCGGCGCCGTTGTAGATCACGACCTGCGCGTGCTGGAGCGCGCGGGCCGTCTTCGGGCTCGCTTCGAACAGGTGCGGATCCTGATCCGGATTGCTGAGGATGCTGGTGACCGCGACGTGGCGGCCGCCGATCTGCGACGCGACGTCGCCGTAGAAATTCTCGGCGGCGACGACGTTGACGGTCGCGGCCTGCGCGACCACGGGCGCGGCGAACGACAGCGCGGCGACGGCGGCGGCCAGCCAGCGGACAGGCGACAGGGCGCGCCGCGGCGCGCGCTTCAGGGCAATGGACATGGAACTCCTCGTTGGAAGGGCGGCGCGTACGCCGCGATTCGGCGTCAGCGCTGCGCGGGCTTGCGCTTGCAGTGTCCGCACAGGCCGCTCAGCTCGACGACCTGGTGGTGGACTTCGAAACCGTGCGCGGGCTCGCTCGCGGACAACTGCTTCGCGAGGTCGCCGCCGGGAATCTCGACGGTGTCGCCGCACGAATCGCAGATCAGGAACTGGCCTTCGTGCGGCACGCCGATCTCGCAGCACGCGAAGAATGCGTTCTTCGATTCGATCCGGTGGATGAAGCCGTGTTCGACGAGGAAATCCAGCGCGCGATAGACGGTCGTCGGCGGCACCCGGCCGCGTTGCGGTTCGAGTTCGGCGAGCAGGTCGTACGCGCCGATCGGGCGTTGCGCGGCCAGCACGCGTTCGTAGACCTGGCGGCGCAGCGGTGTCCACGCGAGCCCGTGTTCGGCGGCGAATGCGTTGGCCCGGGACAGCCGGGCGTCAATGGGCGATGAGGTAGCCATGGCGTGAAGCAGGCGATGAAACACAGTACGGCGATGATATAACGTATCGCCGCGCCGTGCAGCGCGAATTCCGCGTTCCGCCGTCGCTCCGTCCCCTTCATGCCGCTCCCACTGCGCCGCACCGTGCGCGCCGCACCTTGCCGCGCGGGCGCGACCGGGCGTCGTCATGCGCCGCCGTGCCGCAGCGCGTCATAGAAAGCCGTCGCGTCGTCTTGACAGCGCGTATCGCGTATCCGATCATTCGATCACTAACAGAGCAATTGATCGGTTTGCGAGCGTTCGCTCACCTCGTGACCGTCGTACAGCAGAACGAACCGGAGACAGCCAGTGAGACTGGAAGACAAGGTCGCGATCCTGACGGGCGCCGCAAGCGGCATCGGCGAGGCGGTCGCGCAACGCTATCTGGACGAGGGCGCGCGCTGCGTGCTCGTCGACGTGAAGCCGGCAGGCGGCTCGCTCGCGCGGCTGATCGAGGCCAACCCGGGCCGCGCGGTGGCCGTCACGGCCGACGTCACGCGCCGCGACGACATCGCGCGGATCGTCGCCACGGCGGTCGAGCGCTTCGGCGGCGTCGACATCCTGTTCAACAACGCGGCGCTGTTCGACATGCGCCCGCTCCTCGACGAATCGTGGGACGTGTTCGACCGGCTGTTCTCGGTCAACGTGAAAGGGCTGTTCTTCCTGATGCAGGCGGTCGCGCAGCGGATGGTCGAGCAGGGGCGCGGCGGCAAGATCGTCAACATGTCGTCGCAGGCCGGCCGTCGCGGCGAGGCACTCGTTTCGCACTACTGCGCGACCAAGGCCGCGGTGATCAGCTATACGCAGTCGGCCGCGCTCGCGCTCGCGCCGCACCGGATCAACGTGAACGGCATCGCGCCGGGCGTCGTCGACACGCCGATGTGGGAGCAGGTCGATGCGCTGTTCGCGCGCTACGAGAACCGGCCGCTCGGCGAGAAGAAGCGGCTCGTGGGCGAAGCCGTGCCGCTCGGCCGCATGGGCGTGCCGGGCGACCTGACGGGCGCCGCGCTGTTCCTCGCGTCGGCCGACGCCGACTACATCACCGCCCAGACGTTGAACGTCGACGGCGGCAACTGGATGAGCTGACGTGGCGCCGCTCGCACGCGCCACCCGCCGGCCGGCCCGCGACGCCGCGGCCGCCGTCGCACGAGGAGGGCTCGCCTGATGGCCGAGATCGTCGTCGCCGGCGAACTGCTGGCGGAATTCGTCGCCGCCGAGCGCGGCCAGGGTTTCGATACGCCGGGCCTGTTCGCCGGACCGTTCCCGAGCGGCGCGCCGGCGATCTTCGCCGACCAGGCCGCCCGGCTCGGCGCGCGCGTCGCGTATGCGGGCTGTGTCGGTCGCGATGCGTTCGGCGACGCGATCGTCGCGCGGCTCGCCCGCGACGGCGTCGACGTCGCGCGCATCCGCCGCGTCGCCCGCCCGACCGGCACCGCGTTCGTCGCGTATCGCGACGACGGCTCGCGCAGTTTCGTCTTCACGCTTTCCACCAGCGCGGCCGCGTGCGTCGATGCGTCCGACGTCGACACCGCGATGTTCGACGGCTGCCGCTACTTCCACGTGATGGGCTCGTCGCTGACGAGCGAATCGGCGATCGCCGCGGTGCAGCGCGGCGTGATCGAGGCTGCGCGCGCCGGCGCCAAGGTGTCGTTCGATCCGAACGTGCGGCCCGAAATGCTGAGTTTCCGCCCGATGCGCGCGGCCCTCGACGAGATGCTCGCCGCGTGCCACCTGTTCCTGCCGAGCGAAGCCGACCTGCCGTTCTTCTGCGGGCCGCAGCCGGCCGAGCGCGCGATCGCCGGCCTGCTCGCGACCCATCCGCTGCTCGAGCGGGTCGTGCTCAAACGCGGCGCGCAAGGCAGCGTCGCGTTCGAGCGCGCGCACCGGGCCGACGCGCCGGCGTTCGCGGTCGACGAAGTCGATCCGACCGGCGCCGGCGACTGCTTCGGCGGCACGCTGGTCGCGAGCCTCGTCGCGGGCTTGGCCGTCGACGTCGCGTTGCGTCGCGCGAACGCGGCCGGCGCGATCGCGGTCACGCGGCGCGGCCCGATGGAAGGCAACAGCAGCGCGGCCGAGATCGACCGCTTCCTGACCGAACGGGGGATCGCATGTCCGGCCTGACGACCGTTGCCGAACGCACGCGCACCGCGCACGCGGACACCGTGCTGCGGATGATCTTCGACGCGAACCGCGCGGACGCGCAGCGCGGCATCTATTCGGTCTGCAGCGCGCACCGGCTGGTGCTGGAGGCCGCGTGCGAAGCGGCGCGCGCGGACGGCTCGCCGCTGTTGATCGAGGCGACCTGCAATCAGGTGAACCATCTCGGCGGCTATACGGGCATGACGCCGGCCGATTTTCGTCGCGACGTCGATGCGATCGCCGCGCGCTGCGGGCTCGCGCCGTCGGCGCTCGTGCTCGGCGGCGACCATCTCGGCCCGAATCCGTGGCGGCACCGTCGCGCGGCCGACGCGATGCGTGAAGCGGCCGCGATGGTCGCGGCCTACGTCGAAGCCGGCTTCGAAAAGATCCACCTCGATGCGAGCATGGCGTGCGCCGACGATCCGGCACGGCTCGACGATCGCACGATCGCCGCGCGCGCGGCCGAGCTGTGCCGCGTCGCGGAAGACGCGGCCGCGCGCGTCGGCATCGCGCCGGTCTACGTGATCGGCACCGAGGTGCCGACGCCGGGCGGCGAGGTGAGCGGCGACGCAAGTAACGACGCGATCGCACGGATCGCGGTCACGCGCAGCGACAGCATCGCGGCGACGCTCGATGCGCACCGCCGCGCGTTCTCCGCGGCCGGGCTCGACGATGCGTGGACGCGCGTCGTCGCGGTCGTCGCACAGCCGGGCGTCGACTTCGACGATCGCCACGTGCTTGATTACGACAGTGCCAAGGCAGCGTCACTGGGCGCGAGTATCCTGCAGACACCGCGCCTCGTGTTCGAAGCGCATTCGACCGACTACCAGACCGAGGCGGCGCTCGCCGCGCTGGTGCGCGACCACTTCGCGGTGTTGAAGGTCGGCCCCGCGCTGACGTTCGCGCTGCGCGAGGCGCTGTTCGCGCTGACGTTCATCGAGGACGCGCTGATCGACGACGTCGCGCAGCGCTCGCGATTGCGCGACGTCGTCGATGCGGCGATGCGCGCGCAGCCCGAACACTGGGCGCCGTACTACCGCGGCGACGAGACCGCGCAGCGGCTCGCGCGCCAGTTCAGCTACAGCGACCGCATCCGCTATTACTGGCTGCAGCCGGCCGTCGCGGCCGCGGTCGAGCAGCTGTTCGACAACCTCGCGCGGCAGCCGGTGCCGGAGACGCTCGTCGCGCAGTGGCTGCCGGATGTCTACGCGGCATGCCGCGCGGGCGGCCTCGCGAAGGCGCCGCGCGCATGGGTGCGCCACCGGATACGCGACGTGATCGCGCACTATGCGCGCGCGTGCGGCATGCAGCGGCCGGCATGACGGGCCGCGAAGGAAACGACGCAACACCGACGCAAGACCGACGACATTTCGAACAATCACAGGAGACATGCCATGCAACGAAAGATGCTCGACGCCGCCGCCCGCTGTTTCGCCGGAGCCGCGCTCGCGACGGCGGCCTGCGCGGCGTCCGCCGGCACGCTGACGATCGCGACGCTGAACAACCCCGACATGATCGAGCTGAAGAAGCTGTCGCCGGCGTTCGAGAAGGCGAACCCCGACATCAAGCTGAACTGGGTGATCCTCGAGGAGAACGTGCTGCGCCAGCGCGCGACGACCGACATCACGACCGGCAGCGGCCAGTTCGACGTGATGGCGATCGGCACCTATGAAACGCCGCAGTGGGGCAAGCGCGGCTGGCTCGCGCCGATCACGGGCCTGCCGGCCGATTACGACCTGAACGACATCGTGAAGACCGCGCGCGACAGCCTGTCGTACAACGGCCAGCTCTACGCGCTGCCGTTCTACGTCGAAAGCTCGATGACGTTCTACCGCAAGGACCTGTTCGCGGCGAAGGGGCTGAAGATGCCTGACCAGCCGACCTACGACCAGATCGCCGAATTCGCGGACAAGCTCACCGACAAGTCGAAGGGCACCTACGGGATCTGCCTGCGCGGCAAGGCCGGCTGGGGCGAGAACATGGCGTACGTGTCGACGGTCGTGAACACGTTCGGCGGGCGCTGGTTCGACGAGAACTGGAACGCGCAGCTCACGTCGCCCGAATGGAAGAAGGCGATCAATTTCTACGTGAACCTGCTGAAGAAGAACGGCCCGCCCGGAGCGAGCTCGAACGGTTTCAACGAGAACCTGACGCTGACCGCGTCCGGCAAGTGCGCGATGTGGATCGACGCGACGGTCGCGGCCGGGATGCTCTACAACAAGCAGCAGTCGCAGGTGGCCGACAAGATCGGCTTCGCGGCCGCGCCGGTCGCCGCCACGCCGAAGGGCTCGCACTGGCTGTGGGCATGGGCGCTCGCCGTGCCGAAGACGTCGAAGCAGCAGGACGCCGCGCGCAAGTTCATCGCGTGGGCGACGTCGAAGCAGTACATCGAGATGGTCGGCAAGGACGAAGGCTGGGCGTCGGTGCCGCCGGGCACGCGCACGTCGACGTATCAGCGCGCCGAGTACAAGGCCGCCGCGCCGTTCTCCGACTTCGTGCTGAAGGCGATCGAGACGGCCGACCCGAACGATCCGTCGCTGAAGAAGGTGCCGTACACGGGCGTGCAGTACGTCGGGATTCCTGAATTCCAGTCGTTCGGCACGGTGGTCGGCCAGTCGATCGCGGGCGCGGTCGCGGGCCAGATGTCGGTCGACCAGGCGCTCGCCGCGGGCCAGGCCGCGGCCGACCGCGCGGTGCGGCAGGCCGGCTACAAGAAGTAACGCGCAAGCCGTCGCGCGGCCCGCGTCGTGCGCCGTGGCACACGGCGCGGGCCGGCGAGGCGGACAGGCGGGCGGCCGTTCGCGCCCGCGCATCAACCGGAGGGACTCCGATCATGCGTCACCTGCGTCTTCCCCTGAGTCACGCTCACGCGCCGTCGGTCGGCGACGCGTCGTCGCCGCCCGGCGCGCCGCGCCGCGCGCGCGGCGGCGCGAGCTGGCTCGTGTCGCCGTCCGTCGCGGTGCTGCTGCTGTGGATGTCGATTCCGCTCGCGATGACGATCTGGTATTCGTTCTCGCGCTACAACCTGCTGAACCCGGACGTGAAGGGCTTCGCCGGGTTCGACAATTACCGCTTCCTCGCGACCGATCCGTCGTTCCTGCCGGCGATCTGGCACACGCTCGTGCTGATCGGCGCGGTGCTCGCGATCACCGTGGTCGGCGGCGTGCTGATGGCCGTGCTGTTCGACCGCAAGTTCTACGGGCAGGGCGTCGCGCGCCTGCTCGCGATCGCGCCGTTCTTCGTGATGCCGACCGTCTCCGCGCTGATCTGGAAGAACATGATCCTGCATCCGGTGTACGGGCTCGTCGCGAACGCGATGCGCGCGCTCGGGATGACGCCGATCGACTGGTTTGCCGATTACCCGTTGACCGCGGTGATCATCATCGTCGCGTGGCAATGGCTGCCGTTCGCGTTCCTGATCCTGTTCACCGCGATCCAGTCGCTCGACCAGGAGCAGAAGGAAGCCGCGCGCATCGACGGCGCCGGCCCGATCGCGATGTTCTTCTACATCACGCTGCCGCACCTGAAGCGCGCGATCGCCGTGGTCGTGATGATGGAGACGATCTTCCTGCTGTCGATCTTCGCGGAAATCTACACGACGACCGGCGGCGGCCCCGGCGACGCGACGACCAACCTGTCGTACCTGATCTACGCGCTCGGCCTGCAGCAGTTCGACGTCGGCCTCGCATCCGCGGGCGGCATCATCGCCGTCGTGGTCGCGAACGTCGTGTCGTTCTTCCTCGTGCGGATGCTCGCGCGCAACCTGAAAGGGGAATACGAGAAATGAGCGACCTGACCTTCTCGGGCCGGCGCGCGCCGGCCGCGTTCGACCTCGTGCGGCGCGCGCTGCCCGGCACGCTCGCGTGGCTGATCGCGCTCTTGCTGTTCTTCCCGATCTTCTGGATGGCGATCACCGCGTTCAAGACCGAGCAGCAGGCGTACGCGTCGTCGCTGTTCTTCATGCCGACGCTCGACAGCTTCCGCGAGGTGTTCGCGCGCAGCAACTACTTCGCGTTCGCGTGGAATTCGGTGCTGATCTCGGCCGGCGTCACGGTGATCTCGCTGCTGTTCGCGGTGCCGGCCGCGTACGCGATGGCGTTCTTCCCGAACCACCGCACGCAGAAGGTGCTGCTGTGGATGCTGTCGACCAAGATGATGCCGTCGGTCGGCGTGCTGGTGCCGATCTACCTGCTGTGGAAGAACGCGGGCCTGCTCGATACGGTGTCGGGGCTCGTGATCGTCTACACGCTGATCAACCTGCCGATCGCGGTGTGGATGACCTTCACGTACTTCAACGAGATCCCGAAGGACATCCTGGAGGCCGGGCGCATCGACGGCGCGTCGACGTGGCAGGAAATCGTCTACCTGCTGATGCCGATGGCGCTGCCGGGGCTCGCGTCCACCGCGCTGCTGCTCGTGATCCTGTCGTGGAACGAGGCGTTCTGGAGCATCAACCTGTCGAGCTCGAACGCCGCGCCGCTGACCGTGTTCATCGCGTCGTACTCGAGCCCCGAAGGGCTGTTCTGGGCGAAGCTGTCCGCCGCGTCGCTGCTCGCGGTCGCGCCGATCCTGATCGTCGGCTGGCTGTCGCAGAAGCAGCTCGTGCGCGGGCTCACGTTCGGGGCGGTCAAATGAGCGCGGCAAATCATGGCGTGAACGTGCTGATCTGCGACTGCGACGGCGTGCTGATCGACAGCGAGGCCGTGGCCGCCGACGTGATCGTGCGCGAACTCGATGCGCGCTGGCCGGGCGTCGACGCGCGGCCGGCCGTGATGCCGCTGCTCGGGCTGCGCATCGAGCGCGTGCTGGCCGGGGCGGCCGATGCGGTCGGCCGCACGCTGTCGGCCGACGACGTCGACGCGATCCGCCGCGCGGTGGAGGCCGCGGCCGTCAACGCGCCGATGGTCGACGGCATCGATGCGGCGCTGGCCGCGATTCGACTGACGACGGCCTGCGCGAGCAACAGCTATCGCGCGTACGTCGAGGCGGCGCTCGCACGCACCGGCCTCGCGCGCTTTTTCGGCGACCGGCTGTTCTGCGCGGATTCGGTCGCGCGGCCGAAGCCGGCGCCGGACGTGTATCTGGCGGCCGCGCGCACGCTCGGCGCGGCGCCCGCGAATTGCCTGGTCGTCGAGGACAGCGTGACCGGCATCACCGCGGCGGCGGCGGCCGGCATGACCGTGCTCGGCTTCGTCGGCGGCGGGCACGCATCGGCGGCCCAGATCGACGCGTTGCGCAGCATCGGCGCGCGTCACGTATTCGACGACATGCACGAGCTGCCCGGCTACGTCGCGCGCTGGCAGGCGACGGGCGCGGTGCTGCCCCACTAGCAACGATCAGGCGCTGCCTGCACGGCGGCGCATCACGAACGAACGGAGACAGATCATGGCAAGCGTGCTCCTGCGCAACATCGCGAAGCGCTACGACGACACCGAAGTGCTGCGCAACGTGAACCTCGACATCGCCGACGGCGAATTCGTCGTGTTCGTCGGCCCGAGCGGCTGCGGCAAATCCACGCTGATGCGGATGATCGCCGGCCTCGAGGACATCTCGAGCGGCGACCTGCTGATCGACGGCGCGAAGGTCAACGACGTGCCGAGCGCGAAGCGCGGCATCGCGATGGTGTTCCAGTCGTATGCGCTGTATCCGCACATGACGCTGTACGACAACATGGCGTTCGGCCTGAAGCTCGCGGGTGCGAAGAAGCCCGAGATCGACCAGGCCGTGAAGCAGGCCGCGAAGATCCTGCACATCGACCACCTGCTCGATCGCAAGCCGAAGCAGCTGTCGGGCGGCCAGCGGCAGCGCGTCGCGATCGGCCGCGCGATCACGCGCAAGCCGAAGGTGTTCCTGTTCGACGAACCGCTGTCGAACCTCGATGCCGCGCTGCGCGTGAAGATGCGGCTGGAGTTCGCGCGGCTGCACGACGAGCTGAAGACGACGATGATCTACGTGACGCACGACCAGGTCGAGGCGATGACGCTCGCCGACAAGATCGTCGTGCTGTCGGGCGGCGCGGTACAGCAGGTCGGCACGCCGAACGCGCTGTATCACGCACCGGCGAACCTGTTCGTCGCGGGCTTCATCGGCTCGCCGAAGATGAACTTCCTGAAGGGCGCGGTCGAATCGGCCGATGCGGGCGGCGTGCTGGTGCGCTTCGACAGCGGCGAGACGCAGCGCGTGGCGGTCGACGCGGCGGGGCTGCAGCGCGGCGCGGCGGTGACCGTCGGCGTGCGGCCCGAGCACCTGCTGGTCGATGCGGCGGCGGCGGGCGTCGCCGCGCGGACGATGGCGGTCGAATCGCTCGGCGATGCCGCGTATCTGTATGCGGAGTCGGCCGTCGCGCCGGACGGGCTGATCGCGCGGATTCCGCCGCTCGACACGTACCGCACCGGCGAGGCGCTGCGCGTGCATGCGCAGCCCGAGCACTGCCACCTGTTCGACGAAAACGGGCAGGCGTTCCGGCGGCTGAGCGCGCACGCGAAGGCGGCGTGACGGCGGCGCGCCGGTTACAGCCGCAAATGCTCGGCCATGTAGTCGACGAACGCGCGCAGCTTGGGCAGCGGATGGCGGCCTGACGGCCATAGCACGTAGAACGGCGTGCGGCTCGCGACGTGATCGTCGAGCACTGCGCGCAGCCTGCCGTCGGCGAGCGTGTCGCGCACGAAGAACTCGGGCAGGCACGCGATGCCGAGCCCGCGCAGCGCGAAGCACAGGCGCGTCTCGGCGTTGTTGCTGACCATCGAGACGGGTACCTCCGGCGGCGTGCCGGCGCGCGGCGCGCGCAGCGGCCAGATCTCGAGCTTGCCGCTGCTCGGGAATCGGTAATGCAGGCAGCGGTGCTGCGCGAGGTCGGCCGGCGTGCGCGGCGTGCCGTGCCGTTCGAGATAGTCGGGCGACGCGACCAGGTGCTGGCGGAAGTGGCCGAGCAGCCGCGACGACAGTCGGGAATCGGTCGGATGGCCGGTGCGCAGTACCACGTCGAAGCCTTCGTCGATCACGTCGACGATCCGGTCGCTGAAATCGATGTCGAGCTCGATCTCCGGATACGCGGCCATGAAGTCGGCGAGCACCGGCAACAGCAACGTGCCGATCGTCGGCAGGCTCACGCGCAGCCGCCCGCGCGGCGCCTCGACGCTCTGCGTGAGTTCCCGCTCGGCCGCGTCGATTTCGGCGATCACGCGCCGGCATCGTTCGAGAAAGCGCGCGCCTTCGGCCGTCAGCGTGATGCTGCGCGTGCTGCGGTGAAAGAGCCGCACGTTCAGGCGTGCCTCGAGCCGCGCGATGCGCTTGCCGATCGCCGACGCCGACAGTCCGAGCGCACGGCCGGCCGCGACGAAGCTGCGCGTTTCCGCGACCTGGACGAAGACGACGAAGCCGCCAAGATTTTCCATGCAGGTTCTCGATTACGGACACCCATGTCCGGAGTGTCCGGAACTCTAACCCGATTTTTCTTCTCGTGCCGGCTCCCTACGATGGGCGTTCCTTCACTGTTCGAGGTCACGCCATGTCATCACTGCCTGTCACCGCCCGCCGCGCCGAACCGGATGCCGCGCTGCGCGCTCGGCTCGATGCCGTGCTCGACCGCGCGCTGGCCGATGCGCGCGCGGTCGGCGCGGTCGTGCTGGTCGCGCGCGACGGCGAATTGCGTTATGCACGCGCGGCCGGGCTGGCCGATCGCGAAGCCGGCACGCCGATGCGCGAGGACACGCTGTTCCGGCTCGCGTCGGTATCCAAGCCGATCGTGACGGCCGCCGCGATGCGGCTGGTCGCGACATCGAAGATCGGGCTCGACGAGCCGGTCGCGCGCTGGCTGCCCGCGTTCACGCCGACGCTCGCGGACGGCACGCCGGCGAACATCACGCTGCGGCATCTGCTGTCGCATACGGCCGGGCTCGGCTATCGCTTTCTCGAAGCCGCCGCCGACGGCCCGTATGCGCGCGCGGGCGTGTCCGACGGGATGGACCGAGCGAGCCTGTCGCTCGCCGAGAACGTCCGGCGCATCGCCGGCGTGCCGCTGCAGTTCGCGCCCGGCACATCGTGGGGCTACTCGCTTGCGACCGACGTGGTCGGTGCGCTGATCGAGGCGGTCGATGGCCGGCCGCTCGCCGACGCCGTGACCGCGCTCGTGACGACGCCGCTCGGGATGACCGACACGGCATTTTTCACGCATGACGCGGCGCGTCTGGCGACGCCTTACGTCAGTACGCCCGACGCGCCGCGCCGGATGGCGGACGACGATCTCGTGCCGGTATTCGACGGCACGGTGGGCATCCGCTTCGAGCCGGCGCGCGCGTTCGATGCGACCGCGTGGCCGTCGGGTGGCGCGGGCATGGTCGGCACCGCGCACGATTGCCTGACGTTGCTCGATACGCTGCGCACGGGCCTCGACGGCTGGCTCGCACCGCGCTGGATCGACGAGATGGCGCGGGTGCAGCCGGGCGCGCACGACTTGCCGGATGCGCCGGGATTCGGTTTCGGGCTCGGTTTTTCCGTGCTGCATGACCCGGTGGCCGCGCAATCGCCGGAGTCGGTCGGCACCTGGCGCTGGGGCGGTGCGTACGGGCACGCGTGGTTCGTCGACCGCGCGGCAGGGCTGACGGTGGTGGCGTTGACCAATACGTTGTACGAAGGGATGCACGGGCGCATCGTCACCGACGTGCGCGATGCGGTGTATGGCGTCGGCGACCGGAGCGCGCGATGAGCGAGTGCGTATCCGTCTCCGACCGCGCCATCGATCGTGTGGCAGATCCGTCCACGCCGGCCCGCGCACGCTTGCCCGTCGCGAACCTGCTCGCGCTCGCCACCGCCGGCTTCATCACGGTGCTCACCGAAGCGTTGCCGGCCGGCCTGCTGCCGCTGATGAGCGCCGACCTGCACGTGACCGAGGCGCTGATCGGCCAACTGGTGACCGTCTACGCGCTCGGCTCGATCGTCGCGGCGATCCCGCTCGTCGCCGCGACCCGTGCGATGCGCCGGCGCCGGCTGCTGCTCGCGGCGCTGGCCGGCTTCGTCGTCTCGAATGCGCTGACGGCCGGGTCGCCGTATTACGCGCTCACATTGGCTGCGCGGTTCGTCGCGGGGATGTCGGCCGGGCTGCTGTGGGCGCTGCTCGCGGGCTACGCGAGCCGGCTGGTCGACCCGTCGCTGCGCGGCCGTGCGATCGCGATCGCGATGCTCGGCATACCGGCGGCGATGTCGATCGGCATTCCGGCGGGCACCGCGCTCGGCGCGATGTTCGGCTGGCGCATCGCGTTCGCGGGCATCACGCTCGCGGCGCTCGTGCTGATCGGCTGGATCCGGCTGCGTGTGCCCGACTATCCGGGGCAGGCGGCCGGCGCGCGCGAGCCGGTGCTCGGCGTGATGACGCTGCCCGGCGTGCGGCCGGTGCTGGCGGTGATGTTCGCGTACGTGCTCGCGCACAACCTGCTGTACACGTACGTCGCGCCGTTCCTCGCGGGCGTGCGGATGGGCGCGCAGGTCGACGTGGTGCTGTTCGTGTTCGGCGTCGCGTCGCTGGTCGGCATCGCGCTGACGGGCGCGTGGATCGGCGCCGCGCAGCGACGCCTGACGCTCGCCAGCATCGCGCTGTTCGCGCTGGCGGCGGCGATGCTCGGCGCCGGCTCGGGGATGACGGTCGTCTATGCGGGCGTCGTGCTGTGGGGGCTCGCGTTCGGCGGCGCGCCGACGCTGTTCCAGACGGCCACCGCGAACGCGGCGGGGGAATCGGCCGACGTCGCGCAGTCGATGCTCGTGACGGTCTGGAATCTCGCGATCGCCGGTGGCGGCATCGCAGGCGGGATGCTGCTCGGCGCGACGGGCGCCGGCGCGATTCCGTGGGTGCTCGTCGTGCTGCTGGCGCTGGCGTGGGTCGGCGCGTGGCGCGCCCGCCGCCATGCATTTCCGGCGCCGCGCGCGGCCTGAGCCGGCGTGCGCGATGGCGACGGCGGCGTCAGGCCGCCTTCGCGGCGAGCGCGGCGCGCGCGCAGGTTTCGTCGGTGACGAGCCCCGACAGCCAGCCGCCGCGCAGCGCGGCAATCACCGCGTCGTGTTTCTTCGGGCCGCCGGCGAACGCGATCGTGGGCAGCTTCGGCGGCGTGGCGAGCGCGACGCTCGTCACGCGCGCGCTGGTCGACACGGTGATCTGCGTGCCCTGCGCGTCGATCGGCACGCCGAGCAGTTCGGCCACCGCGCCGAGCGCGGTCATCTCGTCGCGCTCCTGTTCGGTGATGAAGCCGTCTTCGTAGAGCGGGCAGTGCGGGCCGATGTTGCCGATCCCGACGAACGCGACGTCGGCCTTGCCCGACAGCGCCTCGACGATCCGGTACAGCCGGTGATTGCACCACTGCGCGCGTTCGGCGTCGCTGTCCGCGAACAGCGGCGCAGGCAGCAGGAAGTGCTTGCTGCCGGTTTTCTCGGAGATGTACTGCGCGACGTCGTAGCGGTTCGACGAGCCGTCGGCCGCGATCGCGCCGACCATCGATACGAGCCGGTGCTGCGGGCGGTCGATCTGCGCGATCTGCGCGACCGCGGCCTTCAGCGTCCGGCCGCTGCTGACCGCGATCACCATCGGCCGCGTTTCGTTCAGGTAGCGCTCCATCACCTGCGCGCCGGCGACCGCGAGCTTGCGGTCGATCGCGTCGGGCGCATCGGCGTCGACCGGCACGACTTCGCACATCGCGAGGCCGTAGCGTTTCGACAGTTGCGCGCCGAGATCGAGACAGTCGGCGAGCCGATGGTCGACGCGCACACGGATCAGGTTCTTCTCGACCGCGAACGCGACGAGGCGCTGTGCGACGGGGCGCGACACCTGCAGCTTTTCGGCGATTTCGTTCTGCGTGTCGCCCGCGACGTAATAGAGCCACGCGGCGCGCGTGGCGAGATCGAGTTTTTCTGAGGACTTGGACACGATAGCGATTCGGTTCGGATCTGGGGGCCGCCCCGCGGACCGGCCGGCGGGCCGCATGACGGCATCCACTGTACCGCATGTCGCGCGCGCGGCCGGCGGCCGGTCGCGCGAGCGCGGCGCCTACGCGAGTCGTGCGCGCGACGGTTCGTACAGCGGCCGCACGTGGCGGTACAGCGTGCGGAACGCGTCGAGGCGTTCGCGCAGCCGCGCATGGCGGGCGGCGTCCGGCGCGTATTCGGCGCGTACCGGCGGCTTGGTCAGCACCGTATGCGGATCGCCGCCGACGGCCAGCCAGCCGAGCCGTGCCGCGCCGAGCGCCGCGCCGGTTTCGCCGCCGCCGTGCTGACGCGTGCGCACGTTCAGCGCGTCCGCGATCAGTTGCGCCCAGAACGCGCTGCGCGCGCCGCCGCCGATCAGCGACAACTGGTCGGTCTCGACGCCGGCCGCGTGCAGCGCGTCGAGACCGTCGGCGAGGCCGAGCGTCACGCCTTCGAGCACCGCGTAGCCGAGGTGCGCGCGGTCGGTTGCGTGCGTCATGCCGAAGAACGCGCCTTGCGCGTACGGATCGTTGTGCGGCGTGCGCTCGCCCGACAGGTAGGGCAGGAACAGCGGCGCCGCCGCGAGTGCGTCGGCGTCGAGCGCCTCGACTTCGGCGAGCAGCGCGGGCTCGTCGGTGCCGGTCAGCTTGCAGACCCAGCGCAGGCAACTCGCGGCCGACAGCACGACGCTCATCAGTTGCCAGCGGTCGGGAATCGCATGACAGAACGCATGCACGGCCGACGCGGGATTCGGCATGAAGCGGTCGCCGACCACGCTCAGCACGCCGGACGTACCGAGCGACACGAAGCCGTCGCCCGCGTGGATCGCGCCGATGCCGAGCGCGCTCGTCGCGTTGTCGCCGCCGCCGCCCGCGACCACGACGGCCTCGGACAACCCCAGTTCGCGTGCGACGTCCGCGCGCAACGTGCCGGACGGCGCGTTGCCTTCGACGATGCGCGGCATCTGCCCGCGCGTCATCCGGCACGCGTCGAGCAGCGCATCGGACCAGTCGCGGCGCGCGACGTCGAGCCACAGCGTGCCGGCCGCGTCCGACGGATCGGACA
This sequence comes from Burkholderia sp. 9777_1386, assembly GCF_015712265.1. Classification (NCBI taxonomy): domain Bacteria; kingdom Pseudomonadati; phylum Pseudomonadota; class Betaproteobacteria; order Burkholderiales; family Burkholderiaceae; genus Burkholderia; species Burkholderia sp. 9777_1386. The sequence goes on along the minus strand of NZ_JACCQB010000007.1, from coordinate 17,499 downwards.
CTTTCGCGCCGGTCAGCCGGAATCGCAGGTAGTCCTTCGGCATCAGCACGCACGCGGTCGCCGCGAACACGTCGGGCTCGTGCTTCGCGACCCACAGCAGTTTCGGCGCGGTGAAGCCGGGCATCGCAAGGTTGCCGGCCAGTGCGTGGAGATCGGGCGCGCGTTCGGTGAGCAGCGCGCATTCGTCGGCGCTGCGCATGTCGTTCCACAGGATCGCGGGGCGCAGCACGCGATCGTCGCGGCCGAGCAGCACGGCGCCGTGCATCTGGCCCGACAGGCCGATGCCGCGTACCTGCGCGAACGCCTGCGGGTGCCGTTCGCGCAGCGCGGCGAGCGCGGCGAGCGTGCCTCGCCACCAGTCGTCCGGATGCTGTTCGGCCCAGCGCGGATGCGGTCGCGACACGCTGAACGGCGAGCCGGCGGTGCCGACGACCGCGCCGTCCGGGGCGAGCAGCAGCACCTTCACTTCCGAGGTGCCGAGGTCGATGCCGAGATACATGAGCGATCCGTTCCGTCAGAGAGGAGCCGCTACTTTAGCCGTGCCGCACGGCATGTGCCAAGCGGGTTCGCCCGGTGGCGCGGCCGGGCGCCGCGCGCGGGTCATCAGCGTGCGGCGAGCCATGCGTCGACGCGCGCGAGCCCGGCGCGCAGCGCGTCGAACAGCGCCGCGTTGCCGGCGAGCGAGCCCCACAGCGCGCGGTTCGCGCCGAGCGCGACAACGGGGTCTGAGGCTCCGACGATCGCGCGGGCGCTGCTGTCGTCCATCACGCCGTCCTGGTACGCATACGGCAGCGTGCCGCGCGCCCAGCGTTCGAGAAAGCGCAGGAACAGTGCGGGCAGCACGGCGGTGGCGATGGGTGCCGCGCCGCGCGCGAACGATTCGACGAGCGTCGGCGCGATGAAACCGGGGATCTTCGAGAAACCGTCGGCCGCGACGCGCTGGTTCGTGTCGAGCACGTACGGATTGCCGAAGCGCTCCAGCACGACGTCGCGGTAGCGCGCGAGATCGAGCGGGCTCGGCGTGAGGCACGGGATCACGTCCTGCGTCACGTAGTCGTGCGCGAAGCGGCGGATCGCCGGGTCGTGCGTGCCTTCGTGGATGTAGGTATGGCCCGCGAGCGTGCCGGCCCATGCGATGCAGCTGTGCGTCGCGTTGAGGATGCGGATCTTCGCTTCCTCGTACGGATGCACGTCGTCGACGAGTTCGGCGCCGGCCAGCTCCCAGCGTGGCCGGCCGGCCGCGAAACGGTCCTCGATCACCCACTGGATGAACGATTCGCCCATCACCGGGCACGCATCGTCGACGCCGGTGGCCGCGAGGACGCGCTCGCGCACGTCGGCGGTCGGGCGCGGCGTGATGCGGTCGACCATCGCGCTGGGCGTCGCGACGTGCGCATCGAACCACGCGAGCAGGCCGCCTTCGCCGCGCCGTTCGAGGAATTCGCGCATGCCGGCGCGAAAGCGTGCGCCGTTGTTGCGCAGGTTGTCGCAGCTTTGCAGCGTGAGCGGGCCCGCGCCGCGCTTCACGCGTTCGGCGAGCAGCGCCGCGAGCGCGCCGTACAGCGTCGTGCGCGCGCCCTGCAGGTCGGCGGCGAGATCGGCATTGGCGACGTCGAGCCGGTTGTGTTCGTCGAGGTAGTAGCCGCCTTCGGTGACGGTGAACGACACGATCCGGCAGGCCGGATCGGCGCCGGCGTCGATCAGCGCGGCAAGGTCGATCGACCACGGCAGCACGCACGTGATCGCGCGGATCGTCTCGTACGCGCGCTCGCCCTGCGGGGTGACGGTTTCGAGCGTGTACGCGCCGTGCTGCGCGGCGAGCGCGTCCATCGTCGCGCGCATGTCGTCGCGGATGTTGCCGACGGTCAGCGACCAGCGCTCGTCGGCCGGCACGGCGGCGTTCACGCGATGCAGATACCACGCCTGATGCGCGCGGTGAAACGAGCCGGCGCCGATGTGCAGCAGCACGGGCGCGTGGGCGGAGGGCGATTCGCTCATCCGGTGTCTCCTTTTCCTGCCTGTCTGTCCTGTCGAATACGATCATTTGCTCTTTATGTGAGCGAATGATCGTATTCGGGCGAACGAAAGTCAAGGCGGGGACGCGGCATTTCGATGGTGCGCTGCGGCGGCGCGCGGGCCGGGCGGACGCGGAGCCGGCAGGAAACGAACGTCAGCGTCCTTCGCGCGTGAGCGCGACGAGTTCGTCGAGCAGCTTGCCGGCCGGCCCCGGCAGGATGCCGTGGCGGCGCCGGAACGCGGTGAGCGTGCGCACCGCGACCACTTCGCGCACGGGCAGCGTGTCGATCGTGCCGGCGCGCTGCTCGGCGCCGACCATCGGCTCGGCCATCCAGCTCAGGAAACCGGCGTGCGCGACCAGGCTTTTGAGCGTCGTGACCGAGCGCGTCTCGACCGCGATGTCGGGCAGCGGCAGCCCGTGCGCGTCGAAGGTCGCGCGCATGTGGTCGAACGGCGCGGTGCCGCGCGGCGGAATCGCCCAGCGCGCGTGCAGCGTATCGGCGAGCGTCGGCGGGCGGCCGAGCGCTCGCAGCGGATGGTGCGGCGCCGCAACGATATGGCTGCGGTCTTCCCAGCGGCACTCGGGAATCGCGACGATCTCGTCGGTATCTGGCCCGTGCGCGGACAGCGCGAGGTCGATCTCGTGCTTGATCAGCCCTTCCGCGAGCCGGTCCCACACGCCTTCGATGATCTCGACGCGCAGGTTCGGCCAGCGGTCGAGCACGCGGCCGACTGCGATCGGCAGCACGAGGCTCGCGATGCTGCCCACCGCGCCGACCTTGATCGTGCCCTTCGCGAACCCGCGCATCGCGTCGAGCTCCTCGCGCGCATGCTCGGCCTCGTGCTGCAGCAGCGTCGCATGCGGCAGCAGCGCCTCGCCGAACGCGGTGAGCTGCACGCCCTTCGAATGGCGCTCGAACAGCGGCGCGCCGACCTGTTCCTCCAGCCGCTTCAGGATCCGGCTCAACGCCGGCTGCGTGACGTGCAGCGCGTCGGCCGCGCGGCCGAGGCTGCCGGACGCGACGATCGTCGTGAACGCGCGTAATTGTCGGAGATCGAAAGTCATGCCGGATCGTAATGGCTTTTTGCGGAAAATACAGTATCCGAGAATGGCTTGCACTTCGATACTGTGGAAACCGCCCAGTCATCGAGGAGACACCCGAGCATGTCCGGCCATCCGCCCCTTTCCGCATCGATCACCGTCCGCGACGCGGTCGTCGACCTGCTCCGGCAGTTCGGCATCGACCGCGTGTTCGGCAATCCCGGTTCGACCGAGCTGCCGATGTTCCGCGACTTCCCCGACGATTTCCGCTACGTGCTCGGCCTGCACGAAGCCGTCGTGGTCGGGATGGCCGACGGCCATGCACAGGCCACCGGCAATGCGGCGGTCGTCAACCTGCATTCGGCGGCGGGTGTCGGCAACGCGATGGGCAATCTGTTTACCGCGTTCAAGAACCGCACGCCGCTGATCGTCACCGCGGGCCAGCAGGCGCGCGCGATTCTGCCGTTCGATCCGTTCCTCGGCGCGACGCAGGCCGCCGAGCTGCCGAAGCCGTACGTGAAATGGAGCATCGAGCCGGCGCGGGCGCAGGACGTGCCGGCCGCGATCGCGCGCGCGTACCGCATCGCGATGCAGGAGCCGCGCGGCCCCGTGTTCGTGTCGATCCCGGTCGACGACTGGGACCAGCCGGCCGAACGGCTGCCGCGGCGCGACGTCAGCAGCATCGTGCGGCCCGATCCCGACGCGCTCGCGCGGCTCGGCGACGCGCTCGACGCCGCGCGGCGCCCGGCGTTCGTGGTCGGCGCGGCAGTCGATCGCGCGGGAGCATGGGACGACGTCGTGCGCCTGGCCGAGCGGCACCGGGCGCGCGTGTACGTCGCGCCGATGTCGGGGCGCTGCAGCTTTCCGGAAGACCATCCGCTGTTCGCCGGCTTCCTGCCCGCGATTCGCGAGAAGATCGTCGCGCGGCTCGACGGGCACGATCTCGTGTTCGCGTTCGGCGCGCCCGCGTTCACCTATCACATCGAAGGCTTCGGCCCGCACCTGCCGCCGGGCGCGACGCTCGTGCAGCTCGTCGACGATCCGGGCGTCGCCGCGTGGACGCCGTCGGGCGATGCGGTCGTCGGCAATTTGCGGCTCGCCGCGCGCGACCTGCTCGCGCGACCGGCGCCGCCCGAGCGGCCGATGCCCGCGGCGCGCGCGCCGCGGGTACGCGTCGACGCGCCCGCCGCCGGCGAGCGCATGTCGGTCGCGTTCGCGCTGCAGACGCTCGCCGACGTGCGCGACGCGTCCGACATCGTCGTCGAGGAGGCGCCGAGCGCGCGGCCGGTGATGCAGGAGCATCTGCCGTTCACGCGCAGCGGCACGTTCTACACGATGGACAGCGGCGGGCTCGGCTACGGGATGCCGGCCGCGGTCGGCGTCGCGCTCGCGCAGCCGGGCCGGCGCGTGATCGGGCTGATCGGCGACGGCTCGAGCCTGTATTCGATCCAGGCGTTGTGGAGCGCCGCGCAGCTGAAACTGCCGATCACGTTCGTGATCCTGAACAACCGGCGTTACGCGGCGCTGCAGGATTTCGCGCCCGTGTTCGGCTTTGGTCCGGGCGACCCGGTGCAGGGCACCGAGCTGCCCGACCTGGATTTCGTCGCGCTCGCGCAAGGGATGGGCTGCCGCGGCGTGCGCGTCGCCGAAGCGGCGAAGCTGCGCGACACGCTGACCGACGCGCTGCGTGCCGCGACGCCGGTCGTCGTCGAAGTCGAGATTGCGTGACGCGCCGCGCGCGTCCTTCCGGAGATGCCATGCAAACCGTAGCGATGCTGATCGGCGGCGAACGCCGCCACTCGTCCGGCGGCGCGACCTTCGTGCGCCGCAACCCGCTCGACGGCCAAGTCGCGTCCGAAGCGCCCGCATGCACCGTCGACGATGCGCGCGCGGCGGCCGATGCGGCTGCCCGTGCATTTCCCGACTGGGCCGCGCTCGGGCCCGGCGCGCGGCGCGCCTTGCTGCTGAAGGCGGCCGCCGCGCTCGAAGCGAAGCACGACCAGTTCGTTGCGGCGATGGCGGCCGAGACGGGGGCGTCCGCGCTGTGGGCCGGCTTCAACGTTCACCTCGCGGCGAGCGGGCTCGTCGAGGCCGCATCGCTCACCACGCAGGTCGGCGGCGAGCTGATTCCGTCGGACGTGCCGGGCTCGCTCGCGATGGGCGTGCGGCAACCGGCAGGCGTCGTGCTCGGCATCGCGCCGTGGAACGCGCCGGTGATCCTCGCGACGCGCGCGCTCGCGCTGCCGCTCGCGTGCGGCAACACGGTCGTGCTGAAGGGCTCGGAGCTGTGTCCCGTCACGCACGGGCTGATCGTCGAGGCGCTGCAGGAGGCCGGACTGCCGCCGGGCGTCGTCAACTTCGTGACGAACGCGCCCGACGATGCGGGCGCCGTCGTCGATGCGCTGATCGCGCATCCGGCCGTGCGCCGCGTGAATTTCACCGGCTCGACGCGGGTCGGGCGGATCGTCGCGCAAGCGTGCGCGCGTCACCTGAAGCCGTCGGTGCTGGAACTCGGCGGCAAGGCGCCGTTCGTCGTGCTCGACGATGCCGATCTCGACGCGGCGGTCGCCGCGGCCGCATTCGGCGCATTCGCGAATTCCGGGCAGATCTGCATGTCGACCGAGCGCATCGTCGTCGACGCGGCGATCGCCGATGCGTTCGTCGCGAAGCTCGCCGACAAGGCCGCGTCGCTGCCGCTCGGCGATCCGCGCAACGGGCCCGTCGTGCTCGGTTCGCTGATCGACACGAAGGCGGTCGAGCGCTGCAACGCGCTGATCGACGATGCGCTCGCGCACGGCGCGACGCTGCTGTGCGGCGGCAAGGCCGACACCACGCTGTTCCCGGCGACGCTGCTCGACCATGTGACGCCGGCGATGCGCATCTACGCGGAAGAATCGTTCGGCCCGGTGAAGGGCATCGTGCGCGTCGACGGCGAGGAGGCCGCGATCCGTTGCGCGAACGACAACGCGTTCGGGCTGGCGTCGGCCGTGTTCAGCCGCGACGTCGCGCGGGCGCTGCGCGTCGCGGCGCGCATCGAATCGGGCATCTGTCACGTGAACGGCCCGACCGTGCACGACGAGGCGCAGATGCCGTTCGGCGGCGTGAAGGACAGCGGCTTCGGCCACTTCGGCGGCAAGGCCGGCATCGCCGCGTTCACCGACCTGCGCTGGATCACCGTGCAGACGGCGCCGCGCCACTATCCGTTCTGACGAGGCCGCCGACGATGAGAATTGCAATTCTGGGCGCCGGCGCGATGGGTTCGCTGTTCGGCGCGCGACTGGCCGAAAGCGGCGAAGCCGTCACGCTGATCGACGTGAACGATGCGCATCTCGATGCGATCCGCCGCGACGGGCTGCATATCGACGACGACCGCGGCGAACGGCGCATTCGCACGCTGCAGGCCGTGCGGCCGGACGCCGCGAATGCGGCCGCGGCCGCCGCGCCCGACACACCGTTCGATCTGCTGATCGTTTTCACCAAATCGCTGCACACGCGCGCCGCGCTAGACGGCGTGCGCGCGCTGCTGACGCCGGACACGTTCGTGCTGACGTTGCAGAACGGGCTCGGCAACGTCGAGACGCTGAATGCGTTCGTGCCGCTCGAGCGCATCCTGGTCGGCGTGACGACGTGGCCGGCCGATGCGGCCGGGCCCGCGCACGTGCGCTCGCACGGCGCCGGCACGATCCGCATGATGACGGCCGACGGCGCGGCACGCCCGTTCGCGACGGCCGTGGCCGACACGCTGTCGCGCGCGGGGCTCGCCTGCACGCTCGATGCCGACGTGTGGGCCGCGATCTGGGAGAAGGTCGCGTTCAACGCGGCGCTCAACACGCTGTGCGCGACGACGGGTTGCACCGTCGATCAGCTCGGCCATCATCAGGACGGGCCGCGGCTCGCGCTGGCGATCGCGGCCGAGACGGCCGCCGTCGCGCGCGCGAAGGGCATTGCGGTCGACGGCGAGCGCGTCGCACGCAACGTCGAGCATGCGATCCGCGACCATCGCGGCCATCGCCCGTCGATGCTGCAGGACGTGCTCGCGGGCCGCCGCACCGAAATCGACGCGATCAGCGGCAAGGTCGTCGCGGCCGCGCGCGAAGCGGGCGTCGCGGTGCCGCATGGCGAGACGCTGCTCGCGCTCGTCCGGTTGATCGACGCACGGACGAACTGAGCCACAGGCCGGCGGCCGGCTCGCGCCGCATGACGATACGGAGGCCGTGCCCGCGGGGCGACGGCGCCGGGTCGTGAAGGGTGGAACAAGACGCCGACGCCGATGCACGGGCGCCGGTCGATGCACAGCACGAGATCCGGGCACGCATGCGCGCCAGCCCGGACAACCGGAGACGCCATGAAAACCATCGAATGCCGTTGTCTTGCCGCGCGCCGTTCGCGCACGTTGCCGCCGACGTGCGGCGCCCGGGAGGCCGCATGAGCACGCGCGACGCACTGGATGGCCGGCGACCGCCGTCGATCGACATCGGCACGACGCTCGACGACGGGCCGTTTACGCTGATGCAGCGCTGCGTGGTGCTGCTCGCCGCGCTCGCGATCGTGCTCGACGGCTTCGACGGCCAGTTGATCGGCTTCGCGATTCCCGTGCTGATCCGCGAATGGGGCATCACGCGCGGCGCGTTCGCGCCGGCCGTCGCGGCGGGGCTGGTCGGGATGGGCATCGGCAGCGCGTGCGCGGGGCTCGTCGCGGACCGCTTCGGCCGCCGCCAGGCCGTGATCGGCAGCGTGTTCCTGTTCGGCATCGCGACCTGCGCGATCGGGTTCGCGCCCGACGTCGCGACGATCGCGATGCTGCGCTTTTGCGCCGGGCTCGGGATCGGCGGCGCGTTGCCGACGGCCACGACGATGACCGCCGAATACACGCCCGCGCGGCGCCGCACGATGATGGTGACCGCGACGATCGTCTGCGTGCCGCTCGGCGGGATGCTGGCCGGCCTGTTCGCGCACGAGGTGCTGCCGCGCTACGGCTGGCGCGGGCTGTTCTTCGCGGGCGGCGCGTTGCCGCTCGTGCTCGGCTTCGTGCTGGTGCGCGCGTTGCCCGAGTCGCCGCGCTATCTCGCGCGACGCCCCGCACGCTGGCCGGAACTCGGCGCGCTGCTCGCGCGGATGCAGCGGCCGGTCGCGCCGGGCACCGTGTTCACCGATACGAAGGACGCCCGCGCGCCGGGCAGTCGCGGCGGCTTCGGCGCGCTGTTCGCGAGCGGCCAGGCGCGCGACACGATCGCGCTGTGGTGCGCGTTCTTCATGTGCCTGCTCGCCGTGTACGCGGCGTTCAGCTGGCTGCCGACGATGCTCGCGGCGAGCGGGTTGAGCGTGTCGGTCGCGGGCTCGGGGCTCACCGCGTACAACCTCGGCGGCGTGATCGGCGCGTTGTTGTGCGCATGGGCGATCGCGCATGCGGGCTCGCGCTGGCCGCTCGCGCTGTGCAGCATCGGCGGCGCGGCGAGCGCGGTGTGGCTGATGGGTGTCGATGCGAGCCGCCATACGGGCTGGCTGATCGTCGGGCTCGGCCTGCACGGGCTGTTCGTCAACGCGGTGCAGTCGACGATGTATGCGCTGTGCGCGTACATCTATCCGACGGCCGTGCGTGCGACAGGCACCGCGAGTGCGCTCGCGTTCGGCCGGCTCGGCGCGATTCTCAGCGCATTCGCGGGCGCGATCGTGATCACGGCGGGCGGCGCGGGCGCGTATCTGACGATGCTGGCCGTGGCGATGGGCGTGGTGTGCGTCGCGCTGCTCGCGGTGCGGCGGCACATTCCGCGGCTGTCGCGCGTGCCCGCGCCGCCGCGCGAAGGGGAGGAACTCGCCCGCCCGTCGTCGTGACGGCGGGCGCGTGACGTGCGTTACAGCGTGGTGCGCACGTGCCAGAGCTCGGGGAACAGCACGACGTCGAGCATCTTGCGCAGGTACGGCGCGCCGCTCGTGCCGCCGGTGCCCTGCTTGAAGCCGATGATGCGTTCGACCGTCGTCACGTGACGGAAGCGCCACTGACGGAACGCATCCTCGAGATCGACCAGTTCCTCGGCCATCTCGTACAGCTCCCAGTGCTGCTGCGGATGACGATAGACCTCGAGCCACGCGGCTTCGACCGTCTCGTCGTGCCGCATCGGCTGCGTCCAGTCGCGCTCGAGCCGCTCGGGCGCGATCGGGAACCCGCGCCGCGCGAGCAGGCGCACGACCTCGTCGTAGAACGACGGCGCCTCGAGCGTCGCGCGCACCTGTTCGAGGATGTCGGGCCGGTGCGCATGCGGCTGCAGCATCTGCGCGTTCTTGTTGCCGAGCAGGAATTCGAGCTGGCGATACTGGTACGACTGGAAGCCCGACGACTGGCCGAGATACGGCCGCATCGCCGAATACTCGGACGGCGTCATCGTCGACAGCACGTTCCACGCCTGTACCAGCTGCTCGAGGATGCGCGACACGCGCGCGAGCATCTTGAACGCGGGCGGCAGCGCGTCCGTGCGCACTGCATCGAGCGCGCCGCGCAATTCGAACAGCGCAAGCTTCATCCACAGCTCGCTCGTCTGATGCTGGATGATGAACAGCATCTCGTTGTGATCGGGCGACAGCGGATGCTGCGCGTCGAGGATCGAATTCAGCGACAGGTAGTCGCCATAGCTCATCGACTTCGAGAAATCGAGCTGCGCGTTGTGCCAGCCGGCTTGAGCGTCGGCCTCGCCCGGCACGTGCGGGGCTTCGTGCGCGGCTTGCGCCGGTTGTGCGGCGCGTGCGCCCGAGAACGGGCAGCCTGCCGGCGCGTCGCCGCCGGGGGGCTGCATATGACCAGAATTCACGACTTTCTCCAGATTTGAATGATGAATGCGCGGCGCGCCGCCGTTGCATGCGGTGCGCGCGCCGCGCAGAACCGGTCAGGTCACCGCGCCGCGTTCGGCGAACTCGGGCGCCTTCCACGCGTCGGTGGCGAGGATGTCGCGCAGCGTCTCGACCGCATCCCACACGTCGGCGAAGCGCGTATAGAGCGGCGTGAAGCCGAAGCGCAGCACGTACGGCTCGCGGTAGTCGCCGATCACGCCGCGCGCGATCAGCGCCTGCATCACTTCGTAGCCGTGCGGATGCTCGAAGCTCGCCTGCGAGCCGCGCTGGTGATGCGCACGCGGCGTGACGAGCTTCAGCGACAGGCCCGCGCAGCGCGCTTCGACGAGCGCGATGAAGGCATCGGTCAACGCGAGCGACTTGCGGCGGATCGCGTCCATGTCGGTCTGCAGGAACACGTCGAGCCCGCATTCGACCATCGACATCGACACGATCGGCTGCGTGCCGCACAGGAAGCGCGCGATGCCCGGATCGGGCGCGAAGCCCGGCTGCATCGCGAACGGCGCGCGGTGGCCCCACCAGCCGGACAGCGGCTGCGAGAAATGCGCGAGATGGCGTTGCGGCACCCACACGAACGCGGGCGAGCCGGGGCCGCCGTTCAGGTACTTGTACGTGCAGCCGACCGCGCCGTCCGCGCGCGCGCCGTTCAGGTCGACCGGCACTGCGCCGGCCGAGTGCGCGAGATCCCACAGCATCAGCGCGCCGGCGTCATGCACCAGCTGTGTGACGGCCGGCATGTCGTGCATGTAGCCGGTGCGGTAGTTCACGTGCGTGATCATCGCGACGGCCGTGTCCGCGCCGAGCGCGCCGGGCAGGTCGGCCGGATCGTCGATCAGGCGCAGCGTGTAGCCGCCGCCGAGCTGGTCGATCAGCCCCTGCGCGATGTACAGGTCGGTCGGGAAGTTCGAGCGCTCCGACACGATCACCCGGCGCTCGGGCGCACGCTCGGCCTGGTGGCGCAGCATCGCCGACAGCAGCTTGAACAGGTTGATCGAGATGGTGTCGGTGACGACCGTCTCGCCGGGCGCGCCGCCGATCAGCGTCGCGAGCTTGTCGCCGAGGCGGCGCGGCAGCGCGAACCAGCCGGCCGTGTTCCAGCTGCGGATCAGGCCTTCGCCCCATTCGGCGCCGATCACCTGCTGCGCGCGGGCGGCCGATGCACGCGGCTGCGCGCCGAGCGAGTTGCCGTCGAGATAGATCACGCCGTCGGGCAGCGAGAACTGGTCGCGCAGCGGGGCCAGCGGGTCGTCGCGGTCGAGCGCGAGCGCGTCTTCACGGGTCTTGATCATCATGATGTGAGGTCGTAGGTCGGGTAATCAGGAAGCGTGCGCGGGCAGCGCGCGCAGCACCGCACGCACGGGGCTCGCGTCGAGCGTCGCGAATTTGAGCGGCAGTGCGATCAGTTCGTAGTCGCCGGGCGGCACGTCGTCGAGCACGATGCCTTCGAGGATCGCCATCCGGTGCGCGCGCACGCGGTGATGCGCATCCATCGTCTTCGATTCCTGCGGGTCGAGCGACGGCGTATCGATGCCGATCAGCTTCACGCCGTGCGCCGCGAGCAGGTCGACGGTGTCGGGCGCGACCGCGCAGAAATTGCTGTCCCATTGCTCGACCGCGGCGCGCGCATACGTGCGCAGCAGCACGCGCGGCGGTACGCCGTCGAGCGCGGCTTCCACATCGGCCGGCCGCACGACCGGCGATGCGCCGATGCAATGGATCACGCGGCACGGGCCGAGATAGGTATCGAGCGGCACCGCGCCGATCGGCGCGCCGTCGGCATCGTAGTGCAGCGGCGCGTCGCAGTGCGCGCCCGTGTGCGGCGACAGCGTCAGGCGCGCGACGTTGACCGGCGAACCGGCCTCCATCCGCCATACGCGCTCGACGGCAACCGGCGTATCGCCCGGCCACACGGGGGTGGCGGGGCTGACGGGCGGCGAGATGTCCCAGAGTGTGTCCATGGCATGACGAATCGTGAGTCGATCCTTCGAATGATAGGTGGACGCTCGCAGAAAGTGCTTGCGAAATAAACATGGACAATCCGCCGGATTGGCAGATAATTCGACTCAGAGGGAAAACGGGGACCAAAAATGCACGCGATCACGCTCGATGCCACCGACTGCCGGATTCTGGCGGTACTGCAGGAGGAGGGCAGAATCAGCAATCTCGACCTGGCCGAACGCATCTCGCTTTCGCCATCCGCCTGCCTGCGCCGCATGCGCCTGCTCGAGGAGCAGGGCGTGATCGAGCACTATCGCGCGTGCCTGAGCCGCGAGAAGCTCGGTTTCGAGCTCGAGGCGTTCGTGCAGGTGTCGATGCGCAACGAAGAGAATCAATGGCACGAGCGCTTCGCGGAAGCGTTGCGCGAATGGCCGGAGGTGGTCGGCGCGTTCGTCGTGACGGGCGAGAGCCACTATCTGCTGCGCGTGCTCGCGCACAACCTCAAGCACTATTCGGATTTCGTGCTGAACCGCCTCTACAAGGCGCCGGGCGTGATGGACATCCGGTCGAACATCGTGCTGCAGACGCTGAAGGACGAAGCCGGCGCGCCGGTCGGGCTGGCGCGCACGGGGGCGATCAAAGCGGTGTAAGGCCGTGGAAGCCGCCGCCGTGGAACACGAGCGGCGGCGCCGTTTCCGTTACGGCGCGCACGCCGCAGCGTTCCACTTCGCCGACGAAGATCACGTGGTCGCCTTCGTCGTAGCGGCTGCGGTTGTGGCATTCGAACCATGCGAGCGCGCCGTCGAGCACGGGCATCCCCGAGTTGCCGGCCGCATGCGCGATCCCTTCGAAGCGGTCGCCCTTGTAGGTCGAGAAGCGCTTGCACAGGTCCAACTGCGACGCCGCGAGCACGTTCACCACGTAATGGCTGTTGCCGCGGAACACCGGCGTCGACGCCGATTTGTGCGCGAGGCTCCACAGCACGAGCGGCGGATCGAGCGACACCGAATTGAACGAACTGGCGGTGATGCCGATCAGCTGGCCGGACGGCGCGCGCGTCGTGATCACCGTCACGCCCGTCGCGAACTGGCCGAGCGCCTGCCGGAAGGCGGCCGAGTCGAAATCCGGCGGATTGGCGTGGCTCATCGGGCAGCCATCCGGAACGGGACGGGCGGGCGCGACACGGCACGGGCGTGACGGGCGCGGCGGACGAAAGACGACGAGGCGGTCGATTGGGAAGGGGTGCGCATGGCCCGATTTTAACGGAATCGAAGTCGCCGGACCCGGTCGGGCGGCGCATCGCGACGGCAGGGTGGCGTAGCGAACACTGCGGCGCGCGGCCGGCAGCGCCGTTCCGTCACGTTTTTTAACGGTGCGGCCGTTGCGCCCGGCACCTCGCTGCGCCAGCGAGCCATCGCTGCCCGCGCTATCGCGCCGCCGCTAGCCCGAGCGACAACGCTCCCGTCACGATCAGGCTCGACGCCCACACCGCATCCAGATTGAACCAGCTCCGCGACACGAACTTCAGCCCGAGATAACGGTACACGAGCCACGCGAGCCCGCCGCCGGCGGCGATCATCGCGGCCGCATGCACGGCGGCGACGACGAGCGCCATGCCGAGGTGCGCATCGACGAGCAGCGCCGCCGCGCGGTGGCCGGCATCCCGGTCGAGCCCGCACAGGCCGAGGTAGATCGGCACGAGCATCAGCCCCGCGCCGTGCGCGAGCGCGACCGCGAACGACCACAGGCCGAGCCGCGCCGGCGGAATCCGTGCGAGCGCCCGCGGATGTCGGCGCCGGATCAGCAGTACCGCGCCGAAGCCGATCACGAGCGCGCTCGCGCCGATCCGGATCGCCGACTGCCACGCGAGCAGCGCGGCGAGCAGCCCGAATGGCAGCATCACCGCGAAAACGGCCAGCGCATGACCGAGCGCGAGATAGCCGAGCGCCGCGACGAGCGCGCCGCCGCGGCGCGTCATCAGCGCGTTCGACACCGCGAGCGGCCAGCCCATCGCCGGGTTGAGTCCGTGATAGACGCCGCTCGCGAGCACGGCCGCCCACAGCGCGAACGACGCGTGAAGGCCGGTGCTCAACGCTTGACCGACGGATAGCAGAACGAGTCGGTCGAGCAGTCGCCGCCTTCGAGCCGGATCTGGTGCGCGCGGTAGCCGTCGGGGAACTCGACCCAGTAGTCGTCGGCGAGCGTCAGCCCGCCGTCCGGCCCCGCGTGCGCGAGCACCTGCGCGGCCGGCACGCCGTCCGGATAGAACTGGTCGTCCCACGTCGAATAGAGCGAGTTGGTCCAGTACACGCGCCGGCCGTCGCGACTGATCTCGACCATCTGCGGGCCGCCCGCGAACGTGCGGCCGTTCGAGTGCGGCGCACGGCGCGCGATGCCGCCGATGCGCACCGACCCCGCGAGCACCGGGTGGTGCGGGTCCGACACGTCATACTGGCGCATCTCGCCGGTGCCCCAGCACGACACGTACAGGAAGCGATCGTCGAGCGACAGGTCGATGTCGGTCACGAGCGGCGGCACCGCGCCGAATCCTTGCAGCAGCGGCGGCAGCTCGTCGGCCGCGGCCGGTTCGGCCGGGATCGTCGCGGTTTTCTTCGCATGGAACTTGCCGCCTTCGCGCCACCAGGTCCAGATCGAGCCTTCGAGATTGGTCGTATCGACCACGACGCCGACGAATCCGTATTCGCGCACCGGGTCGTGCGCGGGCCGCACCTCGAGCGCCATCTGGTGCTGCGCGCCGAGATCGATCGTCTGCACGTTGCGCCGCGCGCGCAGGTCCCAGAAATGCAGCCGGTGCCCGTACTTGTTCGCGAGCAGATCCTCCGGGACGATCCCGTTCTCGAATTGCGGCGGCAGCGCCCATTCGCTCGACACCATGTAGTCGCGCGGCAGGTTCCACCAGAAGTCGTAATGCTTGTCCTGCGGGCCGCGGTCGATCTCCCAGCGGCCGAGCACGTCGAAGGTCTCGCAATCCATGATGAAGATGCCAGGCGCGCCGTCGGTGCCGTCCTTGCCCGCGCCGCCCAGCGTGCTCACGTAGATGCCCTCGGGTCCGCAATGCACGGTGTGCGGCCGCGAATAGCCGGTCTTCGCGAAGATTTCGTCGGGCTCGATGATCTTGTGGATGCGCGCCTGCGTCGGATGCGGCTTCGTGTCGATCACGTAGATGCGCGACGAGCGCAGGCCGGGAATGATCAGGAAGCGGCGCTCGAGGAACGCATGGCCGGTCAGCGGCGACAGCGACGACGAGCACGCATTCCAGCCGAAGTGGTGAAACTCGTCGCCGGTGTTCGGCATCGTCACCGTGTGCACGATCTTGCCGTACGTCGACGAACCGGGCTTCACGTCGATCACGGCAAGCGCGTCGGGTCTGGAAAAATCGGGGCTCAGCAACAACGTATAGGCAAACTCCTCCGCCGGCGCCTGCATCGCAAGTTCGGGCGAAGCGTGAAACGTCGGGTCGGGCCGCATGCTCATGGTGAAGTCCTCCGGATGGTGTCGGATCGTGGACGCACGGCCGTTCGTTGCGGACGTGCGGACTGCGGTGGCCGCGCGCGTCGGCGACGCGCGCGATGCCGTGCATCAGGTCGTGAAAGCGGGAAAAGGCGAGGGGGTGCCGTGCGGCGCGCTCCGTGAAACCGGCACGCGCCACTGCGATGGTGCGATCGACGGAGCGGCGACCGGGCCCGCGACGCAGGCGATGTCTGTTAAGGCGTGCATATCGATGTTCCGGCAGATGATGGTGGCATCGGGGTCGGGCATGCATCGGACGCTGGGCGGGCGCGACGGGTTGGCCGTCGCTTGCGCGTGCCTAAGTGTAGACGAGAAACACGCGGCGGGGCGCGTGCGGCGCCCTGTCCGATCTGCCAGTTGCGCGCGCGAGTGAGATACTTGACGAAGTGCCGCTGCCTCCCCCTCGCGGGCGGGCAACGGCGACGCGAAACGATGGCGCCGGCACGGGCGTGCCGGCTGCCGTCATCCACGAGGGACTGATTTCATGGGGAACGAGATGCTTGAAACCGCGACGCTCGGAGGCGGGTGTTTCTGGTGCACGGAGGCCGTGTTTCTCGACGTCGACGGCGTGACGGCCGTGCAGTCGGGTTACGCGGGCGGCCATACGCGCAATCCCGGCTATCGCGACATCTGCGAAGGCGACACGGGCCACGCGGAAGTCGTCAACGTGACGTTCGATCCGGCGCGCATCGGCTATCGCGAGATCCTCGAGATCTTCTTCGCGACGCACGATCCGACCACGCTGAACCGGCAGGGCAACGACGTCGGCACGCAGTACCGGTCGGTCGTGTTCACGCATTCGGATGCGCAGCGCGATACCGCGCTCGACATGATCCGCGAGCTCGAGCGCGAGCAGGTGTTCGGCCAGCCGATCGTCACGCAGGTCGTGCCGCTCGACGGCAATTACTGGCCGGCCGAGGACTATCATCAGAACTATTACGCGCGCAATCCGGGGCAGGGCTACTGCTCGGTCGTGATCGGGCCGAAGCTCGCGAAATTCCGGCAGAAGTTCGCGCACCGGCTGAAGTCGCTGCGCGGCGCGTGAGCGTCGACGGCGCACGCCGCGATCACGCCGCCTCGTTGCGCCACTGCGCGCACGCGGCGGCGATTTCGCGCGCGAGCGCGATGCACGACAGCGGCGCGGAGCCTTCCGCCTTGTTGTTGATCGTGATGATCACCGGCTGCCCGGCCAGTGCGTAGCGCGCGGCCAGTTCGGCGAGCGCCGAGCGGGTGGCGGGATCCTCGTCGACGAGCTTGTCGAACGGCTCGTATTTCGCTTTCGCCTGCTCGTACTTGAACCCGCCGTGCAGGCTCCAGCGCACGATCAGCGGGCCCGGCGCGTCGCCGTCGAGCAGTGCGAGCGCGGCGGCCTG
Organism: Burkholderia sp. 9777_1386; assembly: GCF_015712265.1. Taxonomy (NCBI): domain Bacteria; kingdom Pseudomonadati; phylum Pseudomonadota; class Betaproteobacteria; order Burkholderiales; family Burkholderiaceae; genus Burkholderia; species Burkholderia sp. 9777_1386. The sequence goes on along the minus strand of NZ_JACCQB010000007.1, from coordinate 756 downwards.
GCGCAGCGGGTCGGGCATCCGCGCGTGCAGGCCGACGCAATAGCGCACGCCGAGCGCGGCCAGTGCGCGGATGAAGCGCGGCGTGAGCAGGCTCGCGTCGCGGATCTCGATCGCGTAACGCGGGCCGTCGGCATCCGGCGGCAGCGGCGGCAGCGCCGCGAAGAACGCCGCGAGCCGGTCGATCAGCGCGGCCGGCGCCGCGAGCAGTTGATCGGGCAGCGGCGAGAACTGGAACACGAGCACGCCGGCTTTCCGGCCGAGCCCGTCGAGGCACGGCTGGACGAATTCGCGGGTCGCGAGCGGTGCGTCGAGGAAGGTCGGGTTCGGCCCGGACGGCTCGCCGCGCCGGCCGCGGATCACCGCGTCGGTCACCGCGGCCGGCGCCTTCACGACGAAGCGGAAATCGTCGGGCACCTGCTGCGCGTAGCGCAGGTAGTCGGCCACCGACAGCGGGCCGTAGAACGAGCGGTCGAGGCTGACGCTCCTCAGCAGCGGATGCGCGCCGTACGCTTGCAGTCCTTCGCGCGACAGCTTCGTCTGCGCGAAATCGCCGTCGAAGACGATGCCGTTCCAGCCGGGGAAATACCACGACGACGTGCCGAGCCGCACGTTCGGCGGCAGGCCGGCCGCGGCGGCGGCCACGTCGGCCGGGATCGGCGCGGGCAGCACGCCGCGCTTGCGGCGGCCTTTTTTCGGCGCGGCGGCCGGCGGGGATGGTTCGTCCCACAGCAAACCGGACGACGGGGCAGGCGCGTC
>NZ_JACCQB010000079.1:0-25281 GCF_015712265.1 Burkholderia sp. 9777_1386 | reverse complement strand
GGCGGGCGGCACCGGCGTGCGCGGGGAGGCGGTCGGCTTCAGCCAGCCCGACGGCGCGACGGGTTCCGCAAGCGGGCGCGGGGGCGTCTTGCTGCGCGGCTTCGGTCGTGCCTGCGGATCGGGTTTCCACAATGTCGGGCGCGAATACCGGCCGTTCTGGCGCGGCGCCATCGAGTTGACGGTGTGCGCGGTGGTCGGTTGCACGACGTCGTCGTCGCGATGCAGCGCGCTGCGCGGCAGGTCGGCGATTCCGCGCGCGTCGTCGTCGCCGCCGTCGCGCGACAGCTTGACGCCGAACGACGTGTCGACCCATGCGGCGAACTGCCGCCAGCCGATGCCGGTCAGCCACGGCAGGCCGGCGAAGAACAGCACGACCATCGCGACCGGCGTGCCGACCGGGCCGAGCACGTGGGCGAAGCCGGCCGAGAACGCATGACCGAGCGCGTTCGTGTCGGGGCCCGACAGCGGGCTCGTCAGCGTGCAACTTGCGACGAATACCGCGGCGAAGCCGAGCCACAGGCGAATCGAGCCGCGACCGGCGAGTCCGCCGCCACCGGGCAGCATCGCCTGCACGAGACGCCAGAAGAGAAGGAGGAACCAGACGGCGGAGATGCCGAACCAGCCGAAGACAACCGTGTGCATGCTTTGAAACAGGAGTGGGGCGGGGCGCGCGGGGCGCGACCCGCCGAGTTTAACCGGCCGGCGAACAAGACTCTAACGCGGCGTGATTCCGATTCACGCTGCGCGACGCACGCGGCTGGCGCGTGCGCGTGGCGCGCCACGCGAAGGCGGTCGGTCGGCCTTCGCGCGCGCCGTACATCAGGGGCTCCGGTGCGTGAACGTCAGCGTTGCGCCGGCCTGGGTCACGATCTGCAATTGCTGGGGCGCACGCATCTGCACGCCGGTCTTCTCGACGTGGGCGAGCGCATCGAGGTAGGCGGCTTCGAGCTGGCCGCCGAGCGTGTTTGGGCAGGCCATCCGCGTGCCGGCGAGCGGGCCGAAGCTCAGCACGCCGTTCTTGATCGCGTAGGTGCCCATGTAGCGGTTGCAGCCGGAGAACCCGCTCGCGCGCCGGATGCCCGAATCGGTCGACAGCGCGAGCTTGATCGGTTCGCCGTTGTCGCCGTGCGGGATCGCGCGTGGCGTGCCGTCGGCGTTCACCCAGCTGGTGAGCTCCCAACTGGTGTCGTCGAGCAGCTGGACGGCGGCCGGGTTGTACGGGTCGGGCGCGGGGGCGGCGGAATCGGGATGGGTCGGCATCGCGCAGGCGGCGAGAAGCGTGGCAAGCGTCAGCGCGCAAAGCGGCGCGCGCAACGGGCGAAGCAGGCCGGTGCGTGCGCGTGCGGCCGCGGACAGGTGGGACATGAGCCTCGTTCCTCTTCGGATTCTGATCAAGGCGTAAGAGTAACGCACCCGCCCCGCGGCAGGCGAGCCGACACTTCGCGCGTGAAAACGTTCGCAGCCCGCCCACGGGATCGCGCGGCGCGGCGTGGGCGCGACCAAACCGCCCAAACCGGCCCGGATGCCCGTGTTAACATCGAAGCCGTTTTCGTCCTCCAACAGAACCAGCGGGAAATCACATGCAGATCGGTCAGCGGCTCGGTACGCCGCTTTCACCCTCGGCCACGCGCGTCATGCTGCTCGGCGCCGGCGAACTCGGCAAGGAAGTCATCATCGCGTTGCAGCGCCTCGGCGTCGAAGTCGTCGCGGTCGATCGTTATCAGGATGCGCCGGGCCACCAGGTCGCCCATCGCGCGCACGTGATCGACATGACGGACCCGGCCGCGCTGCGGGCGATCGTCGAGGCCGAGCGCCCGCATTTGATCGTGCCCGAGATCGAGGCGATCGCCACCGACGCGCTCGCGGCGATCGAGGCGGCCGGCCTCGCCGAGGTGATCCCGACCGCGCGCGCGACGCAGCTCACGATGAATCGCGAAGGGATCCGCCGGCTCGCGGCCGAGGAACTCGGCCTGCCGACGTCGCCGTATGCGTTCGCCGATTCGTTCGAAGCCTTCAGCGCGGCCGTCGCGAAGATCGGCATGCCGTGCGTCGTGAAGCCCGTGATGTCGTCGTCGGGCAAGGGGCAGTCGGTCGTGAAGACCGACGCCGACGTGAAACCCGCGTGGGACCATGCGATGGCGGGCGGGCGCGTGAACCACGGCCGCGTGATCGTCGAGGGCTTCGTCGATTTCGACTACGAGATCACGCAGCTGACCGTGCGCGCGATCGACCCCGCGACGCTCGACACGCGTACCTACTTCTGCGAGCCGGTCGGCCACGTGCAGGTGGCGGGCGACTATGTCGAATCGTGGCAGCCGCAGCCGATGCGCGCGGCAGCGCTCGCGAAGTCGCGCGAGATCGCGCACAAGGTGACCGAGGCGCTCGGCGGGCGCGGGATGTTCGGCGTCGAGCTGTTCGTGCGCGGCGACGACGTCTGGTTCTCCGAGGTGAGCCCGCGGCCGCACGATACGGGCCTCGTCACGCTCGCCTCGCAGCGCCAGTCGGAATTCGAGCTGCACGCGCGGGCGATTCTCGGGCTGCCGGTGGATCCGGCGCTCGGCACGCCGGCTGCGTCGGCGGTGATCTACGGCGGGCTCGACGAGCGCGGGATCGCGTTCGAAGGCGTGCGCGACGCGCTCGCGGTGCCGGGCGCGGACCTGCGCCTGTTCGGCAAGCCGGAAAGTTTTGCGAAGCGACGCATGGGCGTCGCGCTGGCGACCGGCGCGACCGTCGACGAAGCCCGCGAACGCGCGAAGCGCGCGGCCGCGGCCGTCCGGCCCGTGTCGGCGCGCTGACGGAACGAGGAGAGGACGATGGCGTCGAGATGGTTGCGTATCGGAAAGCTGGGCGTCGCGCTGGCGCTCGTCGCGAGTCTCGCGGGCTGCGGCCTTGCGGCCGCGCCGTGCCGCGTGGCGTCGGCCGGGCTCAAGATCGTGCCGCTCGTCGGCCATGTCGCCGCCGCGCCGACCGATGCGTGCGCGGACGTGATCGATCCCTGATTCCGGCAACCGGCGTGCTAACCCGCCACCCCGATAAACAATAACCGCGCGCCCCGCGAGGGCGCGTTTCCACCCGTCTCGTGAGAGGACCTGCATGATTCGCCAAACCTTCGCTGCGCTTGCGCTCGCCGGCACCGCCGTTTCCGTCGCGCATGCCGCGCAACTGACCGTCGAAGAGATCGACGCCGACGCGCGCCAGCAAACCGTCTACCAGTGCGCGAACCACAAGCAGCCGGTGCGCGTGTCGTACTGGCTCGCGGGCAACGGCCAGAGCTTCGCGCTCGTGCCGGTCGACGGCAAGCAGATGCTGTTCGTCGATACGGTGTCGGCGTCCGGCGCGCGCTATCAGGCAGGCCGCTATACGTGGTGGACGAAGGGCAAGGAAGCGACGCTGCGCGACGAGATCGCCGACCCGAAGTCGCCGCCGCTGCTGGGCGACTGCGTGCAGGTCGAGAAGAAAAAGAAGAAGGGCTGACCGGCGGGCACGATCGCGGAGCGTATTCGCCACCCGTGTTGACCGGCTGTCGGGCTGGCGGCGCACCTGTCGATACGACGCTTAGAGATCGAACCCCTAATATCGTGTGCCGGCCGAGTCGGATAACCCGATCGGCCAGCCGTTCGCCCGCGCGGGCCTTGGGCGGGCCTGGGCGGCCCCGCCGCGCGAACCGCCGCCACGGCCGTTCGCGGCTTGTCACGGACAGATGCCCGCACGGTGCTACAATACGGCCCTTTCCGCCGGCATTCGCGCCGAACGGAGTCCGCACGGCCTGGCGTCCAGCGTTCGCATTGAACCGGTCCCAAGCGCCAGAGCGGCGCCGCGCGGCGCGCCGCGGCTCCGTCTATTTCCGAATTGTGATGAGCGCAGGCCCGGCTGGCCTGACGCACGATGTCCCCGCCGCGCCTTTTGAGCGAAACGCCACCATGTCCGATTCTGTCGCCAAGCCCGTCGACGCAACCTTCGATCAATTCGGCCTTGCCGCCGATATCCTGAAAGCCATTGCGGAGCAGGGCTATACGACGCCGACGCCGATCCAGGCGCAGGCCATTCCGGTCGTGCTCGCCGGCCGCGACGTCATGGGCGCCGCGCAAACGGGCACCGGCAAGACCGCGAGCTTCTCGCTGCCGATCATCCAGCGTCTGCTGCCGCAGGCCAACACGAGCGCGTCACCGGCGCGCCACCCGGTGCGTGCGCTGATCCTCACGCCGACCCGCGAACTCGCCGACCAGGTCGCCGCGAACGTGCACGCGTATGCGAAGCACACGCCGCTGCGCAGCGCGGTGGTGTTCGGCGGCGTCGACATGAACCCGCAATCGGCCGAACTGCGCCGCGGCGTCGAGATCCTGATCGCGACGCCGGGCCGCCTGCTCGACCACGTGCAGCAGAAGACGGCGAACCTCGGCCAGGTGCAGATCCTCGTGCTCGACGAAGCCGACCGGATGCTCGACATGGGCTTCCTGCCCGATCTGCAGCGCATCCTGAACCTGCTGCCGAAGGAGCGTCAGACGCTGTTGTTCTCGGCCACCTTCTCGGGCGAAATCAAGAAGCTCGCGTCGACCTACCTGCGCAACCCGCAGACGATCGAGGTCGCGCGCAGCAACTCGACGAACGCGAACGTCACGCAGATCGTCTACGACGTCGCCGAAGGCGACAAGCAGGCGGCCGTCGTGCAGTTGCTGCGCGATCGCGGCCTCAAGCAGGTGATCGTGTTCTGCAACAGCAAGATCGGTGCGAGCCGCCTCGCGCGCAATCTCGAGCGCGACGGCGTGGTCGCATCGGCGATCCACGGCGACAAGACGCAGATCGAGCGGATGCAGGCGCTCGACGCGTTCAAGCGCGGCGAGATCGAGGCGCTGGTCGCGACCGACGTGGCCGCGCGCGGTCTCGACATCGCCGAGCTGCCGGCCGTGATCAACTTCGACCTGCCGTTCAGCGCGGAAGACTACGTGCACCGGATCGGCCGTACCGGCCGCGCGGGTGCGACGGGCGACGCGCTGTCGCTGTGCAGCCCGAACGAGCGCAAGCAGCTCGCCGATATCGAGAAGCTGATCAAGCGTCCGCTCGAAATGCAGACGCTCAAGCTCGACAAGCCGGCGCGCCATCGTCACGACGAGCGCGGCGGGGAGCGTGGCGGTGAGCGCGGTGGCGAACGGGGCGGCCGGCGCGATCGCGACGAGCATCGCGGGGCATCGGGCCGCCGGTCGTCGGGCAGCGCCGAGCGCGGTGGCCATCATCGCCGCCACGAAGCGCCGGTCGACGATTTCTTCCTGAAGCCGTACGAGCCGTCGGCGTCGGCGAAGCAGCCGGACGACGCGCAGCCCGCGCAGCAGCCCGAGAAGAAAGGGCCGAAGCGCCAGGTCGCCGCGCTGCTCGGCGGCTTCGGGATGCCGCGCAAGCCGTCGGCATAAGGCGGGCCGAGTGGTTGGGGCGGTGCGTGAGCGCTGCCGGACAAGCGGGTACATGTGACGAGCATGTGCCCGTTTTTCATTGGGCGAGGCGATCGGGGCGGGGCGTGTGCGAGCTATTGCTTGCCGCGTGCGGGAGGAGCTTTCGATGCCGAGTCGTCGGCGGACGTGGCTTTCGCCTTGCTTTCATGCGGCTGGATTCGGTGCTGACCGAGACAGGCGCGTCGTCGGCGTGGGCCGGCGTCCTGCAAGCGATTCAACCGGCACGCGGCCCGAAGCGACGCACCCATGCATCGGTCGCGGCCGCGTAGAACGCGTCGATCGTATGGCCCGGCAGATCGCCATCGGCCGCCAGACCGAGATGCGCGGCCGCGGCCCGCAGCGCCGGCAGCGGATCGTCGCGTTCGAGTGCCGTCGCGCCCGTCTGCTTGCTGAGCTTTTCGCCGTTGGCATCGACGACGACCGGCACGTGCAGGTACGCGGGAGTCGGCACGCCTAGGCAGCGCTGCAGGTAGATCTGGCGCGCGGTCGAATCGAGCAGGTCGGCGCCGCGCACGACGTGCGTGATGCCGGCATCGGCATCGTCGACGACGACCGCGAGCTGATACGCCCATTGGCCGTCCGCGCGTTTCAGCACGAAATCGCCGACTTCGGTCGCGAGGTTCTGCGATTGCGCGTGCTGCCAGCGATCGTCGAACGTGACGACCGCATCGTCGCCGTCCGGCACGCGCAGCCGCCATGCGCGCGCGGGCTTGCCGTGCAGGCCGGTGCGGCAGGTACCCGGATACGCGAGCGTCGTATGGCGTTCATGGGCGGCGCGCAGCGAATCGGCGATTTCCTTGCGCGTGCAGCCGCACGGATAGACGAGCCCCGCCGCGACGAGCCGCTCGAGCGCGGCCGTGTAGGCCGCATCGCGCGTACTCTGCCAGACGGGCGGTTCGTCGGGCGTCATGCCGAAATGCGCGAGGGTCGCGAGGATGTCGTCGGCCGCACCGGGGACCGTGCGCGGGCCGTCGAGATCCTCGATGCGGACGAGCCATGTGCCGCCGTGCGCGCGGGCGTCGAGCCAGCTTGCGAGCGCGCCGACCAGCGAGCCGAAGTGCAGCGGGCCGGTGGGCGACGGCGCGAAGCGGCCGCGATAGCCGGGATTCATCGCGGGTCGCGGTGCGACGCGCCGTTACGCGGCGCTGGCTGCCTGCGCGCAGGCCGGGCACGACTTGCCGGCCACGTAGCTCGGCGATCGTTGCGCTTCCGGCGTGACGACCGCGCGGCACGCGAAGCACGTGACGTTCTCGGTCGGCTGGAGCTGCGGGTTCAGCGCGGTGCGGTAGTCGAACACGAAGCAGTCGCCGTGATAATGCGCGCCGCCGACTTCCTCGAAGTATTTCAGGATCCCGCCTTCGAGCTGGTACACGTTGTCGATGCCGATTTCCTTCATGTGGATCGCGGCCTTCTCGCAGCGGATGCCGCCGGTGCAGAACGACACGACCGTCTTGCCTTCGAGGTCGGCGCGGTTCGCGTCGATCACTTCCGGGAATTCGCTGAACTTGTCGATCCGGTAGTCGAGCGCGTTGTCGAACGTGCCGACGTCGACCTCGAACGCGTTGCGCGTGTCGAGCATCACGACCGGGCGGCCGGTATCGTCGTGGCCGCGATCGAGCCACGACTTCAGCGTGCGCGCGTCGACGAACGGCGCGCGGCCGAGTTCCGGCTTGATCGCGGGCTTCTTCATCGTGATGATCTCGCGCTTCAGGCGCACGAGCATGCGGCGAAACGGCTGCGAGTCGGACAGGCTTTCCTTGAACTGCAGCGTCGCGAACTTGCCTTCGAACAGCGGATCGTGGCGGATGTACGCGATGAATGCGTCGGTGGCTTCGCGCGTGCCGGCGATGAACAGGTTGATGCCTTCCGGCGCGAGCAGGATCGTGCCGCGCAGGCCGAGTTCGTTGCAGCGGGCGGTGACGAGCGGGCGCCATTGCTCGTTCGCGTCGAGCGATACGAAGTGGTAGGCGGCGAGGTTGACGATGGTCATGATGGTCCGACGGGAAAACGGCCGCCCGGCGGCCCGCAAAAAAGGGTGCGAAGCCGGGGCGCTGATTCGAAAAACCGTATTATCCCGCAAACGGCGCGGGCGTCGGTACCTGGCCGATCGGCCAACCGCGCGACGCGTCGCCGCGTGCATCGGCCGAACGGCCAAAGCGGGCATTTTTTGGGCAGCCCGCGCGGCGGGGCGGCTACAATAGCGCCCATGTCAGATCCTCGCTTCGTCCATCTTCGCGTTCACTCCGAATTCTCGATTGCCGACGGCATCGTGCGCATTGACGACATCGTCAAGGCGGCGGCCGCGGACGGTCAGGGCGCGCTCGCGCTCACCGATCTCGGCAACGCATTCGGCCTCGTCCGTTTCTACCAGGAAGCCCGCGGCAAGGGCATCAAGCCGATCGCCGGCTGCGACGTCTGGATTGCCAATCCGGACGACCGCGACAAGCCGTCGCGGCTGCTGCTGCTGGTCAAGGACAAGGTCGGTTACCTGAATCTCTGCGAGCTGCTGTCGAAGGCGTGGCTCACGAACCAGTACCGCGGCCGCGCGGAACTCGACGCGAGCTGGCTCGACGGCGAGCTCGCGCAGGGGCTGCTCGCGCTGTCGGGCGCGCAACAGGGCGATATCGGGCTCGCGCTGGCCGCGGGCAACGAAGAAGCCGCGCGCCGTCACGCCGAGCGCTGGGCGAGGGTGTTCCCGGGCGGCTTCTACATCGAGCTGCAGCGTTACGGCCAGCCGGGCGCCGAGGCGTACATCCAGGAGGCGGCGACGCTCGCCGCGTCGCTGAAGCTGCCGGTCGTCGCGACGCACCCGACGCAGTTCATGACCGACGACGATTTCACCGCGCACGAGGCGCGCGTGTGCATCTCGGAAGGCGACATCCTCGCGAACCCGCGGCGCCAGAAGCGTTTCACGACCGACCAGTATTTCCGCACGCAGGACGACATGGCCGCGCTGTTCGCCGACCTGCCGTCGGCGATTGCCAATACGGTCGAGATCGCGAAGCGCTGCAACCTGAAGCTCGAGCTCGGCAAGCCGAAACTGCCGCTGTTCCCGACGCCGGACGGCATGTCGCTCGACGACTACCTGGTCCAGCTGTCGAAGGAGGGGCTCGAAACCCGCCTCGCGCAGTTGTATCCGGTCGAAGCCGAGCGCGACGCGCAGCGCGACACGTACTACAAGCGCCTCGAATTCGAGTGCGGGACCATCACGAAGATGGGCTTCCCCGGCTACTTCCTGATCGTCGCGGACTTCATCAACTGGGCGAAGAACAACGGCGTGCCGGTCGGCCCGGGCCGCGGCTCGGGCGCCGGTTCGCTGGTCGCGTACGCGCTCGGCATTACCGACCTCGATCCGCTGCGCTACAACCTGCTGTTCGAGCGCTTCCTGAATCCGGAACGCGTGTCGATGCCCGACTTCGACATCGACTTCTGCCAGCACGGCCGCGATCGCGTGATCCAGTACGTGAAGGAGAAATACGGCGCGGACGCCGTCTCGCAGATCGCCACGTTCGGCACGATGGCCGCGAAGGCGGCCGTGCGCGACATCGGCCGCGTGCTCGACCTCGGCTACATGTTTACCGACGGCGTCGCGAAGCTGATTCCGTTCAAGCCCGGCAAGCACGTGACGATTGCCGACGCGATGAAGGAAGAACCGCAGCTGCAGGAGCGCTACGACCACGAGGACGAAGTCCACCAGCTGCTCGATCTCGCGCAGCGCGTCGAGGGCCTCACGCGTAACGTCGGGATGCACGCGGGCGGCGTGCTGATCGCGCCCGGCAAGCTGACCGATTTCTGCCCGCTGTACACGCAGGGCGACGACGGCGGCGTGGTCAGCCAGTACGACAAGGACGACGTCGAAGCCGTCGGCCTCGTGAAGTTCGACTTTCTGGGTCTCACGACGCTGACGATCCTCGACTGGGCCGAGCGCTACATCCGCCGTCTCGATCCGTCGAAGGCAGACTGGTCGCTCGCGCAGGTGCCGCTCGACGATCCGGCGTCGTTCCAGATCCTGAAGAAGGCCAACACGGTCGCGGTGTTCCAGCTGGAAAGCCGCGGGATGCAGGGCATGCTGAAGGATGCGCAGCCCGACCGCTTCGAGGACATCATCGCGCTCGTGTCGTTGTACCGGCCGGGCCCGATGGACCTGATCCCGAGCTTCTGCGCGCGGAAGCACGGCCGCGAGAAGGTCGAATACCCGGATCCGCGCGTCGAACCCGTCCTGAAAGAGACCTACGGCATCATGGTCTATCAGGAGCAGGTGATGCAGATGGCGCAGATCATCGGCGGCTACTCGCTCGGCGGCGCGGACTTGCTGCGTCGCGCGATGGGCAAGAAGAAGCCCGAGGAGATGGTCAAGCACCGCGAGATCTTCGCCGAGGGGGCCGCGAAGAACGGCCTCACGCGCGAGAAGTCCGACGAGATCTTCGACTTGATGGAGAAGTTCGCGGGCTACGGCTTCAACAAGTCGCACGCGGCCGCGTATGCGCTGCTCGCGTATTACACCGCGTGGCTGAAGGCGCACCATCCGGCCGAATTCATGGCGGCCAACATGACGCTCGCGATGGACGACACCGACAAGGTGAAGATCCTGTTCGACGACTGCGTCGTGAACAACCTCGCCGTGCTGCCGCCGGACATCAACCAGTCGCATTACCGGTTCGAGCCGGTCGCGGAAGCCGACGGCAAGCGCTCGCGCACGATCCGCTACGGCCTCGGCGCGGTGAAGGGCAGCGGCCAGAACGCGATCGAGGAAATCCTGCGCGCCCGCGAGGAAAAGGCGTTCACCGACCTGTTCGACTTCTGCGAACGGATCGACCGGCGCGTCGTCAACCGCCGCACGGTCGAGGCGCTGATCCGCGCCGGCGCGTTCGATTCGCTGAACCCGAACCGTGCGCAACTGATCGCGTCGGTGCCGCTCGCGATGGAAGCGGCCGACCAGGCCGAAGCGAACGCGATGCAGGCCGGCCTGTTCGACATGGGCGCCGAGTCGCCGCACGCGCATGCGCTCGTCGACGAACCCGCGTGGGACGACAAGCGCCGCCTGCAGGAAGAAAAGGCCGCGCTGGGTTTCTATCTGTCCGGCCACCTGTTCGATGCGTATCGCGACGAAGTGCGGCGCTTCGTGCGGCAGAAGGTCGGTGACCTGAAGGAAGGGCGCGACAAGCTCGTCGCCGGCATCATCGCGTCGCTGCGCACGCAGATGACGCAGCGCGGCAAGATGCTGATCGCGCTGCTCGACGACGGCACGGGCCAGTGCGAGATCACGATCTTCAACGAACAGTTCGAGGCGAACAAGGCGCTGTTCAAGGAAGACGAGCTGCTGATCGTGCAGGGGCAGGCGCGCAACGACGCGTTCACCGGCGGCATTCGCTTCACGGCCGATACCGTGATGGATCTCGAACGCGCGCGCAGCCGCTACGCGCAGGCCGTGCGGCTGACGATGAACGGCAACGCCGACGCGCTCGCGCTGCGCCGTGTGCTCGAGCCGCACGTGTCGAAGGACGATCCGGCCGCCGCGAACGTGATCGAAGCGCCCGCGCCGCGCGGCGGCGGGCGCGATGGCGGTCGGCGCCCGCAGGCGCCGCTGCCGAACGGGCTCGCGGTGCAGATCCACTACAGCAACGCGCGCGCGCAAGGCGAAATGCGTCTGGGCGATGCCTGGCGCGTGAAACCGAGCGACGTGCTGCTGGCAGAGCTGCGCGCGGCGTTCGACGGTAGTTCCGCCGAAATCGTCTACTGAATGATTTTCGATTCAAATTCCTTGAGGGCACCTTGAGCGTCAAGCCTACTCTTAGCAAACCCATAGGCGGGGAAGACGCATCGTCGCCCGTGGTCGTCGCGCGCCGCCTTTGGCCGTACCTGAAGCCGCTCCTGTGGGTGATGGTGGCGGGCGTCCTCGCGATGGCCGTCGTCGCGGCAACGGAAGCCGGGATTCCGGCGTTGCTCAAGCCGCTGCTCGACCGCGGCTTCGGCACGAAGGGCGACGTGACCGCGAAGCTCTACGTGCCGATCGCGGTCGTCGGTCTCGCGCTGGTGCGTGCCGCCGCGCAGTACGCGTCCAACTATCTGCTTCAGTATGTCTCGAACCGGATCCTGCTCGACCTGCGGATCGAGATGTTCAACCGGATGATTCACACCGGCGTGTCGTTTTTCCAGCGCGAGACCGCGAGTACGGTGATCAATGCGGTCGTCTTCGAGGTCAACCAGGTCCTGAACGTATTGCTGGGCGTGTTGATTACGCTCGTGCGTGATTCGTTGACGGTGGTCTTTCTGCTGGGTTATCTGTTCTATTTGAACTGGCGACTGACACTGATCGTCGCCGTGTTGCTGCCGTGTATCGGCTGGCTCGTCGGCAAGATCAACCGGCGTTTGCGCCGGTTGAACCGCGAGCACCAGATGCTGACGAACCAGCTCGCGTACATCGTCGAGGAGACCGTCGGCGGCTACAAGGTCGTCAAGATCCACAACGGCGAGCAGTACGAAATCAGCCGCTTCAACGAATTGAGCCGGCGTCTGCGCGGCTATTCGATGCGAATGATCGTGTCGGGTGGGCTTGCGCAGCCGCTCACGCAGTTTCTCGCGTCGATCGCGCTGGCCGTCGTGCTGACGATTGCCGTCGTGCAGTCCGCGAACGACCAGACGACGGTCGGTGGCTTTGTCGCGTTCGTCACCGCGATGCTGCTCATCATTTCGCCGCTCAAGCACCTGATGGACGTGAACCAGCCGCTGCAGCGCGGGATGACGGCGGCCGAGCTGATCTTCGGCCTGATCGACGAGCCGCGTGAGCCCGAAGGCGGCGGCAAGCCGCTCGAGCGGGCCACCGGCCGGATTCGTTTCAACGACGTGTCGTTCGCGTATCACGCCGGCACCGGCAAGCCAACGCTCGACCGCGTGTCGTTTGACGTGGCGCCTGGCGAGATGATCGCGCTCGCAGGGCCGTCAGGCAGCGGCAAGACGACGCTTGTCAACCTGATGCCGCGCTTTTTCGATCCGACGTCCGGAGAGATTCTCGTCGACGGCGTCGCGTTACCCGAGTATCGGCTACGTGACCTGCGTGACCAGATTGCGATGGTGAGTCAGGATGTCGTGCTGTTCAACGACACGATCGCGAGCAACGTCGCGTACGGCCAAACCCCCGACCGCGAACGCGTGACGGCGGCGCTGCGCGCCGCGAATCTGCTCAGTACGGTCGAGGCGATGCCCGACGGGCTCGACACGCTCGTCGGCGACAACGGGATGCGCCTGTCGGGCGGCCAGCGCCAGCGTCTCGCGATTGCGCGCGCGATCTACAAGGATGCGCCGATCCTGATTCTCGACGAAGCGACGTCGGCGCTCGATTCGGAATCCGAGCGTCACGTTCAGGCGGCGCTCGAGACGCTGATGAAGGGCCGCACGACGCTGGTGATCGCACACCGGCTGTCGACGATCGAGCGTGCAGACCGGATTCTCGTGATGGACGGCGGCAGAATCGTCGAGAGCGGCAGCCACGCGGCGCTGCTCGCATCCGGCGGCCTATATGCCCATCTGCATCGGATTCAGTTCCAGCAGGAGGCCGGGTGAGCGTCGTGCGGGCCCGTGTCGCGCGTGCGGAGATGAAGATCGGCCTGTCGGCCAATGCGCTGAAGCACGGGGGCGGCCTCGAGCGCTACGCGATCGATATCGCGCGGGGAATGGCGGAGGCGGGCGTGACGCCCGCGTTCTTCGCGCGCTCCGTCGACGCGTCGATTCCGGAGGCGCGGCTCGTCGAGCCGCATCGGATCAACGTCTCGTTCCTGCCCGGCAAGGTGCGCGACGAATGGTTCTCGTGGCGGCTCCGCGGTGCACGCCGCGCGGCCGACGTGGATGTGCTGATCGGCTGTAATCGGGTCGCCTGCTCGGAGATCGCGATTTGCGGCGGCACACATCGAGGGTTCTTGCGCGCGATCGGCCGCGCACCGGGCTATTTCGACCGGCGCCAGATTGCGCTCGAGAGCCGGCAGTACGCGAATGCGCGCTATGTGGTCGCGCATTCGCAGATGATGCGCGACGAACTGCGCACGCTGTACGGCGTCGACGACGCCAGGATCCGCATGCTGTATCCCCCCGTCGATGCGCAGCGCTTCACGCCTGTCGGCGACGACGAGCGCACCGCGTTGCGGCGCCGCTTCGGTTTCGGCGAGCGCGACGTCGTGCTGCTGTTTCCGTCGAGCAGCCACGTGCGCAAGGGCTTGCCGCTGATCGAGGCCGCGCTGCAGGGGACGGACGCGTCGATCGTCGTCGCGGTGGCCGGCCGCCCGCCGGAGCGGACCTCGGCGCAACTGCGCTACATCGGCTACGTGAAGGACATCGAGGACGGATACCGCGCGGCGGATTACACGATCCTTGCATCGAAATACGAGCCGTTCGGGCTGGTCGGCATCGAGTCAGTGATGTGCGGGACACCCGTGATCTTGCCGCCCACGCTCGGCTGCCATGACGTCATCGCGGACCATGCGAAGCTGACGTTCGCAGCCGACGATGTCGAGGCGCTGCGCGCCGTGCTGGCGACGGCCGCACAGCGCGTGCGAGCCGGCGACCGGGCTGCCGTCGCGCGCGACGCGGTAGGCTACGACCCGGGCGTGCGCCATCATGTCGAGCAGTTGCTCGCGCTGGCCCGCGAGGCGTGGGCGCCGGCGTAGCGGTCCGTCCCTGTAAGGGGCAATCTGTCAGACGGCTTCCGGTTCGGGCGCGCGAGGGGGCGATGGTATACTCTGGCGGCCTGTTTGGGTGGTGCGGCTGGCTATTCCGCTCCGGTGATTCGTGCCGGTTGATCGGCGCGATTTGCTCCGTGCAAATACTTATTCAATTCACAATGATCATGGTGATTCGTGTGGCGACTCGGCTGTTCATCGGGCCGATCCGCGTCGCGAATTTTGCCATCGAGACAGCCCGCTGTTAACGATGAGCCGCTTCCCCGGACGTATCCACATCTTCGCGCGGGCTCTGCCGAGATTGCTGTTCAAGCCGCTGCGGCGCAAGCCTCGGCAACCGGCGAGCATTTTCGTCGCGCACCATCTCCTGCTCGGCGATACGCTGTTGCTGACACCGTTGCTGGCGAAGCTGCGCGAACAATATCCGCACGCGCGCATCGCGCTCGCGTGTCCGAAGGCGATCGCACCGTTGTATGCGGGCGAGCCGTTTGGCGTCCAGGCGTTGGCTTTCGATCCGCGTGATCCCGTGTCGGTGCGCCGCTTGCTGGCGTCGGGGCCGTACGATCTCGGCCTCGTCGCGGCGGATAACCGTCACAGCTGGCTGGCGCTCGCGGCCGGCTGTCGCTGGATCGTCGCGCACGACGGCGATGCCCCGGCGTGGAAGAACTGGCCGGTCGACGAACGCCGTCCGTATCCCGATGCGCCGGCCGCGTGGGGCGACCTGATCGCGGACCTGGTCGACGGCAGCCCTCCGCGCGCATACCGGCCGGGCGACTGGCCGGCGCCGCCGCCGAGCGTCGCGTTGCCAGCGGCGCTTCGGGAGCGGCCCTACGTGGTGCTGCATCCGGGTGCCAGCACGATGGTCAAGCGCTGGCCGATCGAGCGCTGGCGAGCGCTGGCGGCCGACATGGAGGCGGGTGGCTATCGGGTGGTGTGGAGCGGCGGCAAGAGCGAAGCCGACCTGATCGAGCAGATCGGGCCGCACGCCGGGCAGCCGAACTTTGCCGGGAAACTCGGTCTCGCCGATCTTTGGCATCTCTATGCAGGCGCTCGGGCAGTTGTCTGTCCCGACACGGGCGTCGCGCATCTCGCGCGCCTCATCGGCGTACCGACCGTCGCGCTGTTCGGGCCCGGCAGCGCGCTGGTTCACGGTGCCGGACGTTACTGGCGCGACGTTCCGTTCGTCGCCGTAACGATCGCGGACATGCCATGCCGCGATCAACCGTATATTTTCCGGCGTCACGTCCAATGGGTCAGGCGATGCGATCGCGACGCCACGACATGCGTCGCGTGGCACGACGGCTCCGCGGGCTGCATGAGCGGGCTGTCGGTGGACGCGGTACGTGGCGCACTGAAACACGTTCTGGTGCAAGTTCGATGACGGCTATTGCGGCGCGTATGGAGCGTCTTCTGTGGATTGGCTGCCCCGTTCTGATGTTCGCGATCATGTTCGGGCACATGGCGGCGTTCGTGAATTGCAGCATGGTGCTGGTCGGGATTGCGCTGATCGGCGCCGCGTGCGGGCGCGACCGGCCGGCGGTGTTCCGGTGGCCGTTGTTCGTCCCGATCGTCGGCTGGGCGGCGTGGAGTTTCGCGGCCACCCGCTGGTCGGTGTTCCCGGACGTCAGCCGGCATGCGTGGCTCGACGAGGTCGTGTATCCGCTGCTGTCGTTCTGGGGCTTCTGGCTGTTCGGCACGCGGGTCGAGCGGCCCGAACGCGTCACGCTGACCGTCTGGCTCGCGTGCGCGTTGCTCGCCGCGGTCAGCGTGATCTACTGGGGCAAGCTGCAGCCGCCGACACCCGAAACGTTCCCGTTGCGGTTCTATGCGCGGGTGGGGCATACGAGTACGCTCGTTGCGTTCGCCATGGCGTTGTTCTGTGCGTTCTTCGTGCCCAGGCGCGGCTGGCGCTGGTTCGGCGTGTCGGGACTCGTGCTGTGCGGGATGGTCGGGCTTGCCAGCCTCAACCGCTTCTTCTGGCCTGCTGCCGCGGTGGTGTTGCTGATCGGCCTTTATCCGCTGTACCGGCATCATCTGCTGCTGGCGGGGCTGGCAGTGGTCGTCGTCGGCGCCGGTGCGATCGGCACGCTCGAAATGAGCGCGCGGCTGCGCTATCACGATTCACCGCCGCCGCTGGCCGCATCGCGCGACGTCTCGATCGCCGGCGTGCGTCTGTATGTGCCGCCCGGCATGACGGCAGTCGGCGACACGCTGTCGTCGGACACGCGGCCCAAGCTGTGGCGGTTCTATGACGAGCAAGGTAGCCGTCACAAATGGCTGGGTATCGGTTTCGGCAAACCGGTGCCGGGAATGGCCTACCGCAGCGAGATGCCGCCCGAATTGCTGGCACTCGAGCCGCAGGCGCTGACGCACGCGCACAATCTTTTCCTGAATACGTGGCTACAGACCGGGCGCATCGGCCTGGCAATGCAGGCACTGTTGCTGGCGGCGCTCGCATTCGCGTTCTGGCGACTGCGGAAGGCTGATCCGTGGATTGCGGCGGGCGGCATCGCGCTCGTGGTCGGGATGGTCACGAAGAACCTGGTGGACGATTTCATGTGGCAGACGACGATCCTGGCATTCTGGGCATTTGCCGGGCTGGTGCTCGGGCATGGCGAGCGACGCGCACGCGTGCGTCGCGCGCAGCCGGGGAGCGGATCGTGAACGCCGTCGCGAGCCGCGCGGAAGCCGGCCCGTCGATCGCGAACGGCAAGCCCGTGCGATTGCTGTTCCATATCGACGACTTCGGGCGGGGCGGTACCGAAACCGCGCTGGTCGCGTGGCTGAACGCGCTGGATCGCCGCCAGTTTGCTCCCGCGTTGTCGGTTGCCTTCCCGACCGACGATCTCGATGCGCTGCGCCGCAGCGGCGCGATTCCGGCCGACGTGCCGGTTCACGTGCTCGCGACGGCGCGCTGGTCGCATGCGTTGCACCAGCTCGAGCGCCGCCGCCGGTTGCGCTTCGGCGAAAAGCTGCTGCACAAGCTGACGACCCATGCGGCGATTCGCCGGCTGGTCGCGCGACGCTTCCTGCAGGTCGCCTCCGGCTACGACCTCGTCTGCGATTACGATTTCTCGCTGCGGCGGATTGCCGGCCGCGGTACCGCGCCGTGGTTGGGCGTCAGCCACTACAGCTTCGTCGCACGCTTCGGCAAAAAAGGCGACGCGTACATGGCGCGGCGCACGCGCCAGTACGCGCGCTACGCGGCGATCGCGGTATTGACGCCTGCGATGCAGCACGAAGCCGAGAAGATGTTCGCCGGCTCCGGCGTGCGGGTCGTCGAACTCCCGAACGTGATCGACATCGCTGCGATCCGGCAGCAAGCAACGGCGTCGGTCGAGTGGCCGGCCGAACGGTTCGTCGTGTCGGTCGCGCGGCTCGACGAAGGGCAGAAGGATCACCGGACACTGCTGCGCGCGTATGCGCAATGGCGTGCTCGCCGGCCGGACGCGGTAGATCTCGTCCTGCTTGGCGACGGGCCGGATCGCGCAGCACTCGAGCAGCTTGCGGACGAACTGCGGATTCGCGATGCCGTGCATTTCATGGGCTATTGCGCGAATCCGTTTCCGTACGTTCGCGCCGCCGAAGCGCTCGTGCTGAGCAGCCGCTACGAAGGGTTCGGCATGGTGCTCGGCGAAGCGATGGCGCTCGGCACGCCGGTGCTCGCGGCCGACTGCCCGACCGGCCCGCGCGACATGCTCGACGACGGCCGCGCAGGCCTGCTCGTGCCGGTCGGCGATGTCGATGCGATGTCGGCGGCGCTGGAACGCCTCGTGACCGACGCGGACGTGCGCGCGGCGCTCGCGCCTTGTGCCGCGGCACGGATCGCGACGTTCGACGTGCCGGCGGCGAACCGGCGTTTCGCCGCGCTCGCCGCCGACCTGCTCGCGGCGGCGCGCTGAGCCGGCAGCATGGTTCGCGCCGCGCGATTTCGCTAAAATGGCCCGCTTCCGTCAGTCGATACCCGCCGTGACCGCTTCCCTTACGTTCGATACGCCGCCGCGCAGCATTCTCGTCACCTGCACCCGCCGGATCGGCGACGTGCTGCTGGCGACGCCGCTGGTCCGCTCCCTGAAGCGGCGCTGGCCTGACGCGCAGATCGACATGGTCGTGTTTCGCGGCACCGAGGGCGTGCTCGAGCACAATCCCGACATTCGTCGGGTGATCGTCGTCGCGCAGCGCGCGAAGCCGCGCGAGCGGTTCGCCGACGCGGCCAGGCTGTGGCGGCGCTACGATCTCGCATGCGCGGCGATCAGCTCCGATCGTGCCCGTTTCTATACGTGGTTCGGTGGGCGTCGGCGCGTCGGGCTCGTCGATCCGGAGCGGATCACGCGGCTGACGCGTTTCATGCTGGACGGCATTGCGCTCAATCGCCACGGCGATGTCCACACGGTGACGAGCAGTCTCGCGATTGCAGAAGTGCTCGGCGTGACGCCTTGCGCTGAAGTGGTCGCGCCCGGCATCGGCACCGATCCGGCGCGCGTCGCGCAATTCGACGCACTGCTGTATGGGCCGGCCGCGCTGTCGCGTACTCGAGCGCACATCGTGCTGCACCCATCCCCGATGTTCCGTTACAAGCAGTGGCGCGAGGACGGCTGGGTCGAACTGATCCGCTGGGCCCGCGCAAGCGGCTTCGACGTCGCGCTGAGCGGGGGGCCAGGCGCGGCGGAGGTCGACTATGCGCAGCGGATCGTGGCTGCCGCGGGCGAGCCGGTCGCGAATTTCGTCGGGCGCCTGACGTTCGGCGAGACCGCCGAACTGATTCGCCGCGCACGGCTGTTCGTCGGGCCGGACACCGGCGCGACGCACGTCGCCGCCGCGTGCGGGACGCCGACGCTCGCGCTGTTCGGACCGTCCAACCCGGTGCGCTGGGGGCCGTGGCCCGCCCACTGGCCCGCTCACGACGAGCCGTGGGCGTTGCGCGGTTCGGCGCAGCGCGGCAACGTTTACCTGATGCAGGGTGACGGCGACTGCGTGCCTTGCAAACTCGAAGGCTGCGACCGTCATCTGGAAAGCTGGAGCCGCTGCCTGACGGAGCTTTCCGCGCAGCGCGTGATTGCCGCCGCGGCGGCGCTCGTCGAAGGCCGTCCGGTGGTGGAGGCGCAGCGCGAGTCGATCATCGACGTGTCGGCCTTGCCGCGCCGCGGCGTATAACCGGTGCGCCATCGGCGCACCTTTCGGCCGCTGCCTAGCGGCGCGATGCGGGTTCGGCCGCGCCGTCGTGCGCGAGCTTCAGGAAGCGGTAGTACACCGTCTCCGCATTGAACACCGCGATCATGAATCCGGCCCGCCCGTCGAGGAACCCGCGACGCAGCACGTAGGTCCGCACGAACGCCCACACCCCCCGCCGGATGGCCTTGCCGACCGTCGCCCGCTCGCCGGCCGCGCGGCGTTGCCGCGCACCGGCGCTCGAATACGCGTCGAGCTTGCGCAGCACCGCGTCGATGTCGTCGTACGAGTAGTGGTGCAGCTTCCCGTCGAGCCGCGCGACGCGGCCGTCGAACACCAGCCGCTCGTGGACGAGGTCGTCCGAGAAGCGGGCGGTGTCCCGCCGGAACAGGCGCGGGATCCAGTCCGGATACCAGCCGCTGTGATGCACCCAGCTGCCGCAAAACGCCGACAACCGGTCGATGGCGTACACATCGGCCTGCGGGGCGCGCAACGCCGCACGGATCGATGCGGCGAGCTCGTCCGACACGATTTCGTCGGTGTCGATCGACAGCACCCAGTCCGTCGACAGCGCTGCGAGCGCGCGATTCTTCTGCGGGCCGAAGCCCGGCCAGTCGGCGGCGACGATCGCCCGGGCGCCGTGTGCGCGGGCGATCTCGACGGTGTCGTCGGTGCTGCCGCCGTCGACGACCACGATGTCGTCCGCAAAGGCGAGCGCGTCGAGGCACTGCGCGAGCCGGCGGGCCGCGTTGTGGGCGATGATGGCGACGCCGAGCGTAGGTTCAGCCATGAAAAATCGTACGGATCGAAGGTGAGCGAGAGTATACCCGCTGCCTCGTGCGTGGCGCCGCACAACCGGCGGGCCCCGCGAGGTGTGCTAGCCTTGTGTGCGGCCGGCGTCATCCCGGCGCCGGCGGTTCGACGGGAGGTGGATGATGGTAACAAGGCACCCGATTCTTGCCGTTGTGTTCGTGGCCGCCGCGTTGGCGGCGCCGACGTTATCCAGCGCGCAACAGGACGACCACGGGCATGGGCATGGCAATGGCCATGCGTATGGTCACGGCAAGCACGACATGCGCAAAGGGCCCGGCCGCGTTGAAGACGTACCGCCGCGCTGGGCCGACCAGCCGCGCCGCGAGTGGCACAAGGGTGACCGGCTTCCTCCCGAGTTCCGCGACCGCCAATACGTGATCGACGACTGGCGCGGCTATCACCTGAGTCCGCCGCCGCGCGGCTATCAATGGGTCGGCGTCGGCGGGGATCACCTGCTGGTGCAGATCGGTTCCGGCATCGTGCTGCGAATCGGCGACTGACCTAACCCGCGGCCCGGCATGGATGGCGATGCCGCGATGCGCGCCGGGCCGCCGGATTAGCGCGTCACTTTGCCGCCGCGCGGCGGAACCAGCGCCGTTCGATTCTCGACATCAGCCAGCACACGCCCAGCGCGCATACCGTGCCGAGCGTCACTTCGCCGAGCCGGATCAGCGGAACGTCCCACAGCGGTCCGTTGCCCGGGAACAGCAGCACGATCGTCGCGGTCACGCCGCCGAGCCGCGCCGCGCTGCCGACGTTCAGGCACCAGCAGCAGACGATCACGACCGCGACCGTGAGCGCATACGCGACGAGGCGATCGCCGCCCAGCGCCGCGCCGGCGAAACCGAGTACGCCGCCGACCATCGCGCCGATGAACTGGTCGCGCGACAGCGACATCGTGTCCGAGTAGTTGTGCTGCGTGACGGCGATCGCGGTGATCGCCGCCCACACGGCCTGCTCGGTATGCATCGCGCGGCCGATCGCATACGCGAGGCACGCGCCGCAGACGGCCTGCAGCGCCATCAGCGCGCCTTGCGTGAGCCGCTCGCTGAATGACAGCCCCTTGAACAGATCGAAGATCGACTGCTGGATCTGCTGGCGGGCTTCGTTGAGTGTCCTGATCGTATCCATCGTGCGTCGGCCAAGAAGCGGGTGGCGGCGGGCCGCCGTCAATGCGCCTGTTCGGGCGAGGCGGCGGCCGGTTCGTCGGCCGTCGCATCGCCATTCTCGACGCGGGTTTCGGGCATCACGAGCCAGACCAGCAGCACCGCGAGCGCGCCCGCGGCCGCGAGTCCGAAGAAGCTGACCGCATTGCCGAAGTGATCGGCGACGTAGCCGGCCACGGCCGTGCTGAGCGTCGCGCCGATCCCGGCCGCGAGCCCGAACAGCCCGATACACAGGTTGTAGCGGCCCTTGCCGCCCGCGACGTCGGCTGCGATCAGCGGCAGCATCACGCCGAACACGGCCGCGCTGATGCCGTCGAGCATCTGCACCGGCACGAGCAGGTACGGGCTGCTGACGCCCGCGAACAGCAGCGCGCGCACCGGCAGCGCGGAGAAGCCGAGCAGCAGGATCGGCCGGCGCCCCCAGCGCTGCGCGGAGCGGCCGACCCACGGCGACAGCATCGCGACGATCGCCTGCGGCACGATGATGCACGCGGCGATCACGAGCTGCACGTTCTCGCCCATCCCGGCCGTGACTTCGCCGGCCGCGAGGTTCAGCATCGCGGCGTTCGACAGGTGGAACAACACGACGCAGGCCGCGAAGATCAGCATCCGGCGGTCGCGCAGCAGTTCGAGCAGCGTTTCGCGCTCGCCGGCTTCGTCGAGGTCGTCCGGCTTCGACGACTGCGGGATCACCTGGTGCGTCGGCTGGATCATCGCGAGCGCGAACAGCGCGGGCAGCGCCAGCACGGCGGTCAGCCAGAACACCGCGCGCGCGGAGAAGTATTCGCCGGTCAGCCCCATCAGCCCGGCCGCGACTGCACTGCCGATCGACGCCCAGCGCGCGTTGCGGCCGAGCCGGTCGCCGAGGTCGGCGCGGCCGACGAGCGAGAACGAGATCGCGGCCATCGCCGGCACCAGCATGCAGCTCGCGAAGCCGTGGAATACCTCCGCGGCGATCACCGGCACGATCGTCGGGCTCGACGCGAGCAGGACCGCGGACAGGATGATGGCCGCGATCGCCCACGCGGCCGCGCCTTTCTTGTTCTTCAGCGCATCGACGGCGGCGCCGCCCGGCACCTGGCTGACCATCGCGCTGATCGTGCCGATCGACAGCACCATGCCGATCTCGCCCTGCGTCCATTTGTGCGACGCGAGGTAGGACGCGATGAACGGACCGAACCCGGTTTGAACGTTTGCAACGAAAAAGTTGAGCCAGTCGAGGGCCCGGAGACTGCGAACGCTGACGGAATGCTTGATCGTCATCGGGTGGCACTCGCAGACGAAGCCGGCGCGGCCGGGACAACGGGCGGGAAGACCGCGACGATCGGCTTGTCGGCCGCGTAGGGCGGCGATGCCTTGATCTGGGCGTCGTTCAGGTCGAGCTGCGGGTGCAGCGCCTTGTCGCGCGTGACGAAGCGCAGCGCGCCCCAGCTCGCGGCGATCGAACGGCGGTCGGTATTGACGAGCCCGCCGAGGTCGAGCACGACGGCCTGCGGCTGTGCGCCGCGGTCGATCAGCACGTCGACGATGCGGCCGATCTTCGTGCCGTTCGGGCGCTCGACATCGCTGTCGAGCATCGGCAGCCGCGTCGTCGGCGACGCCGCGGCCGAACCCGACAGCGGCACCGCCTTCGGTCGCGCGGCCGGCGGCAGGTCGCCCGACGGGACGTCGAGCACGATCGGCTCCTGCTTGCCGCCCGGCGTGAAGCGGAACACGTTCCACGGGAAGATGACCTTGCGGTCGCCGATGCCCATGAAGCCTTGCAGGTTGACGATCATCTCGCGCGGCTTGCCGCTCGCGTCGACCACCATGTCGACCGCGCGGCCGACCACCTTGCCGTTGCGGCGCGCGACTTCGCTGTCGAGCAGCGCGTGGATCTGGGTACGGTCGAGCGGGCGCGTCGCGACGATCGGCGGGGGCGGAGGTGGCGGCGGGGTCGGCGATTCGGGGCGCTGCACGGGTTTCGGCCGCGTCACCTCGCGGTGCGGCTTCTTCGGCGCTTCCGGCGTTTCCGGTTGCGTCGGCGCCGGCACGGGCGGCATCGTCAGCGGCTCGCCGGCGGTCTCCTCGACCGGCTCGACGAGCGCCTCGCTGATCGGGGCGGGCGGGTTCTGGACCGGCAGCAGCCCGCAGCCGGACAGCAGCGCGGCGGCGGCGAGAATCAGGAAGACCGTCGACGACGGCAACGACTTGCGGGATGCGGGAAACGGGAGTCCGCCGCTCATTGACACTCACTCCATGGGTCGGGGGCGGCCCGAGGGCACGCGGCTGGCGATGGATGGCGGGTGCGGGCGGCGCACCACGCGAGGTGAGAGTTTAACGTGTCTTGCTTTCAGGACCGATTTCGATGGCCTGTTGCAGGCGGACCGTCGGGAAAAGGAAGGGATCGGACGCGGGCGGACGACCGCGGAAACCGTCGGAGATGCGGTTGCGGCGCCCGAGCGTCGACGACGCGGCGGGCGCCGCATGGCGTGTTGCTTATTTGACCAGCGAGCCGAGCGTCGTCGTCACCGGGGCGAGCACGCCACCCGTCTTCGACAGCGCGCCGGTGCCGCTGCCGCCCGTCAGCCCCGCGACCGGCGCGCCGCCGGTCGCGCCCGACACGGCGGCCGTCACGGTGCCGGCCGCCGACGTGAGCGCGCCTGCCGGGTTGCCGCCGCCCGTTGCACCGCCGAGTGCACCCGTCGACAGCAACCCCGTCACCGGTGCGAGCGGGCTCGTCGCGGCGCCGCCGCCGCCGAGCAGCGCCGTGCCGGCGGTGGCGACCGTGTTGCCGGTTGCCGTCACCACGTTGCCGACGCCGGTCGTCACCGGGTTGCCGCCGGTTTTCGCGATCGTCATGCCGGCGTTCGCGACACCGTTGCCGACCGTCGTCACGAGGTTCGTGAGCGGCGCGCCGAGCGGCGTGCTCGACGCGACCGTCTGCGTGATCGAGCCGACCTGCGTCGTGATCGGCGTGATCGCCGAACTGGCGGCGCCCGTGACCTGCGCGACGGGGCCGGTCGACAACTGCGTGCCGAGCGTGGCGCCGCCGCCGGCGATCGTGTTGCCGAGCGTCGTGATCGCGCCGCCGACGGGCGACGTGACCGGCGCGAGGGGCGCCAGCGCCGACCCGCTGGCGCCGAGGCTGGACACCACGCCGCCGGTCGCCGCGACCGCGTCGCCGAGGTTCGTGACCACGCCGCCCGTGCTCGCGACCGTCGTGCCGACCGGATTCGACGACGCGCCGAGCTGGCCGAGCCCGGCGCCGAGACCGGTGCCGAGCGTGGTGACGGCCGCGCCGACGTCCTGCACGACGGTGCCGAGCCCCTGCATGGTCGCCGCGTTGGTGCCGGGCACCGACTGGCTCGCGATCACCGCGCCGCCGCCCGACACGGTGCCGCCCGCGGCGGTCACGATGTTGCTCGACGCCGCGGTCGTCTGGCCGACGCCGTTGGCGGACGTGCCGCTGGAGCCGTTGCCCGTGCCGCCGGTCGTGGCCGTCGTGTCGCCCGATCCCGACCCGCTGCCGCCGGTGCCCTGGCTCAGCGAGCCGGAGCCGCCGCACGCGGACAGCGACATCAGCGCCGCGGCGCCGGCCGCGATCATGATCATTCGGAGTCCTGCTTGATGAAGGGTGGGCGTGTTCATGTCGTCCTCGTCTCGATTATGGAAATGGATCTCAGGCAGCCTTCGTGTGCGTCGACGTATCGTCGCGACGGAAGCAAGGCGTCGGGCGCATCGTTGTTGTCTCCCTGATTGACCTGTCGCCGTGTCGCGTCTTCGCCTGAGTCGGAACCCGGAGCGCCTGCAGGACGAATCGTTTGAATTCTTTCGTCTTGCTTGCCGATCGTGCCGAAAACAACCGGATTCGTGCGATCAGAGTAGGTCCGTCGACACGAGCCGTCTTTTAAGGAAACGCTGATCAATGGACCAACTTCCGAAGTTGCAGGCGAGATGGCTTCAAATTTTCTGGATGACGAAGCGAATCGGCGCTCAATTCAGTGAA
Organism: Burkholderia sp. 9777_1386; assembly: GCF_015712265.1. Taxonomy (NCBI): domain Bacteria; kingdom Pseudomonadati; phylum Pseudomonadota; class Betaproteobacteria; order Burkholderiales; family Burkholderiaceae; genus Burkholderia; species Burkholderia sp. 9777_1386. The sequence goes on along the minus strand of NZ_JACCQB010000079.1, from coordinate 32 downwards.
TTTGGCGCGTAAGCGAGCCTCCCTGCTCGCAT